>CAZRPK010000292.1:0-1506 GCA_964601915.1 uncultured Kangiella sp. | reverse complement strand
AAAGAAAATATGTTTATAAAGAGAGTAATTAGAAATCAAAAACAACGGTTACTGCAGTAACCGTATTTAAAGCTTCCTTATCCCCTCTAACATTCGATTGGTGAGTTGCAGTAAACGACAATTTTAACGCCAAGTTCTCTGCAACATTTGCACTCAAACCAGTGTAAGATTTTGATACTGTACTTTCTTCACCAGCCTCAATTGATAACTTTTGCTCCAATTTAGAATGTTCGGTAATATCAGCGGTATAGTTAGCGGCTAGTCTAGCAATGGTTTCATTAACCTTCTCTTCTGGAAAAATTGTAATAGTTACGGTTGGAGAAATAACTGTAGTCGTCACTAAAGCGTTCTTTGCTGTTTGTCTATAACCGACACCGACTTCTAAATCTAAATTAGATGTTTCACTCAGCGCAAATTTAAAACCACGCCCCGCGGCTATACTTGTTTGATAATCATTATCACTAAATCGATCATTAGCATAGTCAAAAATAGCAAACGCATATCCGTTGGCAGAAAATTTATAATCCGTTTTAGCTTGCAAAGTGTAGCGTTCTGCACTAGTTTTATCTTCGTCGGTATCACTATCAGTCGCCGCAGAGAAAAAGCTATTTAATAAAATAGAATGTTTCCACTTTTCGACTTCATAAGTAGCCCCAAAAGCACCATTAATACTAGTTGTTTCACTATCACCTGATGAGGAAACAAAACCAAACTCAATATTTGACTTCCACATAGGTGCTTCTGTAGGTTTTGCTTCTTCAGCATATCCGAATAAAGCAAATGCTGAATTCAAAACTAGCGTAGCGGCTAGTATTGAGACTTTAAAATTCTTAGATGATTTGCACGGCTTATTCATGATGTTCCTCAAATTATTCAATTAAATAGTAAGCTTTATGTCAATAGACATGTCTGATGTAAATAGAAAACTTAAAAGTACGAAATCGGCGCATTCTACCAGAATGAGATTAAGACTAAAAGAAAATCAATCGTATAAAATCCACTTATTAAACCATTAAATATTTATATCTGCCAAGCATATGAAAACTTCATAAACACTTTTCTTTTATCTCGTTGTAAATGATTTAAGTCTAATGTTTTAAAGCTGTGGTCAGAATAGCCCAAATAGAAAAGTGTAAACGGGTTAACTTGATAGGAGTAAAGTAATTGAGTGGATAAATCTTTCAAATCATTATTATTAATTTTTGCACCTAATTGATCTGTTTCACCTTGGTAAGTTAACCTAAAAAAGCTTCGAGCATCTAATTGGTAAGACAAACGTGTATTGTAAAACGACACATCATAAATACGACTAACATCATTCTTTAACTCTTGATTGACGTGTTCTATTGAAAACCGCCAATTTCGATTAATTTGATATCCTATTGTAGAAATAAATGTTTTTACTTTTGCTAGCTCAATCGCTGAATAGTCAATTTCATCTCCCCAAGATGCATTAAACTCTAAATCAATCCCTGCAAAAGGAGTAAAAATAGCAAAAACTTCATA
>CAZRPK010000291.1:0-1537 GCA_964601915.1 uncultured Kangiella sp. | reverse complement strand
AATAGAAATAGAAATAGAAATAAATTATGAAAAAAATACAAAATTATATCAATGGCGAACTAATCGCACCAAAGAATAATCATTATATTGATAATTATGAACCGGCAACCGGTTTAGTTTATTCTTTAACACCAGAATCTGATGAGGATGATCTAGAATTTGCAGTTCAATCAGCTGAACAAGCTAAACAAAGTTGGGCTGATTTACTAAGTGAAGAACGTTCCAAATTATTAATGAAGTTGGCTGACGCTATTGAAAATTCCAGTGAAGAGTTAGCAAAAGCAGAAGCGATTGACAATGGTAAGCCAATTAACTTTGCAAGAGTGGTCGATAGCTATCGAAGTGCCAGTAATATTCGTTTTTTCGCCAATGCAGTAACTCAATTTTCGAGTGAATGCCATGATATGGGGAGTGTTGGTGTTAATTACACATTGCGCCAACCTATCGGTATTGTTGGTTGTATTTCACCATGGAATTTACCGCTTTATTTATTTACTTGGAAAATTGCGCCGGCTCTTGCCTCTGGAAATTGTGTTATTGCCAAGCCATCTGAAATTACGCCAATGACGGCCTATATATTTTCAAGGTTATGTCTCGAAGTAGGCATCCCAAAAGGCGTAATAAATATACTTCATGGAACAGGATTATCCATTGGCGCACCTCTGGTAGAACATGAGAAAATTAAAGCGATTAGTTTTACTGGTGGTAGTTCAACTGGAAAGTTTATCGCGAGTATTATTGCGCCAAAATTAAAAAAGTTTTCGCTGGAGCTTGGTGGAAAGAATCCTACACTCGTTTTTGCAGATTCTTGTTCATCTCAAGAGGAGCTAGAAAGTGTTGTTTCTGAAGTTGTACGTTCTGCATTTTCAAATCAAGGTCAAATTTGTTTGTGTGGTTCTAGGATTTATATTGAGCGATCGTGTTATGAGAAATTCAAGCAACTTTTTATTAAAAAGGTAGGCGCTTTAAAGATTGGTGATCCATTGGAGGAAGATACTCAGCATGGAGCTTTAGTTTCTGAAGCACACAGAGATAAGGTTTTTTCTTATATTGAACTGGCTAAAGACGAAGGCGGAACAATATTGACCGGCGGAAATAAAATGGTTATTAAAGGCCGTTGTGAAAAAGGTTACTTTATTGAACCAACAGTAATTGAAGGGCTATCTTCCGAATGCCGAGTCAATCAGGAAGAAATATTTGGACCGGTTTGTACGATCCAACCGTTTGATTCAGAAGAAGAAGTGTTAGCAAAAGCAAATGGTACTGAATATGGGTTAGCAACTTCGATTTGGAGTAAAGATATTTCAAGATGTCATCGATTATCAACGCAGTTAGATTTTGGTATTGTTTGGATAAATTCATGGTTACTAAGAGATTTGCGAACCCCTTTTGGCGGAATGAAATCATCCGGTATGGGCAGAGAAGGTGGATTAGAAGCGATGCGATTTTTTACTGAACCTAAGAATGTTTGTATAAAATACTAATAAAAGAGAAAGATTATGTATGCAGAAATAATAGGTTGGGGAAAGTGTGCACC
>CAZRPK010000290.1:0-1541 GCA_964601915.1 uncultured Kangiella sp. | reverse complement strand
TAAAATATTGAAGAACACATGAATAAGTTAAACCCTTTTCCTTCAGGCGATGGTGTGTTAGAAAAAGGTGTTTCTAAAACAGGATTATTAGGTAATCGTTTAGATGAAACATTCTATACAATGGAAGTTCCGGTAGGAGCAACTGATCTTAACTTTGACATGAGTGGTGGGACTGGAGATGTAGATTTATACGTTAAATTTGGATCAGCACCTACAACCAGATCATATGACTGTCGTCCATATAAAAGTGGGAATACTGAGAACTGTAATTTCGTAACAGCTAGTACATGGTAATTAAAAGTGAGCGATCATGCAGGAGCTGATGTTGGATATATTGATAGTTGGTCGATTATTTTTGAGTAGAATTCGGCAGTAAGTAATTGTCTTGAACTTGATAAAAAAGAGATGGTCTATACCATCTCTTTTTTTCGTATTTGTTATTCTGCTTGTTTCTTTAAAAATTTTGCTAACTGAGCTTGCAATGACTTAGGAACTTGTTTAAAAGTTAAACTTCCAGATTCAGGATCAAAGGTGATATTTTCTCCCATTTGCTCGGAAGAAAAACTAATACTTAGATTTTTTTCTCTACCATAAAATCTGACATACTTTTTTAAGCTATTTCTATGAGCATAAATTTCTTCTTTTGGTTCTTCTTGATTACCTTTCACAAAATCAGAAAATTTCTTAGGCTCTTTTTCATTCAACACACCAGATAGTGCTTCAAAATTAACCGCGTTACCTTGCATGTCTTGCTTAACACAATAATTAACAATCGAATGTTTGGTGTTGTTTGCTTCTGTTTTTTCCAAAGTGTCGGCATATTGATCAACGATCTCTAAAAATTCATTGGTTTGATTTTGTAAGTTTACGCTTGAAACAAAACCAGTGGCATGAGTAAATGAATGCGAAAGGTTTTTATTACCTCGACTCATTTGTAGGGTTAAATATTGTTGCCAATTTTCGACTTGCCATTGGGACATATCGAGTTTTAAAATAAAGGTTTGTCTAGCCGTATCAATGTAGGACAAATTGTTAACTTCTAACTCACTATCAATATAGCTCGCTTCACTATGAAAAATCCAAAACAGATATAAAAATTCCTGTTCCATTAATTCCTCAACAACAAATAATAGGTGGCTAGAAAATAGCTCTTCGCTTTCATCACATGCCAATTTTAGATGTTCAGATATCTTATGTGTCATAGAAACAAAGCCTAATTCATCATTATTTCTTTTGCGGATTAACCCAGGCAAAGGGTTGTCTGATTGTGCAGCATCAAAGCAACCATATTGCCGAGTAGCACTTTTTTGTAGGTTTTGTTTTAATTGTATAAAAAGAGAGGCGACCGCATCTTCTGGAATTAGCTCGTCTTTTCTATTTTCAAGTGTTGCAGGTTTATCAGGGCTATTTTTACTTAGCTTATTGATAATGCAGTGTTTTATGGCCATTTAGGTCTCGAGGAATTTGAGGTTAAGTGAAGTATGGATCAGCGTGCTAGGATACAATATTTTTGCACACTCAATCAAGACTGTTATTTTAAA
>CAZRPK010000289.1:0-1543 GCA_964601915.1 uncultured Kangiella sp. | reverse complement strand
GCTAAGTCTTTGGTAAATGGTTTTTATAAAAAGACTGCAATTTTTTCGGCATATCGACTAAACCCAAAATGCGGGTCGATGGCTGCTACAATCAAATCGGCCATATCTTCTAAATAAAGCGTGGCCAACCGTTTGGCTTTATCGGTAATTCCCATTTCACCGAAAGTCCATTCTAAATCTTCGAGTTGATTAAAACGTGAAGCTTCGGGTAAAAACTCTCTAGTAACAATTGAATGCGCCAAAGTGGGGTTCTTACCCTGCAAAAACCGAATAACAGAATCTACCGTGTTAATGTACTCAGAATGAAGATTGACAATACGTTGATTAGATTCAGATAGTTCAATTTTCTGTTTAGAAATGCGATTGAAAATATCAGTAAAACCTTGTTTTGAAAATAGGCGAATGGTAACGTTAATTCCTAAATCAACTTGTGCGGTAGTTACTTTTCGAGTATTAAAAAAACCTTTCAAATAAGCCGTAGCCGGGTAGGGCGTGTTTAGCTGCGTAAACGGTGGCGTGATGAAAAGAATTTTGGTGCTCATAATTAACTCTTTGTATGTCTATTATGGAGTGAAAACAGGTTGTATGATACATGCATAAAAGGAATGTATAAATAACCATTGATTACATAAGACCATATTGCAATGATAGTATAATCAAAGGAAAATATGATCACTAAAAATTCATGTTTCTAGGAGTATAAAAATCATTAGTATTATATATTTGAGGACTTATTATAATGAATCTTATACTAGTCAAAATGAAATTAACGTCAATAACTTTAGCTTTTCTTTTAATATCAATCACTGTGTTTTCGCAGTCTAATTTTTCAGAACCATCTATATCTGTTAGCAGAGATTACCATATTGAAGATGAGGGTGTTCCTATTGTTATATCTAATACAGGCAATGGATTAGTTGCATACCAGGATATGGGCGATGATAGATTGAACATTGGGTATTTAGATTCTGAATTTCAGTTTACAGACCCTATACATGTTAATTTGAACGATGATAATGATGAGTTAGCTCAAAGTTTACTTGAAGTATATTTTAGAAACGGGAAGGTATTCGTAATTACCGTAGGTGTTGCAGATGCTGATGATAAGGCGAATGAAATAAAGTCAGAAGTAAAGTATTTTTCCATTGATTTAGCGTCAAAGAAAATTTCGGAACCTGTAGAAATTATGGAAAATGATTTATTAAAATCAAGCTCTGTAAAGGTAGTGGAGTCTTTGAATCATAAATTTACGCTCGTCTGGTATAGTAATAAATCAGGTTCAAAAAATATGCAAGTAAATATTGTGGTTTTGGACGAGGAATTTGATGAAGTGAATACTATCGAATAGGGTTACCCATTTAAATCGCAACACATTGAATTTCAGCAAAAGTTAAAGGACAACTATTGACCATTCTATCAATTAGCTTATGAAGTATTGATTTTCTATGATTCCTACGATTGAACCTAAAAAAATATTCCTCAATATACCTGTTCATATACTCATGATTGCAATAGGAATGGACTCCGCGTAACCAATTCTTAA
>CAZRPK010000288.1:0-1559 GCA_964601915.1 uncultured Kangiella sp. | reverse complement strand
ATGCCATACCCCTCAAAGATAGTTATTTCTAGAGGCAGCTCATCGTAAAAGTCGCGAACTAACTTGTCTTCTTTTTTTGCTATATACATATGTTCTTTCTCAGCCCCTGAATTAGGTTCAAGATTAAACAATGAAAGTCTGACCGAATCAGTCATTAAAGCTCTACCAATTGGATTTCTGGAGCTTTTCATAATGAATTTTTCAGGTTTTTTATCATAAGCAAAAAGAAAACAAGTCTTTTTATTATCATAGGTTTGTGCAGACGCATAAATCCAAATAACTTCATCTGTATCCAAATAACCTTTAATATTAAAATCATGAATATTACTTAAATTATTGATCAACCATTCTTTTTCAATGCTCATGGTGTCAAAATCAAAATTAACGGTAGTATTATCTTCCCAATGAGAAAATATTCCTGGAATATACTCAGTTAACATTAATTGTTTATCATCATATTGTTCTAACAGTTTGATTTTGTTTAATTTTATATACCAGGGTTCTAAAAAGTTATCACTGGTTATTTCGTTGACATTCAAGAAAAGTTCAAACGGATAAACATCTCTGGCTTTGTTACCATCAAAAACAATCCTCAAGTAACTGGCTTGAGGTTCAACTGAAATTGTTGTTCTTAAGCCTAGAAAGCGATTAAACATATCGCGTAGCTCACTTCGACTAAAAAGGCTTAAAGAATAACTCTTAGAACAGTTATTATTTTCACAAATAAAACTATCAAACCACCTCGCCTTGGCACCATTCTTATTGTGCATTTCGAACAGCAGTATTTGTTGTTTTCCAATAAAATACTTCTTAATTAATTTTATCGAAGCTAAGTCTTTTGCACCTGAAAATGACTCAGGATCATCAAGCAAAAGTTCTTTCATATATTGCTGACTTCCATCTTTAGCATAATGCATATCGATAAGATTTTTTAGTTCGCCAGTTTTACCAAAATAAAAAAATGTGATTAATGATTGAACGGGACTGGAAAATCCTTGATAGTCGAATTCACTAATCTCCTCGTCAAGAGCCTCATCTGTCACGCCAAATACGATGTTTTTATTTGTACCATTAACCGTATAATAGGCTTGTTCAGCTTCAGCTAAAACAGGCGAAACAAGTCCAATAATAAGCAAAAGCTTTATTGATATTTTTATCATGATTTAATTACAACTCCCATAAGGACCTAACGCAAAACCTTCGGCCAATTTTTTCTTTATTGAATAGCTATATTTCCCTTTAAAAATACCGGCGGCCTGTATTTCAACTGTGGCCTCCCCTGAAATATTAACCTCACCAAGATGACCTTTTATTTCAGTACAAGCTGCGTCGCACTCAGTTTTTCCCTTATATCCTAACCCTAAAGAAACATCTAGCTTCAAACTGACTTCACCTGCTGTGCCGACAACATTCTGGCAATCTTTTGTGACATCAAAATCGACAATCCAGCTACAATCGTAAATATCAAATCCCAAGATAAAGGGGTCATGCAAAGATAAAGGAGATAAAGGGGTCATGTATATTGTACAATATAAAACCGTTTTTCTATCTCACTCACC
>CAZRPK010000287.1:0-1607 GCA_964601915.1 uncultured Kangiella sp. | reverse complement strand
TTTTATAGCAAAACTATTGAGACAAAATCTGATAATCACTGGTTTACGTCGAAATGAAAATCTAATAACCTCATTTCATGCATTAAGCCACTGTTTTAATAGGTTACGCTATATTACTCGATCGTCTAGAACCTTTTTTAAGGGCTGACTAATTAGATATCCAGTATTTGCAAACCCTTAATTTTAGTTTAACACCTGAATCCTCTAAATTTCGAATGGCATAACAAGCACACTATAAAACTAACACATCGAGCTTATATTAATAAATACTGCCAATCCTATAGGAGGTTTTCAGCTTTGCCACTCAGCTAGACTATCTAACTCAATCAACTCATCGTAACTTCGTCTTGCTTTAATCACACTAAATTGATCATCTTTCACCAATACTTCTGGTATCAACAATCGTGTATTATAAGTTGATGCCATTGTCGCTCCATAAGCACCAGCCGAACAAATTGCTAGTAAATCACCTTCTTCAAGCTTTGCAAGCTCCCTGTTTTGGGCGAAGGTATCCCCGGTTTCACAAACTGGTCCGACTATATCGACTAACTCAGTTTCATTTGTTTTTTGTATAACTGTGATAATGTCATGGTAAGCGTCATACATGCTGGGTCTTAATAAATCATTCATTGCCGAATCAATAATTAAAAAGGTACGTTCTTCGCCTTTTTTCTTATAAATCACTTCTGAAATTAAAAGGCCAGCTTCCGCTACTAAAGAGCGTCCCGGTTCTAACACTATTTTGCAGCTTAGATCTTTGAATAAATTTTGAATAAACTGGCAATAATCTATGACTGGCGCATTTGCCATCTCATCTTTTTGATAGTTAACACCTAACCCACCACCTAAATCAATCACATTAATATTGTGTCCATCACTTCTTAAATCAACTACTAATTCATGGATAAGTTTAAAAGCATTCTTAAAAGGGTTTAAAGAGGTTAACTGAGAGCCAATATGGACATCAACACCTTGAATGTTGATATTCGGAAGGGTGGAAGCATGTTTGTATATTTCTCTTGCTCGACTTATGGGAATACCAAATTTGTTTTCAGATAGCCCTGTTGATATTTTTGTATGGGTTTCGGCATCCACATCAGGATTAATTCTAAAAGCGACACGTGCTGTTTTATTCATACTGGACGCTACTTTGCTTAATCTCTCTAATTCATTTTCTGACTCTAAATTAAACTGAAAAATATCTTGTTCTAATGCAAATTGCATTTCTAGCTTAGTTTTTGCTATTCCTGAATAGACTATTTTATTCGCTGGAACTCCTGCTTTAAGTGCTCGTTTCATTTCACCTTGTGAGACAACATCTGCACCAGCACCCAAATCAGCTAATACTTTAATGATGGCTTGGTTTGAATTAGCTTTAACCGCAAAACAAACTAAATGTTCAACTTGTTTTAACTGAGAAGTGTAATTCTGGTATGCTGTTTCGATTATTGATTGGGAGTAGCAATAAAAAGGTGTATGGATGTCCTTGGCGATATCTGCAATTGCGGTATTTTCAATATGGAGTTGTGAGTGTTTGTAGTGAATGGCAGTCAAAATGATTCTCCAAAGGGAATAAAATTCATACAAAATAAATAATTTCGCTAATA
>CAZRPK010000286.1:0-1618 GCA_964601915.1 uncultured Kangiella sp. | reverse complement strand
AAAAGCAGTCGTATCATTGACCGCTTTTTTAACAAGAACCGGCAATCGAAGGCGCGAAAAGATGCGCCTCGCTTGCGGTCAACGTTAGTTGCCCAATAATCACATCGAGAACAAATGAAATTTATAATACCTTTAATTTCTGTTTTGCTAACATTGTCACAATATAGTTTTGCTGTGATTAAACGTCATGACGTTCCTGCAAAAAATTATGAGGTTGCTAAAACGCCAGAATATTTAGTGGATATGCCACATGAAGGCCATGGCGTTCTAATTACACCAAAATGGATTGTTACCGTCGCACACACTATTTTTTATGATTACACCGGCAAAAAGATCAAGATCAGAAATAAAGATTACCAAATATCTAAAGTAATAATTCACTCTGGTTACACACAACCTGACGAATCTTTATTTAAAGGAGATTCTAAGCCTCTAATGAATTTCTTCAAAAAAAGAGATGATATAGCTCTTATTAAACTATCATCAAGTGTTAATGGCATAACTCCGATAAAACTATACGAAGATACTGACGAGCAAGGGAAAAAAATTACAGTCTATGGTCGAGGCGCTACTGGCAATGGGCTTATTGGTGAGATGGCAGAAACAAAACAATTTCGAGTTATGAATTTATTTCAAAATATTATAGAGAAATCAGATGGTAATTGGTTATCGTTTAAATTTGATAATCCCGCAAATGCACTAGGTTTGGAAGGAATACATGGTTCAGGTGATAGCGGTGGTCCATCTGTTATTATCAAGAACAATAGTCCATATTTGGCGGGGTTATCAAGTTGGCAATATTGGAATGGGGATCTTTCTTTATTTAAAGGTGGGTTGTATGAAACCAGAGCTTATCAAGTCAGAATTTCAAGTTATAATAAATGGATTCATAGTGTCATTAAAAGCAACTAACCAATCGTTGTTGCAGATCGCTAACACGCGCTTCGCTTCTGTCAGCGTCTGCAAAACTCGGCGTTAAATTACTTAATTGAGCATGGAGTTCAAAATGGTTGTTGAGCAAGTTATTTTGTGGGGTGGGTTGGAATGGAAATAAAAGATATTATTTCACTTGTGGCATTGTCTATAGCTTTTTTGGCTTTATTTATTGCCCCCTGGATTAATGCCAAAAATTCAAAACGACAAGTTATTGCTCCAATGCGGCAAGCTTGGATAAATGCATTTAGGGATAAGGTTTCAGAGTTTATTTCGATTATCTCAGTAGAGAGAACACATATAACTCCATCTAATAGCGACTCTGAAGATCGTAAAGTTGCCGCGCATAAAGAAGACAGAGAAAGGTATGAACGACTTAATTTCCTATCTATTAGCGTAATGTTACATATTAACCCCAAAGAAAAAAAGCATTTAGAATTAGTTGAGTTGTTAAGAACTATACAGCTCGGCTATCACGACAACAAAGACACCGCAAATGATTCTGTACACCTTGTAAAGCTTTGCCAGCAAATTCTAAAAGATGAATGGGAAGCTACAAAAAAAGCGTAATTTAACCAACGCATGTTGCAGATTCAGGAAAAAAGACTCCTTCTCTGCAAATGCGAAACGTTAAATCGCTCTATTTTTATTGAAGTAGTTTAACCGAAACAAAGTATCAGCTTGA
>CAZRPK010000285.1:0-1627 GCA_964601915.1 uncultured Kangiella sp. | reverse complement strand
TTGATTAATATTAGGAATTTTTTATATCAGTTAATAACAATATTGGTTGTTTATAGTTGTTTTAACATTTCTCAAACTTTAAAGGCTGCTGAAACAAATATACCCAATTTATCTTCTTTGCAGGTTGATAAAAGCCAAATTCTAATTGATGGACTAATCAATGAAGGGCAATGGCAGCATGCATTAAAAGTTGAGTTGAACTACGAGATATCGCCAGCAGAAAATAGCCTAGCAAAGATTAAAACGAATGCCTTTATATTTGAAGATGGTGAATATTTATATATCGCCTTTGATGCAAAAGATCCAAACCCAGAGCAAGTTAGAGCCTACCTTTCACCTCGCGATAAATTAAATCAGAGTGACTTCGTTCAAGTTAGTCTTGATACCTTTAACGATTCTCGTAAGGCTTATCGTTTTCAAGTGAACCCTCTTGGTATACAAGGCGATGCTATTATTGATGAGACGACGGGTCGAATTGATTCGGGTTGGGATGCTATATGGCAAAGTGCAGGAAAGAGAACAGCAACAGGTTATCAAATTGAAATTAAAATTCCTTTTACGTCTCTACGTTTTGTCGAAAGTGAACAATTAAAAACTTGGGGAATTCAATTCTCTCGAACATGGGATCGTGATGTTGCTTACGTTTTTTCTAATAGCTCTAAAAACAGAAATAATGAATGTAATTTGTGTCAATTTGATAAATTTAAAGGGCTTGAAAATAGTAGTCCGACTAATAATTTAACCATTATTCCATCGGTGACAGTGTCTCAAACAGATAACAAAGAGAATGTCGAGTGGCAGTCTGGCAAATTAGAGAATAGAGAAAGTTTGGATGTGCGATGGGGGATCTTACAAAATGCATTATTAAATGCCACAATCAACCCCGATTTTTCACATATAGAAGCCGATGAAATTGAACTTGAGGCTAATCATCCTTACGCTATTTTCACACCGGAAAAAAGAACGTTTTTTTTAGATGGCGCGGATTACTTTTCTAACTGGAGTCGTTTGATTTATACCAAGTTATTTGAAGAGCCAGAGTATGGTGTGAAAGTAACAGGTAAAAGTGGTGCTCATAGTTATGGTTTGATGAGCATAGCGGATAAAGATACCCAATTTTTGATTCCGGGCAATCAAGGTTCTCAATTAGTTACATTAGATGGTATCCGAAGTGAAAATCAAATGTTTCGCTATCGGTATGATTTAGGCGACTCTAGCAATATGGGGATGACCTACACCCATCGAGACGCTTTAAACGGTGAATACAATAATAAAATGTTATCTTTGGATGGAAAATATCGTGTTTCATCTAGTGATTCAGTTAAGTTTCAATATTTAAATTCCGAAAGTGAATATCCCGATGAAATCGTAACGGATTATTCTCAAAAACCAAATTTGTCAGGTAAAGCACTTTCATTTAACTATACGCATATTGGTGATGAGTGGGATTGGCTTTTAACTTATCACCGTTTTGGTGATGACTTTAGAGCGGATAGTGGTTTTGTGAGTAAAAGTAATTGGGAGCAACGAGCTTTTTTATTAAATCATCATTGGTTCCCTAAAAATCAAAAGCAATGGTGGAAGGAAGTCACAATGACGTTTCAATGGAATAGAAAAGCGGATTTGG
>CAZRPK010000284.1:0-1628 GCA_964601915.1 uncultured Kangiella sp. | reverse complement strand
CTTCTTCCCACTGTAGATCCTCCTGAGGCATTTCCTCTAAAAATCGACTGGGTACAATGATTACCCAAGCGTGACGTTTACATGAAACAAGCATCATTCACCACATTAATGACTATCTTGAAAAATAAAACCAGAAAATAATGGTTCAACTAACTTTCGATCAAGCACTCAAACAGAAGAGATAGTTCAGCATTTGATGAATAACACTCATTAATATTTTTACCCTCCAAAATAGTGTTGACAGATCAGTGATTTCAAAAAATACATTTGTTCAATACGCCAGATTAGTTTATTCTCGTTGATAGAAAATATTTCACTGCTCTATTTTTACGTTTACTATTGAGTTATTAATCAATGAATAAAACCATTCCACTACTTCTCTTGACTCTTTACTTATCTATTAGTTTCAAGTATGCCCATGCATCCACACCTTCAAGCGATAAATACAATGAGGCTTCAGAGAATTATATAAAATTAGTCCTCGCATTAGGTGAACATGATAAAAATTATGTTGATGCCTATTATGGCGATAAAAAGTTTCAAATAGAAATAAAAGAGAATCCGCTAACATTGAAGCAAATAGTTATACAAGCTAACGACTTACTTCAAAGATTGAACATGCTCAAGCCTAACAGTGAATTAATTAAACTAAGACATTCATATTTACAAATTCAACTATCTAGCTTATCTGTTAGAGCATCAATGATTAATACTTCACAAAAATTAACTTTTGATGAGCAAAGTCGTCTTTTATACAATACCGAAGCTCCACATTTTAAACTCAACGAGTTTGATAAAACACTAGAGCAACTCAATCGCTTGCTCCCTGGAGACGAATCCTTATCGGTAAGAGCCAATCGTTTTAAAGATCAATTCATTATTCCCAAAGATAAGCTATCAGCTATTTTTAATATTGCAATAAAAGAGTGTCGTGATAGAACTCAAAAATATGTTGAATTATTAGTCAATGAAAATTTTACATTGGAATATGTAAAAGACAAACCTTGGAGTGGATATAACTGGTATAAAGGTAATGCTTTTTCTTTAATTCAAGTCAACGAAGAACTACCTATTTATATCTCAAGAGCCATTGACTTAGGTTGTCACGAAGGCTATCCAGGACACCACACTTACAACGCACTACTCGAAGCTAACTTGGTAAAAAAATTAGGTTGGCAAGAATTTACTGTTTACCCACTTTTTAGCCCGCAATCTTTAATCGCTGAAGGTAGTGCCAACTATGGTATCGAGCTTGCATTTCCAGGAAATGACAAAATAGAATTTGAAAAAATGATGCTATTTCCAATTGCTGGTATTGATCCTAATTTGGCTGATGATTATGTAATCTTCTCGAAATTAACGGAAAAGTTAAATTATGCAGGTAATGAAATAGCGCGCCTCTATCTAAACAAAGAAATCGAAGCTTCAAAAGCAGTTAAACTGCTTCAAAAATATACCTTAGCAAGTGAACAAAAATCTAAACAACGTTTAAAGTTTTGGGATGCTTATGGCGCTTATGTTATCAATTATAACTGGGGAAAAGATTTAGTGAAAAACTGGGTTGAAGCAGGGAAAGACAAATCACAAAAAGGAAAGTGGAAACGCTTTGCAAAGCTGCTCTCTTCTCC
>CAZRPK010000283.1:0-1636 GCA_964601915.1 uncultured Kangiella sp. | reverse complement strand
CTAACTATTAATAAAAACTCCAAGGATTGCGTCTTTTTTTACGATATTTTGCCAACTTTAAATATAGGCTAAATGGTGAAGTATAAATAACTTGATTTGTTGTTTCATCTTGTAATTGAAAATTCACATTGCTTGCAATATCGATCGTAAAATTATCAGTAATAAAGAATTTATTTTTCCAGCAAGCTAATGGTCTTTTTTGCTCTTCAATAAAAAGGCAAACATTACGACTATTTGTAAGCTTCCACTGAACCTCTATTGTAGATTCACAGCGTTCGTCTTTAGTCTCGATAATACAGCTTTTAGGTTTAATAAATAAACCATAGCTTGCATCCAATTCATTTGATGAAAGAGACAAACTCGCAAACGTTGTTAAGCAACAAATTAAAATCAAGTTTATTTTATTGAAAATAATTGAAAATAATTGAAAATAGCTGATTTACTGCGAAAGGTATCTTTTTTAATGCGCTAGAGAGCAATAAATTAGGGCTCTTATATTTCATCGAGAACTGCTGATGAGATAGGGGTTGATGAAGGGGATCGACTGAAATATAACGGTGAGTATTTATTTACAGTCGCACAGACCGGTTATGACGTACCGATTATCGGAAATAGCGAGTCGACTACAAATATAAATAGTATTCGAGTGTTAAAAATAGATCTTAATTCAATAACGGCAACTGAAGTAGCTGTGATCAAAAATAATTCAGAAGGAGTTAGTATTGCGGATGTATTTCTACGAGCTCCAGAAAGTCAGTTGATTTTCGTTGCAAATACGTAGTTCTATACTTGGAATTCTATATTGGCTGAGGCTGATTGGAGCTGGGCGAGCGGAAAAACTGAAATTCAACTTTATGATATAACCAATCCAGAAGCTCCCAACATGCAATGGAAAATTGAGATTGAAGGCAACCTTGAAGGAAGCCGACGAGTTGATAATCAACTCTATTTAGCCACATAGTCACACGATATATTCCAGATATTGCAGAATTAAATTACAGTGCAATAACGGAGAAAGAAAAAGAAGAGAATGAACTTCTCATTTTGAGTACTCCAACTTCTGATTTATTGCCTCATTACCAAACAAATGATGGTGCAATTCGATCTTTAGTATCTGCAGAGGACTGTTTTATCGCAGAAGACACAAACAATACATATGCCGTTAGGTTTAGTGGTGAGCATGCCTACTATAATAGTGACATTTGAACGAATAGATCCACTGTACGTTATTGACTTGGCAAATCCGGCTGATCCAGTTATTGCTGGTTCACTAGAAATCCCTAGTTTCTCTCGTTATCTGCAAGAATTAGAAGAGGGATGGTTTCTTGGGATAGGGTATCAGTTTGAGAACACAAGACGACAAGGTTTGAAAGTAGAACTTTAGATGTGAGAGATTTAACAGAGCCAAAAGTAGCTAGTAGCCTGGTTTTTGGCGAAATAGGGACGAGGTCTGAAGCTCTGTGGGATTTACGAGCAATTAGTTTATTGAATATTGATGGAAGTTCAAAACGCTTAGCACTATCGATTGATATATGGGAAAAGGATGAAAGTGGACTCAACAAATGGGTAGAGAGCGGATTATTTGGTAATGATATTATTACGAATGATGCTGGAGAATTAAGCTTATCTTCAAATG
>CAZRPK010000282.1:0-1638 GCA_964601915.1 uncultured Kangiella sp. | reverse complement strand
CTTGCCAAAGACACCTAGCCACCTAATCTGGTAGTTTTCTTAGACGTTGAATTTATATTAGTAAAGAAATTAACCAAATATTTCAGCAGGTTAGAGAGCTAGTGTAATATGTATTCATTTAAAAAATATCGGATAAATCTGTTTAGCTTCATGTTAATATCTATTTTAATAACTTAAAGTATCTAACGGTTTTGAATATAGTTTTCCATAAAAGAAACAAAAATACGATTGAATGAAAATAGATGCAAGAAAATTACCCTGCCCACTGCCTTTGTTAAAATTAAAGCAGGCACTGAATAGAGCCTCTGATGGTGAAGAAATTCTTGTATTAGCAACAGATCCAGCTTCTCAAAGGGATTTTCGTTCATTTGTTTCCCAGACAAAGCATTTACTCACTGTAATAAAGATTGAAAATGAATTTCATTTTACAGTGATAAAGCAGTCTTAGAGCTGTGCTTAATAATAGCTAACAACGAAATATCATACTTGGAATGTAAATGACTCAATTATTTGTAAGATGGTTTAAAAGAAATTTTTCCAACCCGCAATCAATTATTCTCGCAATTTTATTGATTGCAGGATTCTTAGCTCTTTATCTCATTGGCGAAATATTGATGCCACTGTTAGTTGCTACAGTCTTGGCTTATTTATTAGAGTGGGCTGTAAGCGCACTCGTAAAAAGGAATTTACCTCGTACGATAAGTGTTATTCTAGTATTTCTAGCTTTTTGTACTATTAGCCTGGGTATAGTTATTGGTATTATTCCTCTTTTAGCAAAGCAAGGAGAGCTACTTTTTACAGATTTACCCAATATGGCAAATAACCTTCAAGCAAAATTATTGGCTTTACCTAAAGACTACCCTGATCTAATCACGACAGAGCAAATTGAAGCCATCATTGCTCAATTTGCATCGAGTATTCGTAATGCAGGCGATATGCTTCTCAGTTTTTCATTAGCGTCGTTTAAAAATATTATAACAATAATGATCTATATGTTTTTAGTGCCAATGCTAATTTTCTTTTTTCTAAAAGATAAGACGGCAATTTTATCTTGGTTAGCTCGTTGGCTCCCTGCAGAAAGGCAACTCTCGATGAAGGTGTGGGGCGAAGTTGATATCCAGATTGGTAATTATGTTCGTGGAAAGGTTGTGGAGATTTTTGTTATAGGCATTGTGACTTATATTTCTTTTGCCTTCTTTAATCTAAATTATGCCGTGTTACTAAGTGTCTTGGTAGGGTTATCTGTTTTAGTTCCCTATATTGGCGCAACTATTGTGACAATACCAGTTATTCTTGTTGGTCTATTCCAGTTTGGTCTGGGAGATACGTTCTTATATTTAATGATCACTTATTTAGTGATTCAAGCGTTAGATGGAAATTTACTTGTTCCGTTATTATTTTCAGAAACTAATAATTTGCATCCCGTTGCGATTATAACCGCCGTACTTTTCTTCGGAGGCGTCTGGGGGTTTTGGGGAGTGTTTTTTGCAATACCATTAGCCACTTTGTTTGTTGCCGTGACAGACGCTATGAATGAATCCAAAAATAATGCCATTCTTGACGTTGATGCAAAAGAATAATTACGATCCAATAAAACTTCACAAAAAAAGGAGGAAATATTCAATGAAAGTATTATCA
>CAZRPK010000281.1:0-1645 GCA_964601915.1 uncultured Kangiella sp. | reverse complement strand
TTGGCTGATCATCATCGATGTTATTGACTGATCAAGATGGATGTTAATATGCAACAACTGCCACTTCTTTCTGAGTGCTGCCGGTTCTCAATGCATTCCAAATATAAAACCTTTCTTCTTTGTTCAAATGTTGATAATCTTTCATGGTGCATTTCCTTTCGTTGAGTGATATTTTTCACAAAATAATCATACTCGTTTTTTACTAAGGGAATTGCACTTATTATATGAATTCAGGGAGCTTGGGTTCAATACGGTTATAAAGATGGTATGCGAGATTCAGGCAAAGTATTTATTACTAGTGTTTCCTACATTACAACCATCACAACAACATTTACGACAGATGGAAGTTTATGACTATGACATTATATAAAACGATATTAGGACTTTTCATTAATTTTTTATTTGTCACCAATACAGTTCTGGCTAGCCCGGCTTATGATGATTATAAGAAGGGGTTGATGCACCATTTTAAAACGATCAAAGAAAAAGCTAGGTCTATAGGTAATGGAAAAATACATGAATTGAATTTGGATGAAAAAGCTCATTTATTACCAGCCAATAAAGCGTTGTATGATGCTGGTGAATCTTTGATTATATATTTACGAAATACTGATGAAGTTTATCGACAATTAGGATTATCTGAGTGGGAAAAGG
Source organism: uncultured Kangiella sp. (assembly GCA_964601915.1). Lineage (GTDB taxonomy): Bacteria > Pseudomonadota > Gammaproteobacteria > Enterobacterales > Kangiellaceae. Next base: position 991 of record CAZRPK010000281.1, on the reverse strand, counting down.
CTACAAATGATTTGCTTGTAGTAGATACCTGGCTTGGAAAACATATCGCTTGGGGAAATTTAGTTATTAAGATTGCTATCAGTAATAAAGTAATCAACAAAATCCTTGAATATCTTGAGGCAAATAAAAACTATGATGCAGACGATATAACGCGCATTCTCAGAGTGATGAAAAAACTTAAGTGGCATTTGCCTACGGCTTCGGGTATGTATTCTTTAGGCTTTAGCTATCATGAAACGGATAACCCCTTTAAGGTAGACTCTCTGCACTTTTTTGGAAAAAAAGTTAACTCCCTAAAGAGAAAAAAACGTAACTTTGAACTCAAAAAGATTGAAAATCATTTCTCTGGTGATAGTGTCAATATAGGTAAGTTGCTTGGCATTTGGTTAGACAAGGAAATACAAGTCGCTCGTTCTATAGCTGATTATCAACAGCTGTATAATAACCCTACCCCTATATTAATTGCATATTATTCGTATTATAGACAAGTTTGGTGGCATTTAAACCTTCATTTATTACTTTTAGAAAGAAACAAAGGAATTAAATATGATTGGGAAGAAATTAACGCAAAGGATGTAATGTCCATTTTAACAAAGGTATATCAAGGAGAAGATAAATTTTGGGTAGATGATTATTATGTTAAGTTTTACGAAAATTATACTGATGGGACTGAGATTAATAAGAAACAAGAATATTTTATGAAGCGTTTTAGAGAAGATAGAAGAATGAGTGCTATATGGGGTCGTTATTCTCGACGTTCGATGAGAATAAAGTTCGCTAGAACATTCGATCCGAATAACCCGAAACATGTTAAATCATCGCGACTTATAGGGCTCTCGGCTCTTGAATTACCTTAAGTTGATTTAACCGCATAGCGTAAATCTCGGGTGGCTTGCCCCCGAGCTGGATAGTGTGGCTGGGCTCGGCCCAGCTAAAACTATCCAGCTATTGAGAAATCTCAAGATTATTACGGTTATAGAGCCATGGGGGT
>CAZRPK010000280.1:0-1646 GCA_964601915.1 uncultured Kangiella sp. | reverse complement strand
TTTCCTTCTGGGGTTTGTCCCTTCATTTCATTAATATATTGTCGTTTCCATCGGGTAACCGCTGAACTAGATGCTCCTGAAATAGAGACGACTTTCTGATTGGTATAACCCTCATCAACCATCAATTTTGCATATTCGAGCTTTTGTTCAATGCTCACTTCGACTCGGGGTTTGTTTTGTTTCTTATCTGACATATTCTCGCCTAATTATTTTGGAATTATAGGCTAGAAAACCTTCCAAGTTAATTAGACCATTACAGCTATGGGACTGACAAGTTTATGGATCAAATGGAAGCACTCGAACAACCTTATTTAAGCTAAAGAAAACAAAAAACGTCAAAAACCTGATAGATAAGCATCATTGCATTGGTGAGTGGGGTTACATCAATAAAGAATGGGAAGCAAAAGAAGACTTATTGCAATTACAAGTCGACCATTATTACTGAGTAGTGTGGGGCGGCTCACCAAACATGATCGTCAGAAAAAATTAGTGATCACAAGTACACATGGTGGCATTACAAAATTGCAAAGTGCTTACCAACGATTAGTCCGTTTTTTTAATGAACTGAAATCGAATGCGCCGCAGTTGAACTCAACTGAATGTTGGGTGCTGATATTGGTGAAGGCCATGGAAAAATATAAGGTAAAAGTAAGCTCAGGAAACCCAATTGGACTTCCAGCCCCTGCATGAAATTAACCTAGTTATAGATTTGAATATTTTTAAACCTAAATACCTTGTCGGGAGGGTTAACTGATTTTTTTAGGTTAATGATCTGATCATCAATAATGGAAAAAGTTCAGGTTAATTTTAAATTTATTTGTGTATAAGAGTTAGGTCTTGTAGATGGGTAACTTTAAGCTAGCAGTTGGGTTTATCTTTAGTAGATTGCCTTAAACCTTTGTGAGATATATCTTATAGGGTATAAGGTTAATATCGTAACTTTGCTAAGGTATTTGTATTCAAAAAAATAGATTATCACCTCAACATGTTGTATTTAAACGACTTAGTATTAAGACTCAAAATTACAGATAAGCTAAAACTTTAAATCATTCTTGTTATTTATCATCAATACATTAATATGTTTATCAAGCGATAAGGACATCGTCTGCAAGGAAGCGAATTGAGAAATGGAAATCATAGGGATTGGTTTTTTAGGGATTAACGTTTAAGGATAAGCAAGGGACAAACACAGGATGTGTTTTATTCATTGGATGAATAATCGGAGACGGGCGATTTTATCGCCCTTTCTTTTGCCTAAATTTTAGAGAAGTTAGCTGCCGTAATTCACATTTTTGTTGGGTACTTTTCATGGTGTTTCTGGAAAATACTTGCAAGAATACCTAGATGAATTTTGTTATCGCTTTAATCGACGGTTTTTTGAAAAAGAAATTCCTCACCGTTTGTTAAACTTAGCGATTATTCATTCACCTTTACAGTCATTATGAGTTAAATGCAGAGGCATGTAACTTAATGACATTTGGTTCGAACTACCTCCCATTTAATCAAAAATAAAATGCTCGCTTTTTTACGGGAGCAATTCGTCTAAAAAGCCTGTTTTGTTCAATTAATATACGACTTGATATTGTTTAAACTCACATTCCGCACCAAATTGCCCAATGACAAACAATTGCACTCAATTATAACGA
>CAZRPK010000279.1:0-1651 GCA_964601915.1 uncultured Kangiella sp. | reverse complement strand
ATGTTCTAAAAGATTATGTCGCTCATCATAAATAATATTCTAACCAATAAAGGCAGGCGACGCTGTACAGCGCGCGCCTGCTTAAAACGTTAGACTTTTCGAGACGGTAGCGTAATCTCAGAGTAAATTGAGAGATATAAAAAGCCTACCTGTAGTGATCAAGTAAAATAAAGTAGAAAATCAATAAATAAGGATAATTTATGTCTGTGGTATGTTTTATACAATATAAACTCGACCCATTTCAGGTCGATAAATTTAGAAAATATTCGGAAAAATGGGGAAGTGTTATTCCTGCTTGCGGGGGGAACTTAGTTGGGTATTTCACTCCGAGCGAAGGAACTAATTATGAAGCTTTTGGGATTATATCCTTTGATAGTCTTGCCAAGTATGAGGAATATAGAGCGCGATTAAAAACGGATAAAGATGGAAGAGAAAATTTTGAATACGCTCAAAAGCATAAGTTTATTTTGGAAGAAAAAAGAACTTTCTTAAATGAAGTGCCTGAAACATTTATGAAGTTATCAACAATGAAGGTCTAGATAGCAATGATTGCAGTAATTTTTGAGGTTTACCCAGCAAAAGGAAAGATGGGTGAATATTTGGATATAGCCACTGATTTAAAACCTTTACTAGAAAAAATAGATGGCTTTATTTCAATAGAGCGATTTTCAAGTCTTGTTGAGGAAGGGAAGGTGTTATCTTTATCCTTTTGGCGAGATGAAGAAGCTATCAACGAGTGGCGTAACTTGGAAACACATCGTCTTGCCCAAGAAAAAGGGCGAGGTGGTGTTTTTAGTAATTATAGATTAAGGGTGGCAACTGTTAGTCGTGATTACGGAATGCAAGAAAGGGATCAAGCTCCGCTTGATAGTAAAGATGCACATTTAACTAAAAACAAGGTCAAAACTGATGAGTATTGAACTCTATTTATCTTTCGTAGCTATAACAATTGTGCTTCTATTATCACCAGGACCCTCCGTTCTTCTTTCTATTAATAATGGGGTAAAGTATGGCTCAAAGCTTGCTTCTGTAGGTGTAATGGGTAATGTAATAGCTTTTCAAATATTAATGGTACTTAGTGCAACTGGTTTAGGTGCTATTTTAGCAACATCAAGTGAATTTTTTATGGTGCTTAAAATTATTGGTGCTATGTACTTAATCTATATTGGCTTTAAATTATGGCTTACTTCTGTGCCTCAGAGCCTCAATGAACAATCACCCGAGCAAAACCAAAAGAGTCCGTTAAGTTTATTTAAAGAGGCTTTTTTCGTTACAATTTCAAACCCTAAAGCATTAGTTTTTGTTAGTGCATTATTACCTCAATTTATAAATACTAATAATACTTTGTTACCTCAAATTATATTGCTTTCTTTAACTACGGCAGTGATTCATTTTGCAATATATCAATCTTACGCAGCGCTATCGAGTAAAGCAAAACACAAACTAGAAAGTTCTAAAAATCGAAGTGTTTTTAATAAAATTAGTGGTGTAACTTTCGTAAGCTTTGGCGTTGCTTTAGGGTTATCAGAAAACAAAATCTAACAAGAGACTATGGCGTCAATAGTTAATTTCATATTTTTGGCGCTTCCCACATAACCCCATCTCTTAGCATGGAATTTAAGATCACAATCATCTTTCTGACACATGCAAT
>CAZRPK010000278.1:0-1669 GCA_964601915.1 uncultured Kangiella sp. | reverse complement strand
CGCGCCTAATTGACTCAACTCCCTTCAGGCTCATTTCTCTATTGGAAAAGACTTAAACTAACATGCCTCTGTATTTAACTCAGGTATTTTGGAGTTGCATGCAAATGTAGCTTAGTTCTCTGATATTTCAAGATCTTCGGCATATTACTGAGTAAGGTGCAAAGGCATGTAAACTAAAGTTTCCACCATCATAGAAGGATTCCCTACAGCCACAAATTTTGCCGTCGTTTTAAGGTTGTTACCCTTCTACAAGATTCAGCGAAATGAACCGCCTCAACAGTTACCATCGAAACTTCTGTTTGAGAAAATCGCTCGGTGGGCATAGCGGCAGTTGTATCCATTATCGCTAGTAAATCACCACCAAACATATTGCCATTAGGATTCGCTTGGTTTGGAAAAACCATGCTCCAATTTTGAATTTCTTCCGCATTCTTGCTTATACGTTCATTACTCATAATCTAGATCCAATAAATGTCGAGAAAATCATTGTTTCTCTATAATTTAAACGAAAAACATTCAAAATCAGCGATTTAGATCAAGAATCAACAAATTAATGTGAATAGAACCAAATAGCAAAGAATAAAATAATCAATTCTATTTTATAAATATTTAAGCCTTGGTTATTATCCTTTACTCAATTTGAATTATCAAATTGACCTAGGTCACCATTCATCAAGTCCACTCATGATATAGTCATTTTACAAAATATTGATATTCTAAAAATATACTTTTTGTATTAAATTATTTTGAAAGGAGAATATGATGTACAAACACATTCTATTATCTACAGAGTTGTCAGATGAAAGCTATCAAATTAATGAACGTGCCATTTTATTACAAAAATTGACTGGTGCAAGATTGAGTATTATTCATATTATTGAACCTATGCCAACAGTGTATCCTGTGGGTGAAAGTGCTATTGTTTATAATTTTCAAGATACGATAGATATGGTTATCGAGCAGGCAAAGAAATCGCTTTCAAAACTTAAGCGGGAACTTAATATTCCTGATGCAATACTTAAAGTAAAACAAGGTTATATTGGTGATGAAATATTATCTTACGCCTATGAAAATGATGTTGATTTAATCATTACAGGCAGCCATGGTCGTCATGGTGTTAGACTGCTTTTAGGCTCTACTGCAAATGCTATATTACATGGCGCTAAATGTGATGTCATGGCTGTTAGATTAAAAGGTAATTAATTATAATTTTTATCACCGCAATGCATTATTCCTTCACTAATTCCATTAGCCACTAGTATCGTATTTAGTGTTGCTATATCGATCCTATTGGTGCTATTTGTTATACCTTGTTTATATTCTGTATTGAAAGATTTTGGCTATTACAGAACAAACGTAAATTAAACATTTAAAATAAGATATCTGGAATAAATTATATAAAACATTAAATTCAACTTTAATTTTACACTTAACTAAGAGAAACTATGAATATGACAACAAAAAATCTATTGTTACTAACATCTATAATTATTTTAAATATTGGAAGTATTTCAGCCCAAGGAGGAACTGTTAACACTTCAGAAAACCGATTAAAGTTAGTCATGCAAGGATTATTAAAAGATACCCAAATGTTAAATGAAGGGATTTTTTACGATGACTTAAAAAAGATAGAACAGGCGGCCAAAAATATTGCCTATCATCCGAACCC
>CAZRPK010000277.1:0-1719 GCA_964601915.1 uncultured Kangiella sp. | reverse complement strand
CTTTAATTAGTAGTTTCGTATTTTCAATCGAATTACCACTAATGTCTGCCTGCATTATTTCATCATCCACTCGGTAAATGACCTTGCCGTCTTTAACAAGCAAAATTTCACTATCAGGATTAGTGGTTTTTATTTGTAACCTAATTTTTTTCTTTACATTAATCAAATGCATAACGCCTGTTTGATTAACATTCAATCCCTTTGTTTTCATCAAATACGGCGGATAAGCTTCAAATACAGTTTCACCGAAAGTTCGGTTTGCTGAAGCGTCTAAGTTTTGTTGTATTAATTTATTGAGATCCCCGTCATCTTTGAAGCCAGATGAAGCTTCTTCAGTTACAACCCAGTCTCCAAAGGCTCTAAGACGATGTCTATCGCCTTTTATCTCTTCTGTATGCCAACTGTTGTTCATTTTATCTAGAATATAATAAGATAACGTTCGTTCGCCATTATCATTTATTTTAAGTAGACGCCTTGCGGTAAAAACTCTCAGTTGTTCAGTATTCAGCAACTGTAATAATCGTTCTTGATTAGTGAACTTAACACCTCTTGGTAGTGACCAATTTAGCGGAACTTCCCGCTTCCCGCTGTAAACGGGTTTGTTATCAACAACATAAATCCCATCTAAAACATCGCCACCATCAACATTACCGCCCGATGTGCCATATGAACGTGTATATTGAAGGTCACCCCACTGAAGTTCAGTCATCGTATTTGGGGTTATATTAAACCCCATTAAGTGTTGCTCAAAAGGTTGACTTCCAACAACTCTTCCGGTTAGAAATAGTTGACTTACTTCGCCAGACTTAACGATAAAGTACTCACTGGTTCGCCCACAGTCCTGACAAAACTTTACTTCGAATGATCGATCACTTTGAGTGTTTTGAAAATCAACAACATCAATCTGAAAAAAAACAGGTTGACTTTCAGAGCCAACCTAAAAGCAAACCTTCATCATAATAGGGTCGTATAAAATTGGCGTGTTGTTTCCAGGTAGTTATTACTCTGTCTCTTTTAAGCTCATCCGATTTAGTCATAGAATAAAGTACAACAGAAAAGTTAGTCTCAAATGAATAAAATCCTTCTTTCAAGGGGGAGCCAGAAACAAAAAATAAACTATTAGTGTCCTTTGATAAATTAGTTCCATAAGTTAATTCAGCAAACATGGTCACCATCAACATCACAAAAACACGAATATATATTTTATTCATATCGATACCTTTCGTTAAATATCAAATTTATGGCTAAAGAGAAAGCATATCATCTCCTTAACCATTCGTATTATTAATAACCAAAAATGGTATCGTAATATTCGCTCTTTTACACCAGTAAATCCAGTATTTTGTATGTGTCCGTTATAAAATATTTTATTTGTATTGCATCCGAAAATAATTCCTTAATCTACCGTAAAACAGTCAGAGCACTGAAGGTAAAACTCGATTTTCACCAACAGATTTTAGCTTCTCACCAACTCCCACATTATAAACATATATTTTTAAGATCAATGATTACGCAGATTCAACCCACAAGTGCATAATGATTTAAGCTGCAATAGCATCCATATATTCTGCCATTTTAATAGCAGGCGTTTTATAGTTTAGCTTCTTTCTCGGTCGATTGTTGAGTTGTACTATGACTGAGGAAACTGATTTTTGCGAGACTTTTTTAACCGCATAGCGTAAATCTCGGGTGGCTTGCCCCCGAGCTGGATAGATAATT
>CAZRPK010000276.1:0-1766 GCA_964601915.1 uncultured Kangiella sp. | reverse complement strand
TTTGACTCCTAATTATTTGGGGATTATAGGCTAGAAAACCTTCCAAGTTAATTAGACCATTACAGCTTTGGCTGAAAGCAAAAACGCTTCTGTTGTAAGAAAAATATTGGGTCATTCTCATATTCCAAAAAACTTTGCTCCACTCATGAATCAATTTAATTTAGAATTTGTTTATCCTATGAGAGCTTTGCACGAAAGAGCAATACATGACCCGGCGAGTTCCAAGAATAGGAAAGCCTCCGATGTTTTATAACCTATTGCCCTGGGAATTTGAGGTAACCAGAACCCAAACATGTACCCACAAACCGTACAAGCCATTAATTACAATACTATTTGCATGATTCCTAAGCATACAAATAGTATTTTTTTATTAACAACTCTCCTTAGCAATTTGCACCATTGCACGAGTCAATTGAGTTAATTCACTCGGCTTTATTATATAAGGTGGCATAATGTAAATGAGTTTACCAAAAGGTCTTAACCAAACACTTAACTCAATAAACCTTGATTGCACTTTTTGCATATCTACTGGACTATTTAACTCAATAACGCCTATAGCTCCTTTGACTCTTACATCTGCAACATTTTCAAACTCTTTACAATGCAATAACTCATCAATTAGTTGTTTTTCAATATTGGCTATTTTAGCTTTCCAATCCGAATTTAAAAGCAAATTTAAACTGGCTATAGCAACTGAACAAGCCAGTGGGTTAGCCATAAAGGTTGGCCCATGCATTAGATTACCACCTTGATAAGCACTAATCGTGTCAGCAACTTTTCTTGATGTTAATGTTGCCGCTAACGACATATAACCGCCAGTTAATGCCTTGCCCAAACACAGTATATCTGGGACTACTTTTGCTTCTTCATAAGCGAAAAAACTACCGGTTCTTGCAAAGCCTGTTGCAATTTCATCAAAAATTAAAAGCACATTATGCTCGTTGCATAACTCTCTAATTTGTCTAAGGTACTCGGCACAATAAAAACGCATACCTCCAGCACCTTGTACAAGAGGCTCAATAATAACCGCAGCTATTTCGTTATGGTTAGCTTCTATAGAAGACTTAAATTCATGTATGTATTCAGGTTTCCAATCGGCGTCACTCGAACATACAGGAGCAGAAACAAAAAAATGTTGTGGTAATACTCCGACAAACATCGAATGCATGCCATTTTCCGGATCGCAAACAGACATCGCACCAAACGTATCACCATGATAGCCATTTTTGAAGGTAAGAAATTTACTTTTTTGTTTTTCTCCTTTTGAGTACCCGTCTTTCGCATACCAGTACTGAATAGCCATTTTTAGTGCTACTTCAACCGAAACTGAACCCGAATCAGCAAGAAATACACATTGTAGATTTGGTGCAGTTATTTCAATTAATTTTTCGCACAACTCAATCGCTGGCTGGTGAGTTAAACCGCCAAACATCACATGTGACATTTTATTTAGTTGTGATTTTACTGCCTCGTTTAGTACTGGATGATTATAGCCGTGGATGGCTGACCACCAAGAAGACATTCCATCTATCACTCGCTCTCCGCTAGATAAGTTCAAATAAACACCATCAGCAGACTCGACTCCAAAAACAGGTGTAGGACTTTTTAAATTAGTATAAGGGTGCCAAATATGTTGTGAATCAAACTCTAATTGTGAGGGTGAAATAGGCATATATTTGTGATCTAATAATAAAATTTAATCGTATTAAATAGCTTAACAGTTTCAACTCTTAAAATACATACAAAGTTCAGCACTTCAAGACACT
>CAZRPK010000275.1:0-1777 GCA_964601915.1 uncultured Kangiella sp. | reverse complement strand
TTTTGTATAAGCGAATTGCTGAATAGGTGTAATTGCGAACGGATGGAGTTTTTCTTCCCATCCTTGCAGTTGAGGGCTTTTCCAATCTCCGTAAGCTCTACGGATGTTTACAGCGCCGTATTTGGCTAGTTCATTGATAACACCGTCGATTGATTTGTAGCTTACGTTGTCGCAATCAATCAAGAGTGCAATCTTTTTTTCCTTATCCATATTTATTTCCCATAATGTTAGTTCAATGATTGCTTAGCAAATAACCTAGCAAAATCCTTTTTCAAATTGGCAGGTCTATCGCCTATGTGAAGCCAATACTCGACTAACCCATTAATTGTTCTCATATCTGTATGACCACAATCAAACATGATCTTAAGTAACTCAAGTGTTGACATAACTTGGCAATCAAACGCTAGAGCCAACTCAACCATATCTTGGTCATCGGTCACTACAGGTATATTTAACTCTAGCGCATAAGCGATATACAAAGCATCGACTTTGGATGGCCCAGGAAGTTCTGATTGGACGTGATCCCATAAATAGCTAAACGTTTGATCAATCGATTTTTTTACCTTCTTCCCAATCGTTGGAAAATGTTTTCTATTTTCAACAAACTCATCTTCCTCGATCCACTGAAATTTATTAATCAACCGGTGACTTGTAAGCTCTTGGTTCAATTCGGGTAGAATATAAAGGCAATATTCGTTATCGCCGAATGGCGAGAATAATAACGGGTGGACGGTTTTTGCCAGTCGAAGATAGGCATTGGTATCAACAAGGATTTTTGATTGCGCCATTAAGTCAACTCTGCGTGAATACTCCGAGCGTCTAAAAGAGGCATATCCATTACAGCTTGGACAATCCCTGATCCTTTTTTGTTCTGCTTGAGGTATTGGCGTAATAAATCAAAAAACGGTGTAGAAAATTCTTGCTCTATTTTTGATACATAATCTTTAGCTGCCAATTTTGAAATGTCACCAAACAGCGCATCGCTTAAGTTGTGGTATCGTTTATTAAAATTAGTGACTGCACCGCCAACATTTTTCCCGAAATCTATTTTTGATAAAGCTTCATGCTCTGCATACTTTTCAACTTGACCTTTTATGGTATACGGAGAAATAGTATGTTCATCGGCTAGTGAGATCAAAAGACTAATTTTCTCGCCGACAGTTTTCAACTTTTTAAGCTCAACATAAGCATTTTTCGCTAAATCATGTGGAAATAATAAAGCGCCTGCAAAAGCATCTGCAAAATCTTCCGCTTCATCGCCTGCTAAAACTGGCGACAAACAATGTCCAAGCTCGTGAGCCATCCAGAATTTAAAATCATGGATATTCGTATCTAAATTAAGATAAACCCAAGTAGTTTGTGAATCAGGTAAATATATGTGAATCGCATTTTCATGACGCTGTTTACTTCCCCACAAAACAGGAACTATGACTGTTTGCAATTCATTAAAACGTCTGATCAAATGAGCAAAATCGACAACTTCAGTTTCATCAAGATTAATATCGCGTCTGACTTTAGAGGTTACTTCACGTAAATAATCGTATTCACAAACGGGAGACTTTAATACTGGCGGCATTTCCAAAGTATTGAAAGGCACATATGGAACTAAGTGGCGTAAAAAACGCCCCATCTCCTGTGCTTTTTCAATATGGTGATTTTTAGTTTTAGTACCTTTCATTTTACGAAAAGCAACTTTAGGCGCAAATGGATCTTCTTTAATAACAAGATCGTTAAATCCAAGTTCTAGTAATTTACCTAACTGAAGAAGTTTGTTGGG
>CAZRPK010000274.1:0-1798 GCA_964601915.1 uncultured Kangiella sp. | reverse complement strand
ATAAAAGGGCAACAACTCAGAGTGACTGGACTAGGCCGAAACCTAAAATCGTATTCGAATACAGATATTAAGCATGATATTAAACGAATGGATCGACTCATCGGAAATCAGCATTTACATACTGAACGTAAGGATATTTATAGGTATTTATTCAATTTGTTGTGTGGACAACAAAAACATCCAATACTGATCATTGATTGATCGTCCATTCCAGGCAATCAGATATTTCAGCTTCATCGAATGTCTATCTCCCATGGGTGCTCGTATATTAACCGTTTATGAAGAGAAAAAACTTAACAATACTCAGGTTCATAATACTTTTCTTGATGAGCAGGAAGAAGCAATCCCCAATTGTACTATTGGTATTTTGCATTAACTTTCTCGATAAACCTCAAAATTAAGATTATCTAAACGATAAGCACTCATTCCAATAAAGGCAAGTAATAGAAAATAGACACTCATTAATGTGTCGATTAAATACCTTGTTCCCGTAGCAGACATGATTAATTCCAATGTAAGAAATACAGTCACCATCATAATACTTAACACGGATACTTTAATTATTTTTTCTATCTGCACTGTTTGATCTTTGGTTGAAAGATGAGGGTTTTTAGTTTTTCCATAAATATTCCAAGCGATTATAGAGAACATAAAAATGTCGAAAAAAACAAGCCCTAACAAGTTAGAGTAGCCACCAAAGTGTTCAAAAGGATGGCGTACAAAATATTCGACAACGCCTATAAATACAAGATTACTAATGACTAATAATGATAAATGAAGAGGTGAGAAATAGTTAATCAGTTTTCTCGGCTGTAAGTCTGCTTTTCTTATCGATTGTTTATTAGCTAGACGCATTAACTTTAAGAATTTAAAACCGGTGAATTCCATGATCATAAACGGCACATACTGCAAAAGAAAAAAACCGATTAATATAGCACTACTATCAACATTCAGCATTTCCTCACTCTGTGAATAAGCGCCATATGCAATGATATAAATACCAATTAAAAGAATAACTCTGTTAATGTTTTTGAAGTTGTTAATACCCATATCAATCGCATCTCGGGAAATTGGATAGAGCTTTGGGTATTGTTTTTCAGGATGTTTATCCAAAATATTTTTAGATTGTTTAATTAAATATTTTGGCATATACCACGAAATAAATATTACCTGCATAGAAAATGCTAGATATAATAAATTGTTAGCCCACATAAAATTCTCCTTTATTTCTATTTAATTTGATCATTTTTCTGCCCTTGGAATATTATTGGTTCATTAATTCTACAAATGCGATCCTAATTTCTGAATCAGTGACATTCGACTTTCTTAATTCTTTAATCGTATTTTCTAATTTTCTGTTGACCCAATTAGTTAAGTCAACTTCACAATTATTAATTGCATCAGGGTGTACAAAAGTTCCACGATAGCTTTTCGTTTCAATTACACGATCTCGCTCTAAAAGCTTGTAAGCCTTTGCAACGGTTTTATTATTGATATCTAAATCATTGGCTAACTGACGAATAGATGGCAATCCATCACCAGCTTTGATCTTTTTTACTTTTACAGCCTGTTTAATTTGCTCAACCAACTGAGCGAATAATGGATTTGAATCTTCTGTATTAATCACAATCTGCATGGTTTAGCGCTTCATTGATGTACCCTGTGAACCAATGGTACATAGGGTCTATTTAAAAGTCAAATAAATATTACAAGGTGGGTATTTAGCAACCACAAGAGATATCAATACTTAAATAATAGATCAGATAACTTACTCCTAACAATAGATCAGACAGTCACT
>CAZRPK010000273.1:0-1859 GCA_964601915.1 uncultured Kangiella sp. | reverse complement strand
TAAGTACAAGTAGTTTTCGTGTTTTTGTCATACTGATATATTTATAAAAATTAGTAATGCTTTTCTTTATTGTATAGAATAGAGAAAGGTTAACATTGGCACAAAAAAAATCAGGGTTTGTGGCCTTGGTTTTTTTGAGAACAATGTTTTACTTGTTTTTAATCCCCCCGATGCTTGCATCGAAATGATTAAGGTTTTTCCTTTTTCATGCCTTGTGGGGCTGCCTGACGGCAAAGGCAGGCTTACCCCGAGGTTATTGACTGTTTTTTTAAATAGATAAATCTATTTTTACAAGTTTTTGAATATTGTTCACATCTGTTGCGGCTAACCAAAAATTAGTGCCGTCATAGGTAATGCCTGATACATTGTGGCTCCTTAATTCATATGTTTCTATAGCTTTAAATTCTGGTGTAAGCTGGCATTTATGTACTCTATTCTCTTCTGTAACATAAAGGAATCCGTCTCTATAATCTAAACCTTTAGGGGTAAAATCTAGAGGTATGTTTCCAAGAATTTCTCCTGGTGATAAGGGGCCATGAGAAAAATAATGATATAATGTTTGTTCATTTCCGCTTGCTACCCATAACTCTCCAGGCACTTTAGAAGCAATACCATTTACCCAAGCACCTAAATCTATTGACGTATAATAAAAAGAATTAGATGAATATATGTAAGACTGATAGTTTCTAGACCCATTGTCACTCTGAAATAGCTGTCTGTTGGGGTCATCAGATTTTTCAATTTCTACGGCATAGGCAGACCTTGTTGTAGGTATAACACCTTCTAAACTAAAATCAATTGGGTTAATCTGTTCGATGTTATGGTCGTCGGAATTAAATCCGAGCAAATAGGTGCCGTCAAAAGCAATATCAACGGCCCTATCCCAAGTTGTATTGCTTTCGTCTAAAATTGTAAGCTCTGTAATCCATTCAGAAGAATTTGGAGCCGTGGTGGATCTTTGCATTATTACAGGGTTACTGTCATAAGATCTTGTTAGTGTTAAAATATCTCCGTTAACTTCATAGTTATTTACCCCATTTAAACTTCCATAATAGCCATTAGTGCTAAGTTGATTTACTGAAACGATAACATTTGTTCTTTCGGCTCTTTTAAAGCCCAATTGATCCTCAGATAATATGATTAGGGTGTTGTCTTCATTTATATAAACATATTTGGCTACATCTGAACCTATTTCACTAGTTACTTCCCATATGCCATAAGCAGCAGGTGTTGTTGATGTAGCGTCTTCACCGGCTAGCCCTTGTTCTCCTTGTATTCCTTGCGCTCCCATAGCGCCATCTTCACCGTCTTCTGGATTGCATGATGTAGCTAGTGCTATTATAATTGAGAGAATAAAAAGTGGTCTGTAATATTGTTTATTTTTCATAATAGAATATTTTGTTCCTAATTTTATGTTTCTAAAAACAAACGGTTAACATTCAGTAGAGTATTTTTTTGAAACGCATTGTAGTTCAAGGTGTTTTATGTTTTTTTTAAGGCTTTCTTGATTTGAAAAAGGGATGAATAATTGATTTGTGAGATTTTTATAATTCCTCGTGGCTCTGTATCAGGTTAGCTCATTCAATCTTTTTAAATGAAATTGAGATACTATTATTTACGCAGGAAAGGACCAATTCTGTAGCTGAAATTTGAACTGTAGTCTGATGAAATAAAGGAATTTGTTATTGAGATTATCTGCCATTTACCGATAATTGAGTTTTGGGTTGACTCTAGTTTTATCAGTTCTTCTTGAGTCAAATCATCTTCAGGCGGCGGACAACCAGTACAGAGTAGCAATAGAAATAAGTTTAAAATAATTGATTTAGGCACATAATAAATATAGTAATTAGTTGTTTTAT
>CAZRPK010000272.1:0-1862 GCA_964601915.1 uncultured Kangiella sp. | reverse complement strand
AAATTGACAATCATTACAATGAGCATTATAATGATAACCAGATCAAAGAGGTGTTAATTATGGCTGTTAAAAACGAAAGAATAACAATCTTAGCTAGTACAGAGTTTAAAGCTTTTCTACATGGTGAAGCCTCAAGCGAGGGCGTTAGTGTGTCTGAGTTGATCCGTGAACGTTGTATGAAGCCAGCAACAACTACTAAAGATGAAGAAATTTTAAAGGCACTGGTTGAGCAAGTGAATATATCAACCGCCAAAGCTAAAAACTCGCTTAGTAAAGGGTTGCGTGATGCTAATAAAATATTAAACGAGCTTAAAGCAAAAAGGGTTACATCATGAGCGTTATTAAAGATGCAGTAAATGCAATGAAAGAAGTTATTCTTTTAACTGACAAGGTTGAAAAAACTGGCGCAGTTTTAAGTGAAATATCAAAAGAATTAAGAGAGCATGACGGTCGATTAATAAGGCTTGAAACAATGGTTGAAATAGCACAGTTTCAAAGTGGTAAAAAGAAAATAGAACCTAAATAACGAATACTGAAACCAAGACAACCAAAATTTATTTGCAAGCAGTAGGCAAGGAAAAAATAAAATTCGTGATGCAAGCTTGGGAAAGCTAAACACATGCACTTAAATATTCTTTACTATTTGCATTATATATCGATATCTTTCGTTAAATATCGAATTTATGGCTAAAGAGAAAGCATATCATATCCTTAGCCATTCGTATTACTAATAATCCAAAATGGTATCGTAATATTCGCTCTTTTACACCAGTAAATCCAGTATTTTGTATGTGTCCGTTATAAAATATTTTATTTGTATTGCATCCGAAAATAATTCCTTAATCTACCGTAAAACAGTCAGAGCACTGAAGGTAAAACTCGATTTTCACCAACAGATTTTAGCTTCTCACCAACTCCCACATTATAAACATATATTTTTAAGATCAATAATTACTTGAACCTAATAAAAATACAAATAGGAAACAAATAAGGTATGAATTTTACAATGCTAGCGTGTCAACGACCCTCAACAATCCCCAGTACCTTCTCAAGCGCATCAATCTCACAATCAACAACCAATTGAATAAATGGCTGATAATCACCAGAAACATGTGCATGATCTAATGTTTCATAATATTTCAATCGTTCCGTTGTTTGAATAATAACGGGCAACAATCCAGCTTTCATTAAATCCAAATTCATTAATAATCTTGCCGTTCGTCCATTACCATCAACAAACGGATGAATTTTTACAAAATCCACATGCAAACGAGCTGATTTTTCAAGTGATTGACCTTCAAATTGTTTATATGATTTTATTAACTCACCCATCTGTTCAAGAACAAATAAATGATTTGTCGGGATATGTTCAGCCCCAGAAATAAGTACATTTTCTTTTCGATACACGCCAGCATTTGCTGTATCAATATTCTTTAGGACTAACTGATGAATTGATTTGATTGATTGCTCGTTTATCGACTCCTTATTTTTTACAATATCTTCAACAAACTCAATGGCTTCCTTATGATTGATGGTCTCACAATGCTCCCGCATCGAATGACCGCCGATGGTAATCCCTTCTAAAACAACTTTGGTTTCTTTTATTGTAAGGGTATTGCCTTCAATGGCATTGGAGTTATACGTCCACTCGACTATGAGTTGCTCACGCAAGCTTTTAAGCGTACTTGTTGGTAGCGGCCTTAATTGGTTAAGCTCTTCTTGTAAGCTATTCATTTTATCGTACATGAACATTCACCTTAAATGATGACTCTATGTATTAATTGACCATCTTAAAATATTGATGCTTTACAAGAGTATAAGGAATAAATTAAAGACTTTCTATTGAAAATAAAAATGGTGGG
>CAZRPK010000271.1:0-1870 GCA_964601915.1 uncultured Kangiella sp. | reverse complement strand
AAGACGCTCATTGGCTCGTTTACAAGCCGCTCTATAATACATTTTATTTTTGTAAGTTAACAATGACTCAGGCACATCAAATTTAAAACTCTCGGCCCAATTTAAAGTGTGGGCTAACAATACATCTGCCATGGTAAAACTGTCACCTACTACAAAGCCAGATTCATTTGTACCATCAAAATTATATTGTAAAGCTTGGATCGCTTTATTAAATTCCCAAGTCGCAGTGGGTAAAATGTCGGGGACTCTTTGGGCTTCTGGTAAAGCAAAACGATGTTTACCATTAGTCCATAAACCCTGTTCTAAATCAGATAAAACAAAGCAAATCATTTCATCATATTTAGCTCTCGTTTTTAAATTATTAGATGGGATCAAATCTAAGTTAGTGCTATTTGAAGCAATGTAGTTAAGAATTGCTCCACTTTCTGTGATAACTAAATCATCATCGACCAAAGTCGGCACTTTCCCTTGTGTGTTGAGCTGTCTATAGTCTTCACTCACTGCGCCATTTTTTTCACTACTACCAAATGCAACTTCAACATATTCGTAATCAACACCAGCTTCTTCTAATGCCCATAAAGCTCTAAAAGAACGCGACGTTCCCATACCGTATAATTTCATACTTTATTCCTATTTAATTATTTCTACTTAAATATTTATTGGCGATTAAACGTTAAGGCTTTCTAAATTTAATCGTAAAACGGTCGGTTTGCCCAGTGACATCTTTATGCCCGACTTCATATTTAAGTGCATCGGCTGGGCGCGCATGTAATGTAGAATAATCGACTAATATAAAACCTGCATCTTGAATTTCTTTAATCGCTAACACTGGATCAATTCGGCGGCCATTTTCTTTATCTAATCCCTGCATATGACGTCTTGTGTGATCAACAACGGCATATATCCCACCCGATTTAAGTGCTTTAAAAACAGCTTGATTCATTATTTGTCGCCCCTCAAAACCAAAGTTATGATAATTTCTAAACGTGAAAATCATATCAACGTCTTTTTCAACAAGATCAAATTGATCAACGGAGTAAAAACGAGCACCTTTTTCTTTTCTAATATTCGCGTTGTCATTAATGATACTTAAAAAATCCATTCCGTCTTTACCCGTTAAATTTTTAGAAACCCTACCCGTTCCCATCGCTACAAAAAATTCTCCATTATCCGCTAAGGTGGGCGCTAATAATTTTGTGTACCAACCGCCACCAGGAAGTAACTCGATCACTTTCATGTTCTCTCTAAAACCGAAAAATTTAAGTGTTTCTACTGGTAATCTATTAGCATCCCGCTTTGTATCTTTTTCAGTTCTTAACTTAGATTGCATAGCCTGTTTGATTTTCTTTTCGGTTACAATAAATTCAGCATCCGAAGCAATAACTGTATTGACTACCAATGCAAGTATAACGAGTAATAATTTTTGTCGAGTAGACATTTGTGTCTCCTATAATTTATTAAATTAATATTTATAAACGCAAGGAAACACAATGCCCCTCACAGAACCGTACTTGAAGATTTCCCTCATACCGCTCTTCAATATGAACTTACCATATCGCTTATATTGATCTTGACTTCCAGCAAATGAAGACTTTGATCAGATGCGATAAAAAAATCGGGACTCTACGGCTTCATGCTATTTGTTACCACTTAGCATATGTAGTTTAGTTACAGGCTGTTGGTTAGACTTTTCCTGTGTCGGATTGTCCGGCTTAATTGCCCTATTTTTGTTATATTATTTTAATGTAAAAGACGAAACATCTTAACGCTAAAACGCCCTATATTAGTATAAATGAAAAAGTTTTTCATTTATACGTATTGTCCAATATGAAATGAGCCTGAAATTTAGCTCAACTTTGTTCATGATCTA
>CAZRPK010000270.1:0-1890 GCA_964601915.1 uncultured Kangiella sp. | reverse complement strand
CTTGCCAAGCGCATTCATGAGTTCAGACAGATGCAGGAACGAGAACAAAAACGCTCAATTCGTCCTACTTTTGACCATGCTGGACACGATAAATCTGAAAGCCGAAATAAGCACTCTGACCGTCCAAGATCGCCATCATCAAAAAGGGCTACGCGCACCCGTGAGCGCAAGCTTGAGTGATTCTGCATAATCCTAAATACCAAATTATTTAAAGTTCTTCTTATAATAACGTTTCAACTATATCTCATGTGATTTCATTAAATCCTATCATTATCATTGATTATCCTATCATAGCTGATAGGATAAAAAGAACATAGTGATAGGAATAAGGTGAGGTTCATATGAAGATAACTGCTCGACAACAAAATATTCTAGATATTATTACCATATATCAGTCTATTTCAATCTCAAATATAAAAGCACAAATTAATGAGAGCATCAGCACACCGACCCTAAACAGGGATATTGCTACTTTGGTAGCCGTAAACTATCTTGTAAAAACAGGTAAGGGGAGGGCAACTTCGTATAGTATTTCTCCTTTTTACAAGTTGTTTGCACCATTTGATACTTCTGGCTACTTTGATATCGACCCAGATTCGCGTTCAGCATCCACCGGCTTTAATTTTGATTTAATGGCAATATTATCCAATATCAATATTCTAGCATCGGAAGAGCTGATTTTTTTAGAAGGGTTGAAGGATGAATATCAGCACAATATATCGGATATTCCTTCTGCTCTTTATCAAAAAGAACTTGAACGTCTTACCATAGAGCTAAGCTGGAAATCTTCTCAAATTGAAGGGAATACCTATTCCCTCTTAGAGACTGAGCGCCTCTTTTTAGAAAAGAAGAAGGTTGAAGGGAAATCAAAAGAAGAAGCGTCGATGCTTCTCAATCACAAATATGCCCTAAACTATCTTCTGGATAATAAGGATATAGCCAAAAACCTTAATTTAAAGACGCTAGAGGAAATACATTATCTCTTAATAAAGGATTTAGGGGTCAGTAAAAATATTAGGTCAAGATCGGTCGGGATCACGGGGAGTGCATACAAACCACTGGATAACGAGCATCAAATTAAAGAAAATCTTGAAAGAATGTGTGATTTAATAAACAGTAAAGATAATGGGTTTGAAAAAGCCTTACTTGCAGTAACGCTTATTTCTTATATTCAACCCTTTGAAGACGGTAATAAACGAATTGGGCGTATGGTAAGTAATGCTATTCTAATCGGTTATGATGCATGTCCATTATCATATCGTAGCGTTGAAGCCATGGACTATAAAAAAGCGATGTTATTATTTTACGAACAAAATAATCTCAACGCATTCAAGAAAATCTTTATTGAACAAAATAAATTTGGCGTTAGAAATTACTTTCAATAGAAACCAAGAATAAATCAGGATGAATTTAGTTTGTTGAGCATCTCTTATGAACAAAAGCCAAATTGTCTAATAGGGTTACTTGCACTCGCTAAAGGTAGCCTATGCATTGGTTAATATTTAACCAAATAACGCTGTTTAAGTAGTAAGACCGCTAATATCGTTGTATATTATGGATGTAAAGTGAATTACTGAATCACAATAAGTCATTCGAAGCATCAAGGAAAGAGCGTCATGGATCATTCTTCGTTAAAGACAGATGAACTAAAAGCACTAAAATCACTCCGTTCAAGAATTAAACCTGCAAATATTCCTTCTTTTAAAATAGACAAAACTGTCAATATTGCGACATGGAACATTCGCCATTGGGGACAGAAGAAAAGGTACGATCAAATCCTTCACCATCCAACTGTTACGGGATCAGTGTTGTCTGAAAAAATGGAGGTGCTTAATTTTGTAAAGGTAATCAGCAAGATGAACGCACGTTGCTTGCCAAGCGCATTCATGA
>CAZRPK010000269.1:0-1908 GCA_964601915.1 uncultured Kangiella sp. | reverse complement strand
GCAAAAAGTGGTAGAAAAAGAAAAGAAGGTGGCATAATTTTTTAACTTTAGGCGATAACTAGCTTGAAATCTACCGGTGACAATGACAGATGAAGTAGTCGTTTTTGTTAGTTGATTTACTTTTTGTTATTAACTTAACTGAAATAAAACACTTATGTCTATTGACTTAGATCCGGCTCATATGTGTTAGTGGGCTATGCGCACCAGCTTAATCTGCTAATATATTAGACAAACTATCAACATAATTATCAGGTAATATATGACCGCCAGAAAAATCAATTCTTTCTTTTCTTGGTGTTGATATATGTTTGAAAATGAAATCATTTTCACTTTTTGATGCGTTTTCATCATCGTCAGCAGTAAGTAATAATACATATTGGTTTTTTAAAAGTGATATGAAATTCTTAGGTGCAACAAGTGCAGTTTTATCGTCAAGATATGGAGGTACAATAGAAATTACTTTATTAATTCGCTGATCAATACTAGCTAAAATCAAACTTATTTGTCCGCCCATACTATAGCCTGCAACAGAAATGTTACTTTTATCTAAGTTATCCTGCTGTGATACCCAATCCAATAGGACATGGTGATCTATTACAGTATTTTTAATCATAGCTTCATAATCAGTTTTATCACCAAAAAAGTGTAAATCATTCATGATAGATCTCAGAGTTCTTTCAGGTTTCTTTCTTTTACCATGATATCTAGCATCTATTGAAATAACTACATAACCATTTTTATCAGCAAGTTCCGTAATTTTATTTACTTGTGTCACAGTTGGGCGACCCTTAAAAGATTCAGACCACCATCGTTGATAACCTCTTCCCATAGCTGAAATGCCAATAAGTACAGGATATTTATCTGCTTTCTTCTTAGGGTAGGAGATTTGACCGTTGACAATACTTTGGTCAAATGATTTGTAAGTAAAAGTGAATATACGTGGCTCTATTTCAGTTAAAATCAATTCAACAGTTTTTCTTGAATTATACTGATACTCTTGGATAATTTCTGTTTGCTCCATTGGAATTTCATCAAGAGCTAGAAAGCTATACCAATATCCAAAAACTAAAGAAAAAATAATTACCAGAGTTATTCCTATTTTTTTTATCATGTCGATCCTTTGATTAGTAATATAGTTCGAAGTAAACCACCATACGGTTAAGCCTACTAACGCTCTAATTTGACACGTGTATTTTTACGTCGCCAACATTTGCTGGTTATGCAAATCTTTCAGATACTCAGGGGCTAAATCTGCTCCATTGGGCCAAACTATTGTTTCAAGTTCTGGGTCTACCATAACTTTTGCGAATATCTTGACATCTTTTAATGGCTCAAAGACAGGTCCAACTAATGAGTTAGATAAGTCGACCTCACCCGAAGTACCATCATCGAACGATACCCATATTTTAAAGTTAGATAAATATTTTGCTGATTTAATGTGAAGCATAACTTTACTCCAATGGTGCAATGTAATCTAAAGGCTGACCAGATTTTGCTTTTTTCCAGTTATTTTCAAGCTCAGATTTATGATAAGAAATCCATTCTTGAACGAATTTTGAGGCTCTTTTCGGTAGTTCGCCCTCAAGAAGAACACCGTCAAAATTGAATAGCGCCTCATAACCAGAATACTTCGCATGAAAATGTGGTGGATTATGATCATTAAAGTACATTGCAATCACAATTCCGTAGAATCGGCTGATAATTGGCATGTTTAAACCTTTAGTCGTTGATATCTATGTATAGATCCTACATTAAGGAAGTACAAAGTCAATTCAATGGCATAACGCCTGCGCTCATCATTACACACAAATATTAGCATGATTTTAATAAGCGTAGCTCTTGTTCAATGTCTAAAAAATAGGGGTCGCGTGTATTGTATTATAAATATGTTTGCGATATACTCCCATA
>CAZRPK010000268.1:0-1941 GCA_964601915.1 uncultured Kangiella sp. | reverse complement strand
GGTAAACTACCAGATTTTGTTGGTGGACTTTCATGATTTACGCTGAATAGTTACGGTGAAGTTAAAATGATTACTTCTATGAATGATGCTAAGAAATCAGAGTTGGATGAATTCTGGGAACAGTCTGGTCTGGCACCAGTCATCGCAGAGGAAGACACTGGAGTTAGTGGTTCAGAAGGGAGATCGGGTTCATTCTCAAACTTCTGCCCAGAAGTGACTTATATGTATTTCCGGTATTACGCTAGCTACTTATCAAAATATGTAGATGAAATTGATAAAGAGAGTGGCCAAAGAATTGCTAAAAGAGAAAACATTGAAAATGATTGGCGATATGAGTGGCAGTTTCTGACGGCGTGCCATTTTTTAGAATGTAGTGCCTACAATCAAGTTGATGATTTTAACACAAAAGGAATTGGAAAATTTGACCAGTTGGTGCATTCTAATATTGTGGTTTTGATTGGTCGCATGGAGAAATGTTTAGAAAGTTACGATCCTTCGGGTGTTCTTCATGCCGCATCTAATATACTCGAAACAATGGCGAAGGATGTACTTGGGGATGAAAAGTTAACTGATCAGACATTAGGAAGCTTTATTGAGAAATATAAAAAAGAATCATCCCTTCCTGATGAAATTAAAAATGTTGTAGGTAGCATATATAACATACGCAATAAAATGCCTTTGTCTGGACATGGCAGCACAAACGAACCAAATATTAACATGCAAGACGCAATTATAATTGCCGCTGCAACAAAGTTTGTTGTGGAAATTGAGTATCGAACCAAAAAAATCTAACAAAAAGCTGCAATCTGACTCCGCAACCTGTCACGCTTTTTGTTCCAAAAAACCCGCCAGCTTGCTACGCAGTTGAGCTGGGCGTTAGCTGTAAATCAAAAGGAAAGAAGATGTCTAAAATTAACAAAGACGGAATGCTTATAGATAGCAGGATTAACCAACGAAGATTCCTAAGTATTGAGCATGGAATGCTATCTGGTGTTCATGGGATAGTTGTACATCAAACAGATGCACCAACTGCACAACATACTTTTAATGGATATAAAGCAGGGGGTAATGGTGCGCATTTTCTAATAGATAAGAATGGTCGTATTTACCAAACAGCTAGCATACATAAACGTTGTTACCATGTAGGCCGTTTAATTAAGTCAAAGTGTCTTACTATTAATAAAAATAGTTGCAACAGTGCTAGCATGGCTAAAATTCTTGCCATGTCTTGGACAAATCAGATTAAAGCATTGGATGCACATGAGCGCGCTAAAACATATTCTCATCGGTACCCAGTTAATAGTGATTCTATTGGTATAGAGCTGGTTGGAAAACATATTGACAAAAAAACATATGAAACTATTACTGCTCAACAAAATATGTCACTTCAATGGCTAACAGGAGAACTTTATAATCATTTTAGCCTTACTTATAGCGATGTGTACAAACATCCAGAAGTTTCGTATAAAAACCCTGGTGAAGCTAGTACGGCGGTCTGGAAATGAATAAGAAATCAATTGTTTTTTTTGCTGCTATGTTTCTTGTTTCTTGTGTAAGCACAGGTTTTCAAAGAAATAATATTACAGATGTCTATGTTGCTGACTTCGGATCGGAAGATATTAAACATTGTCGTCCGTCAGATGTAGATCTTAATCATAATGAGGCAAAAGATTTTTTTCTTCGAGCTAAAAAAGTTGAATATAAAATCATACATGATCACTATAATTATGCACCATGTTATATAGAGGGAACATTGAAATACAAATCTCTGATTTGCGAGTGGGAAATTCGCGCTGGTGCTACAGGAGATATAAAGTGTGGTAAAGATACTAAATATTTTGTATGTGACACATGTGATGACTTATTTAAAACCAAATAGCTATTGGCTAATCGGGTAGCCGGAGGTATCTAACCTCCAGCCCCCACACCACCCTGCATGCG
>CAZRPK010000267.1:0-1953 GCA_964601915.1 uncultured Kangiella sp. | reverse complement strand
ATAGAGGTGAATAGTGTGATTTTTACTCTGATTTTCATTTGCGTCTCCAAAATAATTCAGTGATACATCGTGCCCGTGAAATGTTCGATATTAACAGACTAGAGATCACGATTTATATATATTATAGCTTGTAACCTTTTAAACCGTTAATTTCATAAACAGTTTCCAAAAAGCTGTCTCGGCTGGGGATGTCTTCTATATAAAGTGAAACTATATCGACGTAGACTAATACTGATCTAAGGTTTTTACGCAGCTTAAGTTTTATTAATTCAGAGGTCCATTCTACTTCGGCCTCTTCCGTCAAAATCAAGGCGGCAGGCCCTATTACATCTAGCAACAAAGAATTTATTTCATCAATAATTACCTTGGTATAGTCGTGTTGTGTCATACGCCGCTGCACCTTGCCTATTGATTGAATGGAATATCAGGGGGGAAATTAATAATATATTGGCTTTGTACCGGTATTTCGAATCAAAATATAGTCATTTGGTAAGTCATTTTACTGTATTTTGTGTCTATAAATACAATGTATGTACAAAGCGTGGAGCTCGAACTACGGTACATTCAAAGCTCAATTAATTGCGATCTCCCAAGTTGTCTTAAGATTATGCTAGCAAGTTATTATTCATATATCAATAAGAGATTAGCATAATCAGCAATTCTTGGTGAAATTACTTTTTTTAACATGCCTCTGTATTTAACTCAGGTATTTTGGAGTTGCATGCAAATGTAGCTTAGTTCTCTGATATTTCAAGATCTTCGGCATATTACTGAGTAAGGTGCAGAGGCATGTTTTTTAATAATCAATAGACTGCAATAATTTTTATAAAATGTTATTGCATTATTTTTTAATTCTTTTTAATTCAATTATTTACGAGTATTTCTCATGGAAAAATATCATAGTATGATAATCATGATTGTCCAGCTTCAGCTTTATGAGATTGACTTAACTGCCATACACCAGTCAAAAGGCAGATAGTTATAGGTTGTAGACAATTATCCTGACACAGAAGAACTTTGATTTTTATCTTGGGTCCAAAGTTGCAAGCGAAAACAAGATAGTTGAACTAAGCTTACAAGGTCATTGCGATATTTTAGCCCGTAAATGTGTATTTCAAGCCGAAATAGCTGATTCTTCTAGGTTAAAGGTAAGTCTTTTTGACAAAGAGGGTAAAGCAACATCCTATTACATGACGGTAGCCCAGACCAAATATTATTGGTATAGCGATACTCCATGAGAAAAAATTATTTAAAAAGGGACAATTTCAAAAAGTTTGTCTATTATAAAACATGCCTCTGCACCTTACTCAGTAATATGCCGAAGATCTTGAAATATCAGAGAACTAAGCTACATTTGCATGCAACTCCAAAATACCTGAGTTAAATACAGAGGCATGTTATAAAATTAAAAATGGTCAGTATATCGCTGAATTTTCAAGTTCTTAGATCGGATAAGGGGAAATTCTCGATAAGGAGCTCGACCGAATGACCGAGGAATAGTAAGTATGATAAAACCAGATAGCAATCGTGCCGTTTTACTGCGATCATTGATATTAATTCTATTTTTTACCTCTATTATAATCGCAGTAGCGACTTGGCAGATGGAGAGGTTAGGGATTGTTTGGGCTAGTATTATTTCAATCGTTTCAGTTATATTGATCAGTACGAAAGTTTTATATTGGCAGATCATATCACCACTGGTAAATTCGCTCAATCTAATTGCTATGCTGGTTTCCGGCACAGAAAATCAACAATTGAATACGAAAATTGATTCTGTCACTAGGCATCCATTAGTTGGAAAAGGTTTTCAACAGACTACCGATCTAATCAAAATACTCAAACATACAATTGGTCTAATTTCTGCTAGCGGTAGTCAGATAGCGATTGCTTCAGCATCTATATCTTTTTCAGCGGAACAATTGAAACAACAAATGCACAAAGAAGTACAGTGGA
>CAZRPK010000266.1:0-2022 GCA_964601915.1 uncultured Kangiella sp. | reverse complement strand
AAGGTAAGCGTCAACGAATCTACATTCTAGAAATCTAAAATATTTTAAGTCACAATTATCAACTTTAAATGAGGAAGTGATATGCTTAAAATTGATAAACAAAAAATTGTTCTGCATCGTGATTTTGTGGATTTTCGGAAACAAATAAATGGGCTAACTTTAATTGTAACCAGTAACATGAAACAAAATATTTTCGATGGCGATTTATTTGTTTTTTGCTGTAAGAAAAAAGATAAGTTAAAAATTATATATTGGCAAGATACCGGTTTTTGTATGTGGCAAATTCGTCTTGAAAAAGATAAATTCAAATGGCCAATTAAGCATACTAATAAAATAATCAATTGGGATAAAGAACATTTTTCTTGGTTATTAAAGGGAATTGATGTCAGTAAATTACATTTACATAAATCATTAAATTATAATAATATCTAACCCTTTAAACCATATATAGAGCTGTTTCATGCTATAATATTAGTCATGCAAACAGCTCAATCTTTACAAAAAAAAGTCACCAATCTCAAGTTAAAACTTGAGCAAAAGGATTCTCAACTTGAGATAAAGCATATTCATATTGAAAAGCAAAACTCTTATATCAAAAACCTTGAGGCGGCTTTAATTGAGCTAAAGAAACATCGCTTTGGAGCAAGTTCTGAAAAAAGTGATCCAGATCAAATGCCTCTTTTTAATGAAATAGAACTATTAACTGACAAACAAAAAAAAGTCCCAAAACCTAAGAAAAAGAAAACCGGCACAAGAAAAGAACTTCCAACAGATTTACCTTCTATTGAGGTGGTGCATGATTTACCAGATGATCAAAAACATTGCCCCAATGATGGAACTACACTAAAGTACATTGGTAAAATTAAAACCCAAAAATTAAAATTCATACCAGCTAAACAATTAGTAATTAATCATTTCCAATACAAATATGTTTGCCCTTGTTGTAATAAACATGTGGCTTTAGCAACTAAGCCCAAAACTCTTATACCAAAATCTATTGCTACAGGTGAACTATTGTCTTATATTTGCACCAGCAAGTACGCAGATGGATTACCATTGTATCGGTTGAATACAATGTTCAATCGCTTGGGTATTAATATTTCTCGTCAAGTTATGGCAAATTGGGTGATTAAATGCTCACTTGCGGTACAGCCATTGGTTAATATGATTCAAGATGCAATCTACAATCAGGGTTGTATTCATATAGATGAGACGACTATTCAGGTCTTAAAAGAAGAAGGTAGAAAAGCATCTTCCAAGAGTTATATGTGGGTTCAAAAAGCGGGAAACAATATAATATTCAATTATCATCCAACACGAAGTGCTGCAGTTCTTGAGCAATTGCTTGCCAATTATAAAGGAGCAATAATGACTGATGGATATAAAGCCTATGATGGTATTGCCATAAAATATATGATTATCCATCTCGCTTGTTGGACACATGCAAGAAGGTATTTTAAAAAAGTATTAGACATTGGTAAAAACCTCAATGCTCAAAAAATGCTTAATCTTATTGGCAAGCTTTATGCGATAGAAAAAAAGATAAAAACATTTGATGTTGATGAGATTTATCGCTACCGACAAGAATACTCAAAACCAATACTTGATGAAATACGAGTATTCTTAGATGAAGTTCTTCATAACACGGCCCCAAGTGGCAAGATGGGTGAAGCTCTCAAGTATTTACATAACCAGTGGCATAAGCTTGTACGTTATATCGATGATGGTAACTATCCGATTGATAATAATACTGCAGAAAATGCGATACGGCCATTTGTGATTGGCCGCAAAAACTGGTTATTTGCCAACACTCCAGCTGGTGCACATGCTAGTGCCAATCTATATTCGATTATTGAATCTGCTAAGGCGCATGGTATAAATCCTGAACTTTACCTCACATATATCTTTAATCAATTGCCTTTAGTTGAAACCGTTGAAGATTATGAAAAACTCCTGCCTTGGAATTTTCAAGTTTAATTTATTTTCAAGCGCGACCTAGCATGTAGATTAGTTGACGCTTAC
>CAZRPK010000265.1:0-2032 GCA_964601915.1 uncultured Kangiella sp. | reverse complement strand
TATTAATTTAAATTTTTTCACTGTTGATTTAAAAGATAGATTTTATCGAAAGATGTAGGTCAAATAACCTAGATGGAAACAAACACTTCTAATTTACCATTAAATGAAACCCAAACAACAGGGTATTGCGTTGTTATGTTTGCTGATGTGGCTGGTAGTACTAAGTTATATGATGAACTTGGTGACGAAACAGCTAACTCAGTTATTTCTCAGGTCATATCAATGATGCAAGATTCTACAGAAGCTTTTTCGGGCGTCGTCATTAAAACTATTGGTGACGAGGTGATGTGTCGCTTCGATACTACCAACGATGCAGCTAAAGCAGCTATTCAAATCCAAGAAAAATTAGAGTTAGGATTAGTTCAAGGAACATTCGTCGCGGTTAGAATAGGTTTTCATTCAGGTGCTGTTATATTTCGTGATGATGGTGATTTGTTTGGTGATACTGTTAACGTAGCTGCTCGGATGGCTGGTATTGCAAAAGGCAGACAAATTATTCTCACCCAGGCAGCTGCTAAAGAATTATCAGAACCTTTAGCTAGTAAATCAAGAGAGTTTGATAAAATACCAGTTAAAGGGAAAGCTGAAGAGTTACGAGTTTGTGAATTAGTTTGGGAAGACTCAGGCGTTACGCGAATGATCTCCATTGATTCTTTGAATTCACAACTTAATGAGGAATTGACCTTATTATGTGATGGCGTTAGCAAGCGCATGACATTAAACAGTTCCAGCGTTCAATTAGGGCGAAGCGCTGATTGTGATCTGGTGGTTAATGCTGATTTAGCATCCCGAATGCATGCAAAAATATCCGTTAAGCGAGGTAAATTTATTTTATCTGATCAGAGTACCAATGGTACTTTTGTACTTGCTGAGGATGGTAAAGAAAGTTATTTAAGACGAGAAGAACTTGTTTTAAATGGCTCTGGTACGATTAGTTTAGGTAGCAATGCTAGTGATTGCATGCCTCATGCTTTGATTTCATATAACATTGATATTTCCTCTAAATAAAGAATAGTGATAGTTGAGCCTGTAATTAATCTTAAAATACCTTCCTTTTAATACCCGTTGATGCCAATATTTTTGTTGTTAGTTCTTCTATAGAACGAGAGGTTGTGTTCAGGTTGTTAATTTTTAAACGACGATACATAGCTTCTACTTCTCTTATTTCAAATTGACATTGTTTCAGAGATGCGTAACGTGAGTTGGCTTTTCTTTCTGTTCTGATTTCATGTAATCGGTGAGGATTAATGGTTAAACCAAATACTTTATTCTTATATTTTTTTAACTCGCCAGGAAGTGTTAAATTTTCCATGTCATCTTCTGTAAAAGGGTAATTCGCAGTTTTTATGCCGAATTGCATAGCCATATAAAGTGACGTAGGTGTTTTACCACAACGAGATACACCGACTAGAATAACATCAGCTTTATCGTAATGTTTCATGGTAATACCGTCATCGTTATTAAGCGCGAAGTTAACCGCATCAATTCGGGAATCGTACTCATCTTCATTGGCTAGTGAGTGAGTTTTGCCAACTCTAAAGCTTGAAGACTGCTCAAATTCTTTTTCAAGTGGACCAATAAAAGTATGGAAAAAATCTAAAACTAGCGCTCCACTGGATTGAACTATTTGCCGTATTTCAGGCGTTACAATAGTATCAAATACAATTGGTTTCACTCCAGAGTCGGCTTCTGCTTTCGATAATATTCTACAGACTTCTACTGCTTTCTCTTCAGAGTCTATAAAAGGGAGTGTTGTTTCATCAAATTTTACATTTTCAAATTGAGACAATAATGATTGTCCAAACATCTCGGCTGTAATACCTGTTCTATCTGATACAAAAAATACCTTGCGTACATTTTTGTCTATCATAAATTGTACCTTTAACAATAAAAACTACAGAAACAAACCCTAACTCTATAAAATAAAATTCTAACATGTTAAGAGTAAATAGAACTGTCCAGATAATTAATACGACATCTTGTATCTTAACTCCAGTGTCTTTTTAATCTAAATAGTGACACTATTCAACGA
>CAZRPK010000264.1:0-2039 GCA_964601915.1 uncultured Kangiella sp. | reverse complement strand
AAACATTCCAATTATACTTGACCATTACAGACAGATCATGTTGTACTGGAAGCAAATATCTAAAAAGCTATGTGTTTATCGCCAGACCTCACTTTCCGCACCAAATTCTACCCACTCAATAATTAATTTTGCCTTTTATGGACAGAAATTCCCACATATTTCAAAAAACATAGCCTTTTAGTAAAAAAAACTCCACTTTCAAAATAAGTACATGCTCAAAGCCCCAAAATTAGGCAATTAAATACTCAGGTTGCGAGAGCTTTGCTTTAGAAAGTGGCTAAGACCGCCAAAAAGCAGGAAATTTAATTGTTGAGAAAACTAATTTTGGTGCGGAATGTGAGCCAGACGCTTACTTTTAATTAGTATTCTTATTTTAATTTGCCCATCCTAAAGGCAAAACTTTATTTTTGGGTAAAGAAAAATTCTCGGGATAGCCAACATCAATTAAATATAAACCATTGGGTTTTGCTGTATCAGGCGCTTTTGTTCTATCTTTCATTGCAATTAAAGTTTTAACAAAGTCAGGTGGCTGTCTACCCTCACCGACTTGTAATAAACAGCCAATCACATTTCTTACCATATGAAGTAAAAAAGCATTCGCCGTAATTTGCATCATAATAAAATGGCCACATCGAACAACCTTAATGGATTCTACAGTTCTTATAGATGTATTGGCTTGGCAACCACTTGCCTGAAATGATTTAAAATCATTTTTACCTAATAAGTACTGAGCGCCTTCATTCATTAAGCCTTCATTTAAAAAGATTCTATGCCAAGTAACAAGACCATTAAGTGTGGCATTTGGGCTGCTTGTATTTTGGATGATATAACGATAAGTGCGAGATGTTGCAGAAAATCTCGCATGAAAATTTTCATCGACGTCTTTTGACCAAACGACCGAAATATCTTTTGGTAAGTGATTATTTACGCCTCTTAACCATGCAGTTTGAGGTCTACAACCTTCAAATTCAAAATGAACGACTTGATTAGTCGCATGAACGCCAGTGTCCGTTCTACCAGCACAGAATACTTTGATATTTTGTGCACAAACATTTGAAAGAGCTTTTTCTAGCGGTTCTTGAACAGATGGTGAATGAGATTGTTTTTGCCAGCCGCAATAATTCTGGCCATTATATTCAATACCTAGAGAGATAAATGACTTCAACGGCTCACCTAACAATAAAACTAATGATTGAATCTAATTTGCAATGGCAATTGGAATTTCAATAGAAAAACCAGACTCATTTTCCCAATAAATGGAAGCATCTATTTGCTCAAAAAAACCTTTAACCTTAGCTAAACCAATGTCTTTCTCGCCAAGTAATAGACGACTAGAATAAAATGGCATAAATAGCCATTTCTGCTGATTGTCATCTAACTCAACCTGTTTACTGTTGATATTGATAACCACTCTATTTTCTATCAAAGGTTGTTCTTTTGTTCCTTTAGCATCAAAATCTTTAATCTCCAGATCTTCAACATCAAAACTCTCGATACCACTGTTAAAGGTTAAATCAGCATTAGTATCAAATGCTAAAAGAAAGCGAACAAGATCAGTGCAACATTCCGTAAACCAAGAAAAATCAGTCAGGATATCAATATTTTCAGGAACTAAGTTTTCAATAACAAGTTCATTATTTTCAAAATCAACCTGTAATAATTCGATAAAAGATGAGAACCAAACTTTGAAATTAACTTCAGAACGATTGACTTGCAGTCTTCCAATTGAAGCTAAAATCGATTTGCCGAAATGAACAGCAGAAATGCCCGACTCTAAAGACTTATTTAAGCGTTCACCGACTTTCTCATCTTCACATTCTAGAAGAGCCAATTCAGCATAGCCCATCATGCTAGACAAATGATTATTATAGGAATGTATTAACAATCCTGTAAAATCGTCTAGCGTAATAGGATTAGCATCTTGTATTGGTTCTTCAGTCACTACTTTTCCTGTTTTAACTACTTGTTCATTTAATTATTTCTTCGAGAGCTTTGCACGATCACAAAATAACTGAGCAGAAAAATATTTTTAGATTTTT
>CAZRPK010000263.1:0-2064 GCA_964601915.1 uncultured Kangiella sp. | reverse complement strand
ATTATATTAATATAAAGTTGTTAAAATTAGTCCCATTAATCTTAATTAACCTTGGGACAAATAAAAGTCCAGCCATCTTTTCAATAAAAAGAGGTTGGATTTCTTTTTTAAGATATCCTTTTTATAGTATCTAGATCGCGATAGATTGAATAAGCAAACAGGAAAATAGACCATGCCCAATTATTTTACCGATAATAATGATCTTCAGTTTCAGTTTTCTCGATTAGACTTAACTAAAAGTGTTGCAATTTTAGAAGATGATTATCAGCAGTCTAAAATATTTGATACTGCGCCCACTTGTTATGAAGAGGCTATGGAGTTTTATCAAGGAGCATTAGAGCTTGTTGGAGATCTTAGTGGTAATTATTTTGAGCCTAGAGCGACCGCTATTGATGCTGAAGGTGCTGAATTAGTAGATGGTGAAGTGAAATATGCAAAAGGTACGTTAGAATCTGTACAAAAATTAGCTGAATCTGAATTGATGGGTGTGTTACTTCCTCGTGAATTTGGTGGAGGTAATATCCCTGCGACTATTTATACCATGATGGTTGAAATGTTATCTCAAGCTGATGCTTCTTTAATGACTTTGTTTGGTTATCAAGATGTAGGTGAAGCGATTGCTAAATTTGGAACAAAAGAACAAGGTGAATTATTTCTAAAAAAATACTGCACAGGTGAACATATTGGTGCAATGGTTTTAACTGAACCTCATGCAGGCTCCGATTTACAAAGTGCGAAATTGAAAGCATACCAAGATGAAGAGGGTCATTGGTTTTTAAATGGTACTAAATGTTTTATATCCAATGGTTGTGGAGATGTATTATTGATTTTAGCGCGTTCCGAAGCAAATACTAATAATATGTTTGGTTTAAGTATGTTTGCTTGTCATGGCGGAGACAAAGTTAAAGTGGGACGCATTGAAGAAAAAATGGGATTACATGGTTCTCCTACTTGTGAGTTACATTTTGAAGATGCACCTGCTCAACTTATTGGAAAACGTCGATTCGGTTTGATTCAAGTACTACACACATTAAACCATGCTCGTTTTAGTGTTGCAGCTCAAGCTTTAGGTATTGCAGAAGAAGCATATAAAGAGGCGTTGGTCTGGGCTAGAGATAGAATTGCTTTTGGTGAAGCCATTATAGAAAAACCAGCAGTTGCAAATATGTTGATCGACATGAGAGTTCGTATCGAATCAAGTCGTACTTTGCTTTACAACACGGTTCAAAATTTAGATTTGCGTAATAAATTAGAAGAAAAAATGGAACACATCAAGAAAGGTAAAACTATCGATATAGATGCGAAGAAAAAAACACTTAAAGAACTAAATCATGAATTCTCACAATCAAATAAGTTATTAGAAATGCAGTCACCTTTAGTTAAATATCAAGTGACAGAAATGGCGAACAAAGTCTGTTTTGATGCACTACAAATACATGGCGGAGCCGGTTATACCAAAGAAGGTAAAGTTGAACGTTTGTGTAGAGATGTGCGTATTACTAATATTTATGAAGGTACGTCACAAGTTCAGGTGATCGGTGCGACTAAAGGTGTTAAACAAGATATATTAGCGGATTATTTTGACTCTGTACTGAATACTAGTTTTGATGAGAAGAATGACTCATCGGTTAAATCCATTATAGAACTGCGTAACATTTATAAACAGTTTATCTCTAAACTTGAAACAAATAAAAACATCATGGAAACTGATGTTTTAGCAAAAGATTTAGTCGACATCTACACCTCCATTCATGTTAGCTGTTTGATTCTTGAAGAGACTAGAGCTGAAGAACGTAAAATTGACATTTTGAATAGATATATAAAGTCTGCATTGTCAAAAGCTACAAAAAGTTACAAAAATCTAACCGTAGGAGTCTTCAACGATTTAGATAAAAAGGATATCATTTGCCAAGTTTATTAAAGTAAACATGGTTAAAGAATTTCATGCCTCTGTATTTAACTCAGGTATTTTGGAGTTGCATGCAAATGTAGCTTAGTTCTCTGATATTTCAAGATCTTCGGCATATTACTGAGTAAGGTGCAGAGGCATGAAGAATTTATAAT
>CAZRPK010000262.1:0-2099 GCA_964601915.1 uncultured Kangiella sp. | reverse complement strand
TAAGTACGAATTAACTTTTTCATATCAAGCTCTCCACTTGCTAGCATAGGGAAACTATTAATCTTGATGAAGCTTTGTGGGATCATATAAAGTGGAATGTGTTGGGATAAAAACAACTTCAACTCTTGAGTATCTATTTTGCTAGAAGAGTATTTCTCATTTTCAAGATAGAAAGCGGTAATCTTTTGTGACATCAAATCTGTGGTTGAATTTATTAAACAGGCGGCTTGTTTAATAGCGGGGTATAGCGCTAAAGTTTTCTCAATTTCTCCTAACTCTATTCTTAACCCTCGAATTTTCACCTGAGAATCTCGACGCCCTATAAAAAGAAGTGCTCCATTAGGCAAATACCTGACTAAATCGCCTGTTTTATAAAGTCTCACTGATTGATTATCAATGTCAATTTGGATGAATTTTTCGTCGGACAACTCCTTTCTATTCAAATAGCCTTTAGCGACTTGTACGCCACCAATACAAAGTTCTCCAATTGTACCAAGCGCCACAGGAAGATTACGCTCATCAAGAATAAAAAACTGAGTATTGGAAACCGCATGACCAATCGGAATTCCGTTAGTATTGATTAGATGAGCGTCAAGCATTTTATTAGGAAGCGGTGGTGTACAATGCCACAAGATTACGCAAATTGCAGTTTCAGTTGGTCCGTAACCATTGTACAAAATAGCATCACTCTTTTTAGTAAATAACTCGTTCAAACTAGAGCTTAATGATTCTCCACCACTCAGTACAAAACGAAGATTATCACAATCCTTAAGATCTTGGTTTTGTAAAAACTCTTGTAGCATCGAAGGGACAAAGTTCAAAAAGCTAATTTGATGATCAAATATTAATTATTTTATATAGTGAGCATCTAAATGACCTTCCGGCTTTGCAATAACCAGTCGACCTCCAACGCGGAGGCTCCAAAATATTTCCCAAACTGACACATCAAAGATAAAAGAAGTCTTCAAAAGTGTTGAGTCTGTCTCCGCTAATTTAAAAGTGTCCTGCATCCAATATAGTGAATTCAATAAACTGATATGTGTATTTGCAACACCTTTTGGAACCCCCGTTGAGCCAGATGTGTAAATAACATAACAATCACTTTGAGAATTAACTTGAACCGGCTTATGTTTCGAAGCCGACTTTATGCTTAGAGCGCTCTTATCAATCATTATTTGATGTATATTGGTTGTAGCAATAGCGGTCACAGCTTGATGACTTAATATCATTTTGACATCCGCATCATTAACAATAAAAACTTTTCGAGATTCTGGATAATCGGGATCTATCGGAACATAAGCTCCTCCAACTCTAACGACTGCGTATATCGCAATAATCATTTCTATCGAACGCAAAAAATTCAGACCAATGTAGTCCCGCGGTAAAATACCTTGCTCCACAAGGTAATTAGCCAGTTGATTTGAGCGATCGAATAATTGTTGGTAACTAATCGACTCATGTTCAAAGATCAAAGCAATATTGTTAGATTTTTGTTTAACCTGTTGATCAAATTGTTCTAATAGGGTTTCGTTTACTGGGATATCGACCTCAGTTTGATTCCAAGCTTTCATCTGTTTTTTTTCACTATCAGATAAATAATCTATATTTTTTAATTTCATTTTTGGATGGGACAATAGCTTGCTAGCCAAAAATTGAAATCTATCCACCAATCCCAACATTGTTTCATGGTTAAAAATTGATTTATTATAAATTAAGCTAGCAGCTATTCCCTTTGGGTGGCGCCAAAATTTAAAGATAAAATCCAGTTGTGATGCATTGGCTTTTAACTCCAAAACTTCTACATCAACACCGTCTAATATTAATTCTAATGGCGCTTCTTGATAGGAAAGTCCAACTTGATAAATTGGATTATAGTGAATCCCCCTTTCCAAACCGGACACTTCCAATATACTTTGAAGTGAAATATTTTGATGATCTCGGATAATATTCAGTTTTTCTTGTAGTTGGATCAATAAATCAGAAAATGAGAAACAATCATCAAAACAGGATACGACTGGAAGCATATTAATAAAGCATCCCATGATGTTCTGTAATTCCGGTAATTGATCACGATTAACAAAGGGAGTTCCCAATACAAT
>CAZRPK010000261.1:0-2109 GCA_964601915.1 uncultured Kangiella sp. | reverse complement strand
ACTACTTACTTTATGGTCTCTGTGGCGATCATATTTATTATATTTGCCAAATCCATCATTAGCTTATTTAGCGATGATGCGAATGTCATTATGGTTGGCGTTGAATGTTTAATGTTTATCAGTTACGGCTATGGTTTTTATGGTGTAGGGATGATTTTGGTTCAATCATTTAATGGTGCAGGTGATACCATGACACCGACTTGGATAAACTTGTTTTGCTATTGGTTATTTCAAATTCCGATCGCTTATTTTTTGTCAGTAGAAATGGGCATGAAATCAACGGGGGTATTTTTAGCAATTACCTTAGCTGAGAGTTTGATTGCATTGGTTTCGATAGTTATCTTCCGTCGAGGGAAATGGAAGTTAGGTTCGGTGTAATAATTTAAGAATAAGCCTCACTTTACAAAACAAATTGCTCTGTAAGGTTGAGGTTTTTGTTAGCCTAGTTATCGTTTTGAATTAATTCCATATCGATCGCGGAAGCTGTTATATAAGCGATTCGTTTATTTAATTTAGCGGCATAAGCTTCAAATTCCGGCCGTTTTTCAATGGTTCCAAACATCATTCCCCACATCACATGAGAACCAACATAAACATCAGCAGCAGAAAATTGATCACCGGCTATATAGTCATTTGCACAAATAGCACCAGATAAAACATCTAGTACTTTTTCATAACATCCATACCCAACCATGCGTTGTTGTTCATTGGATACTTCAATTTTTAAAGAGCGATTTGTGATTGCTGCTTCAAGCGGTCCAGCGGCAAAAAATAACCAACGGTAATATTCCGCTCGTTCCATTTGTGGTGGCGCTAAGTTAGCGTTAGGAAAGGCATCAGCCAAATAAGCACAAATAGCGGCACATTCTGTAATGGATTTTCCTTTGTGCATAATTGCAGGAACTTTTCCCATTGGATTTATCTTTAAAAATTTATCAGACTTCATTACTTCACCGTACTCGATAATTTCTTGTCGATAATCGGCTCCTATTTCTTCAATCATCCAACGAACAATTTGCCCTCGGGATTGTGGGTTAGTGTAAAGAATTAAATCGCAATCTTTTGATTTGGTTAGGCTCATAATTTTATTTTCCTTTGATTTTCTTAAAGTAATTGTTTGATGGTTACATATAATTTAACATAGATTCTTTGACTATGTTGTTAGAGGTATTATTTATCTGATATTACTTACAAGGATGTAATAAATGCAGATTTTGCAGGAGCGAAAAAAACTGATCTGGCTACACTAACCCTAACACTCAATTTCATATAAAATAGAAACAGAAATTGAGGGTTAGATAATGACTAAAAAAGTTAAAGCAAAATATAACACAGAATTTAAAGAACGTGCAGTGAGCATGGTTATTAATTTCCATGAATACATCCTTGCACTAATCGTTAAAAAAACACTATTTAAATAAGTAGCTCGCGTCAATGTTAAGAGATTAGTACGCAGCGGAAAATTATATTTAGTCTAGACTCACATGATCGTCTATTGCTGTTTTTAGCATTTACTGCAATCTCTTGATTTAACTAGAATATTAAAAGAAATGTAGTGAATTGAAACTATTTAGGCAACGTTTACTGCATAAAATAAGCGTTATACCATGTGAGGCCTGTGATGACATCCAATGAAAGATATATAGATAATCGCGAGAGCCGATGGTCTATAAGTATGCCAACATTGGAAGATCCTACGCTTATCGTTTGCCCTAAATGCAGTGGAAAAGGTGCTGTAGTTCCATTTTCAGGGGAAAAACTTAGAGCTTCTTGTGCTAATTGTGGGTTTTCGAAAAACCAGCGAGAAAATTCTCACGGTTTTTACTGGTATGATGAAAATCCAACAGATGGATATTTTGGTTACAACCTCTGGTTACAAATAGATTGTGGAGGTAATTCTCTTTGGGCTTTTAATAATCGCCATCTTAATTTTTTAGTTTCGTATGTGAACACTAAATTGAGACAACGCTCAAACGATATAGAATGGGGATGGCAAAACTCATCATTGATAAGCCGCCTTCCTAAATGGATAAAAAGTGCAAAGAATAGAGAATTAATTATCAAGTCACTACAAGCGTTAAGAGCAAGAGTATAACCATCGTATTTGCA
>CAZRPK010000260.1:0-2126 GCA_964601915.1 uncultured Kangiella sp. | reverse complement strand
CTGCCCTTATGTACAAACATTATTTGACCAAATGAAATATTTTTGATTAGTCTAAGGCTCTCTGATCCGAATATTTCAAAATGAGATAGTGTATACATAAATTGTACCATTCTTTAAATAAAGGCAATTACGCCTGTGGACTATACTGTAAGATATAGTGCGATGAAATAAAAAACTGAACAACAAGGATTATTAATGGACATGAAGAAGTCAGATACTATCTATAACGTTAGCCCCGAAAGTTCATTAGAACTGTTATCAGTCAATGAAATGCATTGGTTAATTGAGCAATCTCAAGGTGAAAAACATGAGTTGATTAGACGTTGTGTACTAGCTGTTTTAAATAGTGGCTCAAATCTTGATAATGCGAAACAAATGTTAGATATGTATCAGGACTTTGATGTTAAGTTAAGCTGGCAGAGAAGAGGCATTCGGTTTGAGTTAATCAATCCACCCATGCAAGCCTTTGTCGATGGAGAGATGATTCTAGGTATGCGTGAACATCTTTCTGCGGTAGTTCGTGATCTTATTTATAGCCCGAGTTTATACGAGAGCCAATATAATGGTGATCTTTCTCAAGGAAAAAAAATTACTGATTATATTTTTCGTATTCTGAGAAATGCAGAAACCGTTCAACGCGGTAAAAAACCTAATTTAGTAGTTTGTTGGGGCGGACATGCAATTTCTGATAACGAATATAAGTACACTAAAAAAGTTGGTTATGAATTAGGGTTGAGAGGTTTTGATATTTGTACTGGTTGTGGTGCTGGAGTCATGAAAGGACCAATGAAAGGTGCGACTATTTCCCACGCTAAACATCGTAATCCCGATGCTCTTTATTTAGGTATCACTGAACCGGGAATAATAGCTTCAGAAGCGCCTAATCCAATTGTTAATCACTTGGTTATTATGCCAGATATTGAGAAACGATTAGAGGCATTTGTAAGATTATCACATGCCATCATAATATTTCCCGGCGGAGCTGGTACGGCTGAAGAGTTACTTTATTTAATTGGACTGTTATTACACCCTAAAAATAAATCTATTCCACTACAAGTGATTTTAACGGGTCCTAACTCTTCTAAAGAGTATTTTGAACGACTTGATAATTTTGTAAAAACCACTCTGGGAAATGAAGCGTCGGATCTCTATAAAATTATTATTGATGATCCCGTCAAGGTTGCTAAAGAATTAAAAACCAGTATTAATGAAGTCACAGAGTTTAGAACCAAACATAATGACTCCTTTAATTTTAATTGGCGTTTAAAAGTGAATGAAGAATGGCAGATACCTTTTGATGCGACTCATAAAAATATGGGTGAACTGAATTTATCAAAGAACCAGCCAATCCATGAATTAG
The DNA here is from genome assembly GCA_964601915.1 of uncultured Kangiella sp. Lineage (GTDB taxonomy): Bacteria > Pseudomonadota > Gammaproteobacteria > Enterobacterales > Kangiellaceae. The sequence continues at coordinate 766 of CAZRPK010000260.1, read as the reverse complement.
CATTAAATTTAAGGAAGGCTTTTTCAGGCATTGTCGCTGGAAATGTAAAGCCTGGCGGAATTGCAGAAGTGGAGAAATACGGGCCGTTTATTCTTCAGGGTAGCAAAGAGATTAGTGAACCCCTGAATAATTTATTAAAGTGTTTTATTCAAGAAAACAGAATGACTTTAGCGTCTAATAATTATGTTCCATGTTTTAGATTTGAGTAACTGGTTTCAGAGAGATGGTTTTTAAAATAGTTATTCTTAAAATAAAACTTTATCAATAAAGTCTTGCCAAGTGGTATTAGGTAGCCATATTTTTAATAGATCTTTTTTTGCAACGTCTTTTTCGATACTGAGATTAATCACGCGGTGTAAGAAAACAAAAGTAGAGGCTCTATAATTTGCTTGGCAGTGAATATAGATTTTATCTTTACCGTAGCTTTTCATCAGTTTAGTGAAAACTTCAAAATTTTCTAAAGATGGCTCTGACCAATCCACTTGAATTTGCTCATAGCTTAATCCCAGCGATTCTACAATACTCTTTTCTTCTTTCTGATCGCCAGGAATTAAATTAACAACATGCTTAAAACCATATTGTTTTATTAGCTTGTATTCTTTCATTTTTAAATAACCAGAACTGGCAAGGTCTTTTGAAATGAAATGAAAGTTTGTTAGAGTTTTAAACCTTGAATCAAGCTCTGAATAATTTTTTACGTCATTAGCTAAACTAATAAAGCAGAATAATGATAAAGAAATGGGAAAAAATAATTTTATTATTTTAG
>CAZRPK010000259.1:0-2200 GCA_964601915.1 uncultured Kangiella sp. | reverse complement strand
CGTCGATAAGAAAAAGCTCAACCCTATCAATATTTTTAAAATTTTCATGTTATGTCTCCTCATTTATAATGATTATTAATGCAACATACGACTGTGTTTTTACTGGTTTAATTGTATGCTTGGTTTTTCTTTGCTCTCTAACTCTATATTTAACTAAAGGAGAAGTGATCTTCTATTTTAATTAATCCCTTAGCCAGTCAACATTATCTAACAATATGGTCCCGCTAGTATTTGGGTAAAATGCAAAACGAACTTGCTTAACATTGCTTAAATCGATACTTGAAAATTCAGACAAGGGAATGGTAATGGTGTTCATTGCTGAGTGTCGGTCGGACCGTGGAATTTTTCCGTACCGATTGAGTCTTTCCCAACTCACTCGATTTTTGCTATCTATCAAAGCAATCCACATTCGTTTATCCTTATTATTGTTTCCATGAGGTCTATAGGCACCTTTTAGTTGACCAATCCTAATAGACAAATCAGTAAAGCGGCTTGCATTTTTATACTTAGAAGGAATATCTAGCGCCAAAAACTGAAAGCGCTGTTCAGCCTGCCAGCCAATAAGCATCGCTTGGGTTTGATGCCGTTTTAGGAATGGCTGAGCGCGAAGAGAAGCTTTGCTAATTAATTCATGGCGCACATAACGCGATTTACTAGCCACTGAATACACACTGTCTTCGAAATTTTCTATCGATTGTTTATACGGTGGACTAAACTGATTGTAAACGCGTAAGGAAGAACCTGCTGGTTCGCCTAAACCATCGTCTTGGGAAGTTTTAATTTTTCTAAAAGACATTGGCGTCGACTTTCCGCGTAAAAAATCTTTGTACTTTTTTTCATTACGCATTTCATATCTTAAAAACGCATTAATATAGCCTTTTCCAATGCAAAATTGATCTTCTAATGATAGGTAAGTGGGCGCAGGTGGAGGCGCATTTGCCGGCCACCCCTGAATTCTGGTATTAGTACCTAAAAATTCTGCGTGGTCTGCACCGTGCACATATGCCATGTATTTTTCAAAACGTGGCTTAGCTGACCAACACGGCGGAGTACTGCATGTAGTACTTCTTTCTGTACCAGCGTTATCATACCCAGCAAATCCTTCTGTCGGTGTTTCATCAGTCAAACCTGCCATATCCTTGTCACGGGAACCATATAATGAAAAATAGGATGAAGCATGTTTGCCGTTAATATCTATTGAATTGATAGTGTTGGGAGCAACATGTATCACTGACTCAATGTTATAACCACGCTGTTGATTGTAGTTTTCAATTGCAGCATTACTTACCGCACTACCTCCCGCACTATGACCAATTAATGCCATTTTTGAGCTTGGATCTATAGAAAATTGGCTATAAACTTCGTCCAACATATCTAATATTGGAATTCCACTGACATTGCCACCTGTACGCTGGATTCTAATAACTAAAAAATCATTCTCAGCTAAAAAAGTTGATATATTAAGATATGGATCAAATTTAGGACTAAGAATATAACCATTGCCATTAACAATAACCACTACATCAGGTTTTTGCCTACTTAGCGTTCCTCGTGTACCGTAGATTCGAGCATCAAGATACCCTGTAAGAACTTTTTGATAAATGACGAGTTCTTTTGAGCTAGTCAAAGTACAAGGATCGGGAATATTGGGCGCAATTTCAAATGCTTCAATTGACGAAAAAGAGGCCAAAATCAATATCGCAGAAACCAATACTTTTATCTTGTTTTGCATAGTTATTTTTTACATAGAATTTGGTAGAACCGAGAATCTATTTTAAATCCATGCACAAGTAAAATTAATTATTTTAATAGCTGTATTAATTGCAACAAAACACCATTAATAACAGAGCCTTTGCGAGTTTTACAGGAACTATATTGCATCATTTTTTGTACGATTAATTTGACCGAAATTAAAAGGGAGTTGTTCCGTTTAAGTAATCAGTCTCTAATTCTTTAGAACTTCTATCCACAAAAAATAAAATCGTAATTTTGGCGCGTCTTTTCAACACTAGAACCTTACGCAGTTGGCCCATAAAAATAGACATTGGTATTTTTCATTAAGGTGCTTTTTAATTTCTAATAAAGAATCTAATATTGTATTTTCAAAATCAACTTCTAATCGGAGAGCAGCAATTTTCTGTAGGTTAATTAGTGCCAGACCGAGAAAGCGGTTATTGCAATAAAATTCCATTTTTGTTAA
>CAZRPK010000258.1:0-2201 GCA_964601915.1 uncultured Kangiella sp. | reverse complement strand
TGTATTTCGCAACATCGTAAAGTTGATATCAGCTGGCAATAAATGCTCTAACAAAATAGGATAGGTCGCGCGATAGCCGCGACTTAATCCAATGTTGGACAAGCCCAAATAGTGATGCTTATTAATAATGCTGAGAGAGATAAAGCCTTTGTCCTTACATCTTTATCACTTCCTTCTAATGCTCCTTCAAATAATGACACCATTACACAATTATTTGGCTGAGGGAAATTGTAGTCTAAAATAGGCTTTTCCTACAGCCTTGTTAGCAGTCAAAATATGAATAGATTATTTCTCGCAAATCGAAGTGAAATAAATGATTACATTAGTAAGTTAGAACTTATCAAAGAATATAGTCGGGAGCCTGTTTATCAAGACTCAATAACAAAAATTAGTTGGGTTGGGTATCGATTAGACGATAACCCTGGTGATCAACCATCTACAATGCTTCGCAGCAAATAAGGCTATAAGCAAGCAACAAATTAGCCGACGGTAAATTTATCACGTCCATTTTCTTTTGATTGATAAAGTGCTTTGTCGGCTCGATCAAACATTGACTCAACGCTGTCGTCTAAAATATTTTGAGTTAATCCTATACTAGTAGTGACTGGAATTTCTGTGTTTGTATGGCTTTCTTTAATAAGTAAACATAATCGCTCTGCAAATAATTGAGCACCTGAAACCTTGGTTTCTGTTAATAAAATAGCAAACTCTTCTCCACCTATTCGACTAAAAAAATCAACATTGCGAACGGTTTGTTTAATTAAAGTTGCAACTCGTTTAAGTACTTCATCTCCAGCTAAGTGACCATGTGTATCATTAATGTTTTTAAAGTGATCAAGATCTAAAATCATAAAACAGAAATCCGAGCTATGTCTTTGCGATCGTATAAGCTCGGCTGAAAACTGGTTAAAGAAGTAGCGTCTATTATGTAATCCCGTCAGCACATCAGTATTAGCAGATTTTTCTAAAGCTTTATTGGCCTTTTTTAACTCTAATTGAGCTTCTAGTAAGTTATTTTGAGTTCTTTTTAGTTCAGATATATCCCTAAAAACTAATAAAAAACCTTGTGTCCCTTGAGTATCTATTTGAATTTTTGTTCGCAGTGCTTGTAAGTGTTTTCCATCTCGAATTATTTCAGAATAGTTATTTTCAAGCGCTAAATCTAACATTTCTTTATCATGATCTGATTCGGAAAAAAGGGTACCTAAAACTGCACTAGATTTAAAACTAAATAAATTGATAGCCGATGTGTTGATGTCGACAATTCGGTAATTTTGATCTAGAACTAGAATTGAGTCTTCAATTTTTTCAAAAAGAGTACTTCTAGCGATTGGTACAATTTGCATTAAGTTTTGTTTAAGTATAGCCCAACTAAAAAGCAACAAAGAAAAAGAAAATCCAAGTGGTGTGAAGTCGATATTTTGCACATCCGTCCAATTTTGAAGATAAATAACGTTAGTAACAAGGACTAACAATGGTGCGAAAAAAACAATTTTACTATTTAGTAAATTGTTATTGCCTTTCACGTAAGAAATACATGCTAATAAGCTAGAAATTGAGACTAATAAATAGGAGTAAAAAGTATGAATGGTAAACCATGAGCCATGAGAAACTTTAATTGGAATGATATTTTGGGGAATAAACTGTACGTCACTCCAAACTAAAAGGTGAAACTCATTAGTGAAAATTAAAAGTAAAGTAATGGTTGGAATTATACAGAGCGTTAATATAGATTGGCGATGAATAATGGATGTTTTATCTAGCATGATCATTGATAAAGTAAACCAAGCAATAGGCGTTGAAACAATACCAATGTATTGAATTTTAGCGAGTGCGACTATCCAGACAAAATCGTCGACGAATAAAATCAAGAACTGGCAGAAAGCCCAAATAAAAACTGAAATCAAAATCCAATATAACGCTCTCGTAGCAGGAGATTTTCGCTGTCGCCAAATACGAATAGATAAAAACAAGCATATGGAGGAGGCAATAAGTGATGGTAATATCCAAAGGTAGTGAACCATAATATCCTTTTAGTGGTAGAAGTTAATAATTAATTCAAGTCTGTATAATAATGTGTAAGCAGTATATTCTTAATTTGTCATACTATAAAGAAAATAAATGCCAATCAAAAAAATTGATTACACTCTCGGACTCATTAAATCCATCTGCGGATATTATAGACGAGAAAAGTACACTAA
>CAZRPK010000257.1:0-2231 GCA_964601915.1 uncultured Kangiella sp. | reverse complement strand
TCATATTATTTCCGACAAATTAAATTTTTCATTAATGCTGTTCATTTTATATTTAACTCATTGCATGTCGATGATTGGCTGAATATCGACCCGTCACATAATGCTCTAACTGACGTTCTATATCGCCCAACAAGCTTGATGCACCAAACCGAAACATATTAGGATTTAACCAGAAATCACCCAGTTCTTCTTTTATTAATACTAAATAACTTAGCGCATCTTTAGTTGTACCAATTCCACCTGCGGGTTTAAAGCCAACTCTAAAACCGGTGAGATCTTGATAAGCTCGGATCATCCGGATCATCGTTAACGAAACTGGCAATGTCGCATTAATAGGTTCCATTCCTGTCGATGTTTTAATAAAGTCACTGCCAGCCATCATAGAAACCATAGAGGCTTTTGCAACATTATTTAAGGTACTTAATTCACCTGTTGCGATGATGCTTTTCATATGCGCTTTACCACAAGCTTTCTTAAATGCTTTAACTTCATCATATAGTGCTTGCCAATTACCATTTAAAACATGCGCACGGGTGATAACAATATCAATTTCTTTGGCTCCAGCGGCAACCGATAATTTTATTTCTTGTAAGCGAATTTCCATCGCTGACAATCCTGCAGGAAATCCAGTCGAGACTGCCGCTACCGGCACGTTTGATCCTTTAAGCGCTTTAACCGCAGTTGGTACCATTTCATGGTAAACGCAAACCGCACCGGTTGTTAAGTTTAAATCTTTAATGCCAAGCTTTGTTTGTATCTCTAAACTAACTGGTGTTCGTGCTTTTGCACATAAACGTCTAACTTTTCCCGGAGTGTCTTGACCAGAAAGTGTCGTTAAGTCGATACAAGATATTGCTTTAACTAACCACGCTGCTTGCCATTCTTTTTTGACCGTGCGTGTTGCCGTTAAAGTCGATGTTCTGCGTTTTACTGCGCTTAGGTTGACTCGGATATCATCTATCCATTCTGGATTAAATTGAGTACCAGGGTTATGAACATGAGGAACGATAGATTTATTAGATTTTATGTTTTTCATTCTTTCTTTCATTTTTAGCCTTCTCAATCTTTCTTTTTAACTTTTGCTAATACGTTTTATTATGACATTATTTTCATTGGGTGTTTGTTGATTCGATTTTTCGATCTCATTGAAATATTTAAGAGTTATAATATTATGAATTTTAGCGATAGTTTTATCTGCATCTTCTTGGTTCTTTGCATGAACCAGCATTAAAGGTTCTGATTGACTGACTTCGTCTCCAATTCCTTTTATTGCGCTTAAACCAACAGAGTGATCAACCAAATCTTGTGCTTTTTTTCTGCCACCACCTAACTCAACAACCAAATTACCGATTGCTCGTGTGTCCATATCTGTAATTATTTGAGCTTCGCTTGTCGAAATATTAGGATAAACTGGAACAATAATATTCGCTGGAATTAGAATTTTCTTATGCTTAGATAATAAATGACTTGGACCCCCAAGCGCGACAATCATTTTCTCAAAATACTCTGCGGCAAAACCGGAATCTAAATTCTTATTAAGCTGCATTAAAGCTTCATTTTTGGAATTTGATACCTTGCTTAAAACAAGAAGCTCTGCGGCTAATTCAACGACTACTTTATGAAGTCGAGGGTTGCGATAATCACCCGTTAAATAATCAATCACTTCCATTATTTCTAAAGTGTTTCCGGCGGTAAGACCAAGAACTTGTGACATATCTGTAATTAATGCTGATATTGGAAGCCCTAAACCTTCACCCACTTCGACAATGTTTTTTGCCAGTGCTTCAGCCATTTCTCGACTAGCAGCAAAGGCGCCACTACCTGTTTTGACATCCATGACTAGAGCATCCAGACTGGAAGAGAGTTTTTTTGATAGAATTGACGCGGTTATTAATGGAATAGATTCAACCGTTGAGGTGACATCTCTCACGCCATAAAGACGCTTATCTGCCGGTGCTAATTCAGGTGTTTGACCTATGACAGCACAACCAACTTTAGCGACAATGTCTTGGAAATCTTTTATTCCTGGTGTGACGTTGTAGCCTGGAATACTTTCCATTTTATCTAACGTTCCGCCCGTATGTCCTAACCCACGTCCTGAAATCATAGGCACATGAGCGCCACAGGATGCTAATATCGGTGCTAACATAATACTGACTTTATCACCAACGCCACCTGTTGAATGTTTATCTACTACTGGACCATTCAATTGATAATTTGACCAATCTAAC
>CAZRPK010000256.1:0-2236 GCA_964601915.1 uncultured Kangiella sp. | reverse complement strand
CGAAGCGTCTTAAAGCGGGATGGGATGAAAAATATATGATGAAAGTATTAACGGTCGGTTTAGCTTAGCCTAATTGGTTATTTATAACCCGTTTGCCCTGTTATTACATGCTGCCACTTCACCAAAATATTTAAATTAATATTTAATCATTTCAGTCCATTAGATTGATAAAGATCATTTTATCAACGGATGAAATTGAAGTGTTAGCGACATCGTTACCAAGTGAACAAAAATCAAGCGGTTTCAAGAATGAAACATTTCTTTATTAAACTCAAAAATCATCTGGAGCCAGTGAGGTTATTTGAAAACCTGATTGAGGTGCTGGTCAAAACAGTAGAGCCAATAAGGATTGGACGAAGTTATCCAAGGATTCACAAAAAATCGAATAAAAAATTCCATATTACGATTAAAAGGACTCGATAATGCTTATACTTAATGACATTGACCCTCCAGGTGGTGGTATGTCTCGTATGTAATTACGTGCGTGAGCAGAGGCTAGTTAAAACGAGACAAAATAGTATCGTTTGGATTATCATCTTCCGTGGTTTCAGGATAGTCGAGAGTGTAGTGTAGACCTCGACTTTCTTTTCGTCTCATTGCACACTCTATAATTAATTCAGCGACAGTAATCAAGTTTCTAAGCTCTAACAGATCGCTTGAAATTTTAAAGTGAGAATAATAATCTTTAACTTCTTGTTTTAATAATTCAATTCGACGTTTTGCTCTTTCTAATCGTTTAGTTGTTCTAACAATTCCAACGTAATTCCACATCAAATGTCTTAGTTCATGCCAGTTATGGGAAATTACAACATCTTCATCCGAGTCTGATACTTGGCTATCATCCCAATTAGGAATAATTAGATCATTATTGGAAATGAAGGTGTCTGGTGGTTGTTTTGATGCTTCTGTTAAAATACTTTCCGCGGCATTTTTTGCAAAAACTAAACATTCTAGCAATGAATTGCTAGCCATTCGATTTGCACCGTGCAAACCAGTAAATGAAACTTCTCCAATTGCGTATAAATTGGGCAGATCTGTCATTGAATGTTTATCAACGACGACACCACCGCACGTATAATGAGCAGCTGGAACAACCGGAATGGCTTCTTTGGTGATATCGATCCCTAATTTCATCAATCGATTATAAATGGTTGGAAAATGAGTGGTAATAAACCCGGATTCTTTATGGCTGATATCCAAATAAACACAATCGACACCTAAGCGTTTAATTTCATGGTCAATCGCTCTAGCAACGATATCCCTTGGCGCCAACTCTGCTCGTTTATCAAAATGGTGCATAAATCGCTCACCATTCGGTAGTTTTAAAACTGCACCTTCTCCACGCAAAGCTTCAGAAATAAGGAATGAGTTTGCTTTATCATGAAATAAGCAAGTGGGATGAAATTGGTTAAATTCTAAATTAGCTACTCTGCATCCACTTCTCCATGCCATCGCAATGCCATCTCCGCTGGAAACATCAGGGTTACTGGTATATAAATAGACCTTACTTGCACCACCGGTTGCTAAAACCACATATTTTGCTTGAAATGATTCAACTTTTTCTGTTTCACGGTTTAGTGCATAGGCTCCATGAATTTGATTAACTTCTCCAATAACGCCCAAACTATGAGTCGTTATCAAGTCAACCGCATTATAGTTTTCAAAGGTATCAATACTAGAATTATTTTTAACTGATTGGCAAAGGGTTGTTTGTACTTCTCTTCCGGTGGCATCGGCTGCGTGAATGATTCTACGACGGCTATGACCGCCTTCTTGAGTAAGGTGAAAGTCTTTTTCAATATTGGATGATTGGTTACTAGAAGCAGAATCTTGCTTGCTGAACTCAACGCCTTTGTCTATTAACCATTGGATAGAGCGTTTACCATTTTCTACGGTATATTGAACTGCATCTTTATGACATAAGCCTGCGCCAGCTTTTATTGTATCTGATACATGTGCTTCAATAGTATCCTCACTGTCTAAAACAGCGGCGATCCCACCTTGTGCATAAAAAGTGGCACCCTCGCTAAGCATTCCTTTTGAAACAATATTAATACTAAAATGCTCCGCTAAATTAAGCGCACATGTTAGACCAGCTGCTCCACTCCCAATAATTAAAACATCAGAAGTATGTTGGATAGATTTAGAGTCATTAGTCATTGATTTAATGGTCTTAATATTTATAAATTTCAATATAAGGCTATTCTGCTAAATTTGTTCCCTAATTGCTATAGAA
>CAZRPK010000255.1:0-2270 GCA_964601915.1 uncultured Kangiella sp. | reverse complement strand
AAAATAGAGAATTGTCGCCCCTTTAAAAGGGTTACAACAAAACTACGTCCTAAGAATGTAGATAATTTACAAATCAACTCAACAGACTTATAAATCATGAAAAAAGCAATTTCTATTTTAGTAATAATATCAATTTGTATGATTGGAGTATTTTTGTTCCTTAGGAATGATAGTCAACATGAATCTATTGATTCGATGGTAGTTGCTGATGAATTCGTTATATTGACAGCTAAAAAAGGTGATGAAAATGGCCAGAAGAACACGATTCAAACGGTTCAGAAATTGTGCGATATAACAACCGAAGAGCTCGCCGGTTTGGAATCAGAGGTTCATGATATTGTTTATACTTTCATCCCAGAGTTCAAAAACCTAGGCTTGACTAAAGGGCAGCAAGAAAATATTGTTCAAAGTGCCAGTTTTTCAGTAGATAAATTTCGCCGAATGACTGCTTGGCACAATCAAACTGAGTACACTAATTTGATGACGGTCAAAGGCAGGCCAATTCCTCTAGAACCCAAGTTGTACACTAATTATTATAGTTACTTATATTCAAAAAATTATGAAGGCATCATATCTCTAGCTAAAAGTAAATTATTTATTAGCCAAAATATAGCAAATGGAAATAGTATATTGAGTAATACTATTCTACATGACACAGCCATCCCATTTAGTGTTGTTGAACAGCTTTTGAACGCTGGCTTAGCTCCAAATTTCGTTGAGTTGGTAAAACTAACTAAGGCTAATTTACCATTAGATATAATAAATTTAGTAGCAGGGTATGCAACAGATGATATCAATCAATTTTGGTATGAACAATACCGAGAGAACACATTAACGATGTTAGCAGCGAGTAAGTTTAATTATGAATTGTTTGAGTACTGGTTCAACTTAGGTGTGCCAGCCACTGGAGGAGAGTTTGATTTTAGTGCTATGGATATGATCGCAACACCAACTAATGGAGAAGAGATTAAACAAGCCACTAAAATTTTTAAATTGTTGGCTGATAACAACGTGAATCCATATGATCAAAGAACATTGAGCAAAATCAAGAAATGGTTATCATTAGACATTCAACAAAACTATCATCCATATTTTTTAAACAATGCTGAAATAAAAATTACTGGAGCAGAGTTTGAAATTAGCAAGAAACTTGCGAGCGCTATTGGATATAAAAATAAGGTATTGGACTCAGCCAATATAAGAAAACTTAAATGTGATAAAGAAAGAGAAGCTCTTAGCGAGACTTTCGTCGAAAACTCTGATAAGTCACTTGCCGGTAGCCCTTTAATAAAAGAATTGACTAGTGATTTTGTTCTGAAGCTTTCACAAGCAAAAAATAGTGGCAACTGGGAAAATTATTTGTTGGATACAGATGAGATGGTAGAACAGACCGGTCTAGGCGAAATGTATAACATAGCACTAATGATGGCAATACAGAGTAATTCGCCAATTAGTGTTATAGATGATCTTCTTGAGCGAGGGGCAACCATACCAGAAAACGCTATATTTACTTTAGCAATGAATAGTAACCTAGAATTAACCAAGAAATTAATTCCTCGAGGTTTAAATATACATTATAAAAGCCAGCAACAAAGGAATGCTCTGTACTATGCTTCAACACTTAATGCATCAATTGAAATGTTTGACTTTTTACTTAATAACGGCGTATCAGTGACTAAAGCAGGTGATTTGTTAGACGTTCTGCTAGCCAAACAGATTAGCAATACAGCCTATTACTCCAAGCAGTTAGTCGCAAGGGGTTACCAAATAACAAAAAAACACAAAAATGCGTACGAAAAACTAAAAGTAACAAATATTCAACTTCACGAATCTCTTAAGGATATCTTCGGTGAAGAGTAACTATATCAAGTAGTTTTTAAGTATTTAGAAAGTTTAGCTATTATTCGTAGACTTAAATATTATTTAAATGGAAATAGTTATACTGCTCTAACAACAAGTGCAGATCAAAATTGAATTTCCGAAAAGAATTCAGTTTCAACCCAGCTCTAATAAATAAAGGTACAAATCAATGAAGGAAAAAGAAATCAGGAAAATAGTAAAAAAAGCGGCACAAAGAACAGGTTTTTTTTTCATACTTGCAATGGCATTTGGTATCGCGCTTGATGTTTTTATAAACTCAAGAATAAGTATGTTAACTACCGTTCTAATGTTGGTTGCTCATACTATCCTAATATTGGTCTACTCTTTTGTGGGAAGTGTATTAGTTTCTATTTTCGGTCAACAAAAATCAGAGAAAAATGAAAAAACAG
>CAZRPK010000254.1:0-2298 GCA_964601915.1 uncultured Kangiella sp. | reverse complement strand
GCATCACTAACAATTGCCTTCTTCTTGAGAGTAAATCGCTCATTGCCTGCATGTTTTCAGGTTTTAGTTGTGATAGAGCGGGTTGAATCGATTCACCGTAATGAGCAATTAAACTCGCATCTAGTTTATCTGTTTTAGCTAGTCGGCCAATAGCGCCTGCAAATCGTTTTATGTGTAATGGGTTGGCAACCACAAAAGGTAAGCTTGCTTTAGAGCAAGCGATAATAAACTCATGCTCCAAGCGCCCCGTTGCTTCAATTACTATCCGTTTTGGTGAATATTTATTAATGGTTTTAATCGCTTCTCTAATACCTTTTTCATCGTTGGATACGGTGAAATAAATATCTAGAGGTCGTATAAAAATATCGAGTTGATGTTTACCGGTATCAACGCCCACATTAATTTCTTTTTGACTATTTTTTACATTCATAATAAGCTAACTCCGCCTTGCTATTCGGGCTTGAGACCCAGTTGACTATTCGAGTTTAGTGCTTGGAGTCTAATACAGCGTTCTCACTGGTTATCGATCTCTCAATTGAGGAGCCGTGTAGGTTCCGAACTGCTGTAGAAGAAGGCTTTGGTTGCGTCCAAAGCTTGGGTCTCACTTTAAAAGCGGGGTTTATTATCCATACCAAAGACTGGTGGAATATATTATGCTCGAAACTACGAGGACACTTTGAATATTATGGGGTAAGCGAAAACTACCGCTCAATACTCAAGTACTACAAACTGGCAATTAGACTGGCTAAGAAATGGCTGAATAGACGAAGTCAGAAACGGAAAATGAATTGGCAGAAGAAGAATCAGTATCTTTTACTTTACCCACTACCGAAACCACGTATAAGACATAATTTTTACGCTGTCACATAAAAGTGTGAATTAAATTGAAGAGCCGTATGAGGGAAATCTTCAAGTACGGTTCTGTGAGGGTCATTATGTTTCCTTACGTTTATAAATTTTTAAATCAAGGAGACATCAATGTCTACTCTACAAAAATTACTGATAATGCTGATGTCATTGATGTTTCTCGATGGTTCAAATCTCATAGCTGATGAAAAAACTAAACCCTTTTTAGGGATCAACCATACCTATGCTTTATTACTCACAGGTGAGGATATGAAAGGGATAAGACTAGCTGCAAAATCAGTTGTTAAAGATACTCACACTGACCAGAGATTAATAGAGCTCGCGGCACGTAACCTATTTAAAACTAGAGCCTACTATGGCAATATTACTGTGGATACATTAGCTTGGTGTGCTCGAGTCCTAGAAACTCATGGTTCTGAAAGGTATTACGATGCGTTGAGCCAATTATTAAAAACTGACATTCCCAAAAAGCTAAAGAAATACGTTTTAATAGCTAAAAAGAGTGTTAGTGATCGTCCAATGAAGCTTCCTACTTTTGATCCAAAATCAAAACCTATCAAACTTAATCTGAAACTACCTGCTAGTACAAACGTTATTTCTGGTTCAGCTCAAGACAAAGTGAAAATTGGAGATTCTATTGATAAAGTGTATAAAGTTCTCGGAAACCCTATTGATATAAAAGTCGTCAGCAGAAAAGCTGGACATGGTTGGATTCGAGTAGAAATTAGTAATTTGGAAGCTTCATTTGATGGTTATGGTACGATCATATTTATTAGGAATGATAAACAAGGTAAAGGTTGGACTGTTCGTCGAATTCTAACAAATAGATCTCTAAGTTCGGAACTATTGAATAGTGAATTTGGTCAGTACATCAATGAGATCAATAGTAATAATCCTGAAAATATTCGAAGAATTGCCCGCCAAATTTATAATGAACGAAAGTATAATACTGAAATACTCGATCATGCTGCAGAACGAATCGTTTCAGAGGCTGCAACAAGAGACAAACTAATGCAAGACGCTAAGGCTTGGTTGTGTCGTATTATTGGAGAGAGTAGAAATAGCCGTTACTATTCAATTATTAAGGATATCGCAAAGCACTCTGAAAGCAGTAAGATAAGAAAATATGCTACGAAAGCTTTAAAAAATATTGAGGAGTCTAACATCAACCAGTATCAAAAAGGTGCAGTTAACCAGTAGTACAAAAATGGAATGGGGAGGACTTGGAGGGTGTAAATATAAGTCTGATATAGTCATCTACCATGCCAAGAGCTACTAGAATAGAATACGAAGAGGCTTTTCATCATGTTATGAATCGACAAACCATTTTTCATGATAAAAGCTTTGTTCCGGCATATCATGGTAACAGTGATGCTAGAAAATGGTGCCGAAGTCCAGAAAATCAGATGATGAGAATGAAGATGAAAATGA
>CAZRPK010000253.1:0-2313 GCA_964601915.1 uncultured Kangiella sp. | reverse complement strand
AAGCCCCTTCAAGGGGCAAATCAAAACCACCTTCTAAGAAGGTGGATGTTTTTTTGGAAGTTTGAATAGAAAGGTTAATGCTCTCGATCAAATTAAAGAAAATTTGGGGTTGAGTTTTTCAACGAGTGATTATGATCCTGCTATGTTGGAACAGTTTTAGGAATATCATCTCTTTTTCTTAATGTCAATTTCAAAAAAAACGTCAATGCCATGAGCATGACTTGATTCGATTTGAATTCCTTTTTTACTAGGCCGTACAGATAATTCAGATTTTAATTTATCTAGATCAACTTGTAATTTTAAAAGGTTAGAGCTTTCAAAATCAAATGAATCATTTTCTGCGGTTGAGATCGAATAATCCAGTTGTTGCTGATTAGGAACTATAAAAGAATCTTTAAGTTCTAAGCCTTCAATTAAAGAATAAGCCTCCTGTTCAGAAACTCTAAAGCGGATACTATTATTTTGAATTCGAATGTACATAGCGGTTTTCTTTATTTGCTCGTTTATTTTATGACGGATAAAAACTAACTAGATCATTTTTATCCCATGAATGTTCATCTTCATATAGAACCGCCCAGCCATTTGCATTAAGTAATGGTTGAATTTTAAAAGATTCTTGACCATCTAAAATATCAATTCTTTGACTTCCAGATTCATCAATGTAGACATTCGCTTTTTGAATACCTACAAAAGAATGCTTCTTTGTGTGAGGATGACTTACTTTAGCTTTTAAAGGTTTTTCAGGATTTAGGTTTAGCATATTTCTTAAACAATGCATCACAAAAAACCTCAAACCGATATTGGCTGAAATGGGATTGCCTGGTAAACCAAAATAAAGTGTACCATTTGGGAATTTTGCAAACAAAAGGGGTTTACCAGGTCTTATCTTTATTTTGTGGAATATAATTTTCCCACCGAGTTTTTTAATGGTTGATGGAATAAAATCAAAATCACCCATAGAGACAGCACCGGTAGAAATTATGATGTTGGTATTCAACTGAAGTTGTTCAGTTAATGATTTTTCAAATTCTTCTACTTGGTCTAAATTTGTTCCTGCATTAAATACATTCACGGGTTTATTTTTTAAGTAAGATAGTAAATAAGGTTTGTTTGAATTTCTAATTTGCCCAGGTTTTAATTCAATATTTGCATCATCCACTAATTCTTTTCCTGTAGAGAATAAAGCGATGTTAGGTTTCTTAACTACATCTATTTCTGCTATCCCTAATGCGGCAAATGCCATAATATGATTTTCATTGATTATTTCAGACTGTTTTGCAATTAGAGAATCTTGTTCAAAATCTTGTCCAATGGTACGAATATGAGCGCCTTTGTTTGGGCTTAAAAAGCAAATGACATGATCTTGTGCTAATTGAGTATTTTCTACGGGTATTATTGCATCATAACCATGGGGGACGGCGGCACCTGTCATAATTTTACAGGCTGTTTTTTCTAATGTGTGATTTGTATTTTGCTGCTCTGTAATTAAATCACCCGCAGCAGAAAGGCTTTCTACTTTTAATTTAATGGGAGATGATTCAGTCGCATTAACAAGATCAATTGATCGAACCGCATATCCATCCATTGCAGAGTTGTTAAATGACGGAATAGAGTAGGGGGCTAGTATGTCGGAAGCTAGAACACGGTTATAGCATTGTTCATAGGCTTGTTTTTCTGAACCTGATATAAGCGTATTGTTGGCGACAAAATCCAAAGCTTCTTGGAATGTCACCATATAATGTTTTGTATAGTTTTCTTTATTATCGTTCATTTTTTAAGAGCTTTTAGAACCAGTTAATGAATCAAATATAGTAACTCGGATGAAATAATATATCTCTTAAATATGAAGCGTCAGCTAAATATGAATATTTTCTTCGCGAAACTTCATCGTGATACCTGTTATTTCAGCTTTTTCAATTAGCGTCTGAATAAATGCCTGAATGACCAAGTGCGACGCTCGGTGGATTAAATAGTGCCTGACCGAGAATTCGATTATTTAGATAAAACGCCACTTTGCTAGTTGTTAAAAATTAACATTCAAATGTTCTTAAGGTAAATTGATGAAATTTTTATTTATACTCAAGAAAGAGTCGCTTTTATCGATTTTTGAACGCACTATTGCTAATAAAGCGTAGTATTTTGTATTTTTGGATTAGGCCGCTAAAAGAGAAACTCTCGCCGATTGCCGTTTTATTTTCTCATACTCTTTTTTGATCAACTCTGAACCTAATTTTTGAATGTTTCTTGCAACAACGGCTAGTGCAACATAGCGTTTAAATCCGACTATATCGTGATCAGGGCAAACATCTAAAC
>CAZRPK010000252.1:0-2328 GCA_964601915.1 uncultured Kangiella sp. | reverse complement strand
AGGTTTTATCTGGTGGTTTGAAATTAAAGACTGAAGATTTGATTTTCCTCAAGAAATTGATGGAATCAAAACGTCTGAGAGTAGTTATTGATCGAACTTATACGTTGCTACAAATTGCTGAAGCTCACAGATATGTTGACACCGGTCATAAAAAAGGGAATGTGGTCATAGTGGTGGAACATAATAAATAAGCTTAATGAATTAGGATCAGTTAAACCTAAAAAATATTTTAAGTATATTCAATGAAACAAAAAATGAATCATATTAACTATCAGCCTCAAGCATCTTAACTAAAATCTGAACATGCTCTGCCGTTTCAACGCCTCGGTCAGTTAAATAACCACCATCAGTTTGACTAATGATCCCTTTATCAAATAATCTTTGTGCAGCCTTGATTTTTTTCTCTCCTGCATATTGATGAATTTTTAAACCACCTTGAGTAGAGCTAAGATCAAACAAATTTAACAATTCCAACTCATTCAGTAATTCAGCTGTTAAAGACATAATATTTCCTCTTTATTAGTTTGTCTCTTTCATTATTGGTATTTTTTTCTGTAAAAATTTGATCGCCCACTGGGTTGCCAGGTAAATCGCTTATAAACCCATTGATATTGTTCAGGGCAGTCAGATATGCACATTTCAACATCTTTATTAAGTGCGTTAGCAGCAATTAATTCGTCCTTATTTCGTATTGATTCATTTGCCAGTTTAATCATAGCGCAGTAAGTGCCATCATCCAATCGTTTAGCATAACAGCAGAGTAAATTAGCTTCTGTTTTGTTGGCGATTTGACAAACTAGTTTTCCCGTTAAAGCGGTTTGATTAAAAAATTGTGCGTATACACCGCTATTTTCTGTTGGTTCTTGGTCAGGTAAAATCGCAACGACTTCCCCTTTTTTAATACTTTTAAAAATCATTGCGACACCGCGACGATTAGCGGGCGCTAGATTGACTTTAATACGTTTTCTGGTTTTTAAAATATAATCATCTAGTGCTTTAATTTTTGCAGGTTTGTACATGATTGTCATACAAAAATATTGACTAAAGAAGTGATTAAGAATTTCCCAATTGCCATGATGTGGGGCAATTAATAGAACTCCTTTTTCTGATTCTAGTGCGTCGGTTAAATAGCTCAAACCTTCAACTTGGGTAATCTTTTTTTTGACTCCATCAATCGGCCAATTCCAGGACATCCCCATTTCACCAATGGTTTTACCGTAGGCAATCATACTTTTCCTTGCTAAGTGATCAAGTTCGTCAGGTGTTTTATTAGGGTAACAATGACGAATATTGATACGAGCCACATTCGTTCCAGAAGTCTTAAATAGCCACATCAGCCGACCAATCAATCCTCCAAATCCTTGCGAGACAGAAAGAGGCAGTAGGCTTAGTAATTTTATTAATGCGATGCCAATATAGACAAAGGTGCTTTTCAATGAGGTTCCTAGTTAGTAATTTGCTTTATTACTTGATTATTAAATTATAGCTGATTAAGGATTAGGGCGGTACTGTCTATTTACTCTTAACACGGTCTATTTTTATCAATTTATTAGGTGATTTTCGTTTATGATGGTTGTTAGAATAGCAATACAGTTAATAAGCGGTGGACTATATGTCAAGGTTTGAACAAGGTAACTATACGCTGATAGATGTCAGTCATAATATAGAAGATGGAATGGTGACCTATAAAGGATTGCCAGCACCGATAATTTGCGACTATTTAACCCGAGATGCTTCAAAAAAATATTATGAGGAGGGTACTCAGTTTCAAATTGGTGTCGTCACGCTTTGTTCAAATACCGGAACCTACGTTGATGTACCGTTTCATCGTTACGAAGATGGTGAAGATTTATCAGAAATATCCTTAGCTAAACTCGCTAATTTAGATACGATAAAAGTGGTTTTGCCGGACGGTATTCAAAAAGTAGAACTAAAGCATGTTCAACATTTGAAAGTAAAAGGTAAGGCTATTTTGTTTGAAACCAACTGGAGTCGACATTGGGGAAGCGATCAATATTTTAAAGAACATCCTTATGTTACTGGAGAAGTAGCTGTTTTTCTACGTGATTCAGGGGTCACCTTTGTAGGAATTGATACTTATAATATTGATGATGTTTCTGGTAAATCTCGCCCATGTCATTCAACTTTATTAAAGGCGGGAATTCCAATTTGTGAGCACATGACTAATTTGTCTGAATTGCCTGCAGATAATTTTAAGTTTTTTGCTGTTCCTGTGAAAATGAAAGGAATGGGAACTTTTCCTGTTAGGGCTTTTGGGATTTTAGAAAATAGCATATAAAATTAATTTTCAAGTATTTTATATGCTAC
>CAZRPK010000251.1:0-2454 GCA_964601915.1 uncultured Kangiella sp. | reverse complement strand
AAAGATGTATTTAACGCAAATGTCACCCTTTCACTTCAGAATTTAGGTTCCAATCAGATTATTACTCAGTTTAAAGAGACTGAAGTGGGCAGTCGGGTCTTTCGTCCTGCAGGGTATGTTTATGGAGATAGGGTTCTCGAAGCTGGTGGTCTCATTAATTTTCCGGGTAGCCAATCTGCAGAGTTAGAAACCGTTACACTTCGTGTATATGGTCCTGATAGTTGGGAAAACAATGATGATTATGGTGTCAAAGTTGGAGAGACTTTTTATAAGTTTAAGAAGTTTATTTATAATGGCGTATCGGCTCTCTATGTCTATGATGAAAGTAATACAGGCAAACCCAGATTATTCTCGCCGTCTTCGAAAATGATGCCCCCTAGTTTGAGTGTGCCCAATTACGATTCTGAAACTAATGAATTAGCCTTTAAATTGATTTTAGGGGGAAAGGAGGCATCTTCAATTGATATTACCGTTGTTGATGGGCCAGAGGAAGGCATAGCTACTCCTCAGCCTCTTGCTATGTCCGCTCCTGCTCCTATGGCAACATCTGCATCAACAGCATGGCAAAAAGGAGAGCCTATAGAGTGGGAAGACTTGAAGACGGCATACTTACTATTGTATGGAGATAACCACTTTGCAAAGGAGCTTTTCTATTCTTTTTTTAGAGGTGGTCATATATTGGAATTAGGTAATATATACGATGACCTAGATACCGATGTTCAGTTTAATGACATTTCAACCTCAGTGGATAATATCTGGACGATTCAAATTGAAAAAGACTTAGATACGCCAATTCATGCCGCAATTTTAATGTTCCAAGGGCTAAATCAATTGTCTGTGCATAGTGAAATATATAATAACTATGATTTTGATGATCCCATGGATGATAGAGCGGCTTTCAAAGCGGCAATGACGGAAACCTCTAGGTGGGGAAGAACAACTACAGTAGCAGCAGCTGAACTCTATCTCAGTGGTATCGGTATCGTAAATGAACCCCTTGATTGGGTCATGGTATTTAGCGAAGTTGCAGATGGCCACTACGAAGCCCTAGCTGCTGCGTTACCAATCGTGTCTGTTGGCATGGTTAAAGGTGGTCGTAATCTGCTGTTAAAAAATGCAGCAGGTGAAGTTATCCAAACTGTTGATAGGCCATTAGCTAATGCTTTGCAAGAAGCTAAGGGCAAGGCGGACCTTGAAGCGATGTGGGACGTGCTATTCGACGCAGGTGGTAATGCTCGCTTGGGGTATTTACTTGTAGCTGGTGATTACTTTCCTTTGGAAAAAACGCACAAAAACTTAAAAATGCGCATGCGAAGACACCCTAATGTTTATCCTATTCCCGCTCAATTAGCTGGCAAAAAAGTCGAAGCTCATCATCTGTTTCCTTGGACGTTTCAAAAAGATTTTGCGGCACATGGAATTAATGTAAATAATCCAGATTTGGGGGTCTGGGCTCAAAACAATTTGCATAGGGGATGGTCAGGCTTGTATAATCAAAGATGGAAAGCATATTTCAATGCTGAAGATATGTCTAACCCATATACCGTTGATGAAATATTTGCCTTTATGAATGGCCCAACAATGAATGGAGGTCCCGATTTTCCTTTTTGGGATTAGACACATTTAACTTAAAAATCAAAACTGCCATTAAAAATGAAAATACTCTATGCGAATAAATGGGGGCACTTGAAAGACTCAGTATTAGAGTGCTTTGAAAACGATATTGGGACAAGGTTACCAGATGACTACAGGAACTACCTATTAAAATATAACGGAGGGTTACCTATGCTAAGAACCGTAAAGCTCAGTGATAATTTTGGATGGACAGGAATTGATTATTTTTTGGGACTAAATAACAGAGAACTATCAGAAGGAGGAACATTAAGAAGCATGTGGGAAAATGAGGCTAAATTATTACCTCAAGGAGCTATCAATATCGGGGAAGATGGATGCGGAATAGTATTCTGTTATTTTATTTTAGGTGAACGAGAGGGGCAAGTATTTGCATTGGAGCCTAGTGAAATACACGAAATGAGTTTGGATGAAAAAAGAAGAGAAACCTTATCTGGAGAGGGCGTCTATTGCTTAGCAAACACTTTCACTGAGTTTTTAAATAAGCTGGAAGAAAATCCAGACGCAAAATTGTTACTCGCCGAAGGTTATACCAGCGAAGAAATCGGATAAGTCTCTCATTTGTTGAATGGTGACATATTATCAATACAAATCATTATGAAAACGTAACTACTCAGGCGGGTGATTATTTAAGTTTTCCTTAGCTTTTTTTGAAAAGTGGGTGAATCACGAAAAGGGGTCGGTCAAAGAAATGACGCATCGTTAGTTTTTCGATAGTGAAACCCCAACCTCTGAAATGACTACCTGCTGCGCAGATTTTCTTTAAACTCGCCCCTCGCCCCTCGCTTCACTCTTCCCGAACCCCACCAACGCCCTGATCAC
>CAZRPK010000250.1:0-2456 GCA_964601915.1 uncultured Kangiella sp. | reverse complement strand
CTGCGTCCTCTGCGTCTCTGCGCGATATTAGAAAGATTTTTTAGGTATCGCGCAGCGGCTCAGCGAGCGCAGCGATTGGTATTAATGTTAGAATGCCGTTTTTTTTAACATGGATGTTTGATGTTCTTGTTCTATTTTATTTATCTACGTTTCTATCTGTTTTTTATTAGCCTATTCAAATCAAAGAAAATATACAGAACATACCACAAACCAAAAATTGTTAAGGCCTATAAAAACAACAAAAAGCCTCAATGGGTTGTGGACAAAATCATTTATCTTAAAGCCATGACTGATGCCAGTGGTTATAAAATTGCGGATAATTTTAATCGGCAACATTCAGCTATTGATAGTGTTAGCAAAACTTATGTTTATGGTATTATTCGAAAATACAAATATCAGATTTTAATTGAACGTAGAAACATCAAAAACAAGAAACCGTATCCTGTTGATAACAATTGGATTTGGGGAATTGATCTAACGGGCAAACATGATGCTAACAATAAGAATATGCATATCTTTGGAATTATTGACCATGGTTCTCGGTTCAATATTGTGTTAAAATACATAGAAGATAAACGCTCTAAAAGATTGTTATTTGAAATTTTTAAAGCGGTTATAAAATATGGTAGACCTGAATATATTCGTACTGACAATGATGCTGTTTTTAAATCCAAGACTTTCAAACTGGGTTTAAAACTGATGGGAATTAAACATCAACTAACTGATGTTGGTTGCCCGTGGCAGAACGGTAGGATAGAACGTTTCTTTGGAACACTCAAAGAAAAGTTGAATCAAATTTTAATTAAAGATTCTGCTCATTTGAATTCTCACTTAACTGAATTCAGATTTTGGTACAATCATGTTCGGACTCATATGAATCTAGATGGTCGTACTCCGAATGAAGCTTGGCAAAATAAAGGCATAAAACCTGAGGCAGAATTTTATGAAGCTTGGGGCGGTTTGCTAAAAGGATATTTACATCCGCTTGACGGGTAACAGCTACGATAAAAGTTGTTTAGAAAGTTGGGTAATTGACTTGTCCGTAGTTTGACTTGGCTAAAATTCATGAAATATAATGATTTTGGATAAAAAATCAAATATTGAGAAGATTTTTTGAATTGAGTTATGTTTTTTGAAGTTTTTTATTCAAAGTTGAGATATTTTTTAAAAAAATGCCTCGAAAGCTAATGATTGCGTGGTTCGGACGTTTGGTCAGGACAAGGCCTATTAAAAGATGTTTTTTGTAAACAATTACCAAAATATATTTTCTGTAATAGGCTCTCTATTCTAAAATAAGCTCTATGGATATTTGCATCTGCTTGACGGATAACAGCTGCGATAAAAGTTATATAAAAAGTTGGGTAATTGAATTGTCCGTAGTTTTGAATAGCTAAAATTTGGATTTTTGATTAATTTTGGCTTAAAAGTTATAGATTGAGGTATTTTTTGATTTGAGTTAATCTTTTTTCAAATTTTTATTCGAGATCGAGATTTAAAAAAAAAATCCTCGAAAGCTAATGATTGCGTGGTTCGGACGTTTGGTCAGGACAAGATTTGTAATGAATCATGTGCAAGCCTTTTGGGTTGTTTCTTAATGAAAACCTTGCATTATTATACCACATGTATCAATTATATTGTTATATATCAATGTGTTATGTTTTTTGAGGAGACTCTAGTTATATCAAAGAATCAGGGTATAAATGAATTTACATGTTATTTGAGATACAATTTTCTAAATCCAGATATGCTCAAATTTAGCCAACCAAGTATCAACAAGCTGCCGCCAACAGGTGTAATCCATGACAATTGCGTTTTACCTAGCAATACCAGTAGATACAAGCCTCCACAAAATAACAGTATTCCAATTAACATGCTGTAAATAGCAGATTTAATCCAAAAATTAGAGTGTGTCAGTGTACTTAACCACAAAACTAGTATGGCATGTAACAGTTGATAGGTTATGGCGTTGTTAAAGAGTAAATAATTGGCTGTGCCTTTTTCTATGTGAAAAATGTGACTGCCCATGGCTGCGAGCATCACTGCTGTCATTCC
The DNA here is from genome assembly GCA_964601915.1 of uncultured Kangiella sp. GTDB lineage: Bacteria > Pseudomonadota > Gammaproteobacteria > Enterobacterales > Kangiellaceae. The sequence goes on along the minus strand of CAZRPK010000250.1, from coordinate 404 downwards.
ATAGACGGCAGCGATGATAAAGGCTATTTTTTGTAGGTTATTGGTCAATTGTATTGGCTAGTTTGGGTATGGCTACAATTATATCAGATAGCTTCTTATTTAAAGCATTAAATTTGTAACTGGGTATTACATAGGTCCAATTTTGTATTTGCGTTTCTTCATCACTTGCAGTTTCTGTATTTTCAAGATCAATGTTTAAGTAATAGAGTTCCTTTTCGTGAAATATATTTAATTGGTATTGCATTCCTGAAAACAATTGGTATTTAACTGATAATGAAGGGTTCATTAATTCATTATTTCTGCTGGTAGCAGACTCAATATTAAATTTTTGTAAACCATTTGCAAAGTTATCCAAATTAATTTCTGCCTTTACCATCTACACTGATCAAAAAAAGTTCTGTTAC
>CAZRPK010000249.1:0-2497 GCA_964601915.1 uncultured Kangiella sp. | reverse complement strand
CAGCACTTCAAGACACTACATTTCTCAACATTTTCAATGTTATACTTCTATATTTGAATTTTAACAAGTTTATTTTTTAGATTTATAGTGTTTTGCGGAAGTCAGGGGAGCCTAGAATATTAAGAACCGAAACAGCTGGCTTGGTAGCTATTTCGATCTTACAAAGTCATTTAGGTGATATTTAACATTACATATAATTTTTTAAAGTAGCTGCGATAATGCCTATTCCAGCTATAATCAACATAACTAAAGTTAAGATACCAACAAATTTCCAAAATAACCTTTGATATTCTAGTGCCACTTTAATATCGTCTTTTGAGTTTGATTCCTGTGCTGTTGTTATTGCTCCTGCATATTTATGTAAATATAAGCTTGGCATAAAATATAATAATGCCATCAGCAAATAAACTATACCCATACCAAAGCCAAAACCAGCAGGCATTCCAGCACCAGCTTCAACAATTGCTCCCCCCATAAACATCAAGAAAACAGCTGCAATAACCATAAAACCACTACCAACAAATCCGGCAATCGAACAAATTCTTACCCAGAATTTAGTGTTAATTAATGGTTCTAATAAAGAATTTCCGTTTAAACTTTGATCTTCTGACATTATTTACTTTCCTTTTTTTGTTTGTTTTATTTTAATTTTTAAGTTTCTTCTAAAATGATTATAATTGACTCTGTATATAATTTTGAACGCCCATCTTATCAATAATTCCCATTTGTTGCTCCAACCAAAACATATGATCTTCTTCGGTATCTTCTAATAGTTTTAATAAAATTTGACGAGTTTGAAAATCCTTTTCTTCTTCACAGATTGCAATGACTTCTCTCAATTTATCCGCCACGGCATACTCATAATCCAAATCATTCTGCAACATGCTTGGCACGTCAGTACCAACATTTAATGGACTACGTTTTGATAAATCGGGCGTTGACTCTAAAAATAAAATCCGGTCAATTAGCATTTGAGCATGTAATTTCTCTTCATCAGCTTCGTGAGAAATTCGTTCATCTAATTTACTTAGTCCCCAGTCTGCATACATTCGGGCGTGAATAAAATATTGATCAAATGCCGTTAATTCTGACTCTAGGAGATCTTGTAAATTCTGAATAACTCTTTGACTACCTTTCATGATTGTTTCCTATTTTCTTTTCACATTTAGTTTAAATTAAAGCGCGGATTGTAAATAGTTTTCAGATCCCATATTAGAGATTAAATATCCTTGGGTTTCAAGCCAATCAATTTGCTCTTCCGACTCTTCCAATATTTCAGTTAAATTATCTCGGCTGATATAATCTGCTACAGATTCACAGTATTTTATAGCATCGATTAATTCATCACGTAATTCAGCTTCGAAAATCATGTTACCTTTTAACGATTCTTCAACATCGGTTCCAATAGACAAACTACCTAACGCTTGTAAATTAGGTAATCCTTGTAAAAACAAAATTCGTTTTATCAATACGTCCGACTCTTTCATCAATTTAATTGAGTATTTGTAATTTTGTGTCTTGAGCGCATCAAAACCCCAGTTCCCATACATTCTAGAATGTAAAAAATACTGGTTAATACCCGTTAACAGTGCTTTGAGAACCGTATTTAGATGTTGATTGACTTGACTATCTAATTTCATAGAAATGTACCTAACTGAAACTCAATCATTGAATTCGATTAATAAACTTGATAAAAATGAACTATACGCTCAATTCTAAACAGTCACTAATGGTTTAAATTAAAATAATTGAAAAAGATCATAACTCACCTTGACCTAAATGAGAATCATTCTTATACTCATTAGTAAGATTTAATATTCGATTTAGTTAAAACCATGTACATATGTATTTGTAATGCCATAACCGATAAGCAAATCCTTAAAGCGCAAGCAAAGGGCTGTGATTCAATTGACGATATAATGCGAGAGTTAGGTGTCGGAGATGCCTGTGGTAAATGTATTGTAAAAGCTGAAAACTTGTTAATTGAGAATGCTGGCGTTCAGCACTTCAATCCAAATAACTACACTTCTGACCGAAAAAATCATTTCTGAATCTTCAACTTTATTGCTATTATTAGCCGTCATTCTCAAATTTATATAGACCGACTATAGCCTAAACGATATTTGAATCATTTTTCCCGCTAATCGGTTGGTAAAACGCCTTAATTTTTACCATATCATCTTCAAGATTTCCAGTTGGTTAGATTATTCCACCAAGACCCCCCTTTTTTATTTTTGTAATCCAAAAAGCCTAATACAATAGGTACACTCGATAAATTAGCAATATGATAAAAACCGCTTTTCCAATACTGCACTTTAGACCGAGTTCCTTCAGGAGGAATGGTGACAATTAGCGCTTCTGATTGCTTCATAATCTCAACAGTCGCTTCAACCACATTATTCGATTTACTTCGATCAATTGGAATTCCACCCATCCATTTCATCATCCCTCTAAAAGGAAACTTAAAAATCTGAGACTTCCCCATCCAATAAGGTCT
>CAZRPK010000248.1:0-2514 GCA_964601915.1 uncultured Kangiella sp. | reverse complement strand
AAAAATGGTATTATATCATTTATCGTCTAAACTTGTGCTTTCGTGCAAAGCTCTCCTATAACAAAATTGAAACAGCTAAACTTTCTGAGTTAACTAAAAGTTTTAATTGGATTGCTTATTTGCAACATGCTGGTATTGGTAACGAAACCAACACGATTATTAGAGAAAAAACTTACTTTGAAAAGTTCTCAAAATTATTTACCAAAACCTCCGTAGATGATTGGAAAATCTATTTTAAGTGGACACTCATTAATTCAGCTGCTGGACTTTTAAGCAATGAAATAGATAGCCAAAACTTTGCATTTTATGGAACGACTTTAAACGGTACACCAGAGCAAGAAGTTAGATGGAAACGTGCTGTTGGATCGGTAAATAGCTTATTGGGCGAAGTTGTTGGTAAAATCTATGTTAAAAAACACTTTAAACCTGAAGCAAAAGCTAGAATGATAACAATGGTTGAAAACCTTCGCACGGCTTACGGCGACGCGATTAAAGGTTTAGAATGGATGAGTGAAGAAACTAAAAAGCAAGCATTAGATAAGCTAGCTAAATTCAATCCAAAAATAGGTTACCCTAACAAATGGCGTGATTATTCAGCTTTAGAAATTGATGCTAATGATTTAACTGGTAACTATAAACGAGCCTCTATTTTTAATCACCATAACCAACTTAATAAGCTTGGTAAGCCTATTAATAGAGATGAATGGTTTATGTCTCCACAGACCGTTAATGCTTATTACAATCCAAGCATGAATGAAATCGTATTCCCTGCTGCAATCCTTCAACCTCCTTTCTTTAATATGGAAGCGGATGATGCCGTAAATTATGGTGGGATCGGTGGAGTCATTGGACACGAAATGGGACATGGTTTTGATGATCAAGGTGCTAAATCTGACGGTGATGGTGTTTTAAGAAACTGGTGGACAGAAAAAGATCTTAAAGAATTTGAAACTCGAACTAAGAAGCTAGCGGATCAATATTCTGAGTTTGAACCATTACCCGGAGAGCATATCAATGGCGAAATGACTTTAGGCGAAAATATCGGTGATTTAGGTGGTTTAACTATCGCCCACAGAGCCTATAAATTATCACTTGAAGGTAAAGAGTCTCCTGTGATTGACCAATTTAACGGTGAAGAAAGATTCTTTATGGGATGGGCTCAAGTTTGGGCTTATAAATTCCGTGAAGAAGCTTTGCGTAATCGTTTGAAAACAGATCCTCATTCGCCAGCACCATATCGTGGTAATGGTACTTTAATGAATATGCCTGAATTTATGAAAGCTTATGGAGTAAAAGCTGGTGACGGAATGTATAGAGAGCCAGAAGAAAGAGTTAAAATTTGGTAATTTATAAATTTTTCTAAACGCAAAAAACCAATACTTAATGCCGCTCATCTAAGGTGAGCGGCATTTTTATTTCTGGCAAGATACTTATTTTACAACCTCTATTTTGACCACTTAATTATTTTTATTTACAGGCTCTTTTTATTTAACAACTCGTCAATCAAACCTCTACTAGCATCCTCGATAAGATCGATGACATTATCAAAACCGTTATTACTTGAATTCGCACCTCCGTAATAAGGATCAGGTACTTCATTTGCTCTAGATTGTTTAGCAAAATCTAAGAATAGATGGATATTATCATTATCGTATTTATTATTTTTTGCTAGCGCTGTTAGATGCTCTAAATTTGAATTATCCATTGCAAGAATATAATCAAAATGGATCAAATCTTGAGGTAATATTTTTCTGGAGCGAATAGCAGACAAATCATAACCTCGTTTATTTGCCGTGGAAACAGAACGCGGATCAGCGCCCTCTCCTTGGTGATATCCATAAGTACCGCAAGAATCTATTTCTAAATTCAGCTCTGTATACTCAGAACTTAATTTACGGAAGACTCCTTCAGCTGTAGGGGAACGGCAGATATTTCCTAAGCATACAAATAGTATTTTTGTCTGTTTCATAATGTCCTACATATGCCTATTTATAAAATTTTTGTACATGATTTGTTATGTTTTATTTATTAACAAATCAAAAACAACTCTAGCAAACCCAGCAGCCTTTTTCGGATCACTCAACAACTGCATCATTTGATTATTATGTGCTTCACTGCTATCCATTATTGCGTCATCAATTGCTTTACTAAAGTCGCCCAGCATTGCTTGCTCTGGCGTATTGTTTGCAATCTGGCTCACTACTAAGGTATTTTCTTTAATCTTGTCACGGACGGTATAGGCATAGTTAACTAGGTCGCTGTCTGTTAACTGATCGGTTATAAATAATTCATTTAGTCGGTTGATGATCTGAGAGATAAACTCTTCTTTTTTATCTTTTGCCTTAGCCGTTCCTAGAGCATCACCTGGTGTATCAATTTCCATTATTAAACATGCCTGTGCATTTAACTCATAACGATTGTAAAGGTGAATGAATAATCGCTAAATTTAACAAACGGTTAGGAATTTCTTTTTCAAAAAACCGTCGATTAAAACGATAACAGAACTCATCCAGG
>CAZRPK010000247.1:0-2534 GCA_964601915.1 uncultured Kangiella sp. | reverse complement strand
AGATTCTAACAGTTGAGAGAACAAGCAAACGGCGTTTGAGTTTAACCATGCTAACCTAACTAAATATCATAATAATATAATTATGATAATGTAAAATTGCGTATCCTGCAGTCACATTCTTTTAGCTCTAAACTGCCCGTGTGCCCGTTAAGTATTTTTATGCAAAAAAAAGCCAGCTCCATCTCCTAGATGCAAACTGGCTCTCACATGACATAAGAGTCATGCTACCCACTATCTAGGCTTTGACCAGACCTAAACAGTAAAACTACTATAAGGATTCTTTTTTTAAATACAAGCTAATTTAAGCCGCTTTAAGGGCATTTCAGCATCTAATCATAGAGATTTATCACTCAACATTAAAAAACGGCTTATATGTGTACTCTTGTTTGTTTAATCGTTATATTTCCAATCCTAACTAACTCTCAAACATAAAACAAAATCGTGCGTAGCATCAAGTGCATGGATGCACGCAGACAAAAGTTTAATTTAACTCTTGTAAATGGATTTACGGCTAATACAGAAAGGGACAGAACTCAACTTTACGCCATAAGCTCGGTTGCGGACGTGATTTCAGCAAACTAAAAAAGTATATTCGCACCCTGCAGACAAAAAACAAAAACGAAGTTCTCAAAATGAACTCTGAAAACATTTGAATTTAATTATACTCGGAATCGGTTGGCGAGCATCGCGAGGGGGTCGGCAATTTGTTAGCCAATACCGTAATAATCGTCGGCTGTAAAAACAAAACCAAAGCACGTCAGTATATAAAAAGAATATATATAAGTTTATACTGTGCGCTTTCTATCCGTACTTTCCGCGCTTTCTATCCGTACTTTCCGCGCTTTCTATCCGTAAAGGCGCGCTTTCTATCCGTAAAGGCGCGCTTTCTATCCGTAACTTAACGAGTCCATCTTATTAAGTGTGTTCCTTTCTTTGGATAAACTACTTTTTTAATGATGTCCTTTCCTTCTAGTTCTTCAAAAGCTGGTATCATTTCTATTCTAATCCAATCTCGCATTCTCTTTCGCCTACTTCCTGACAAGCTATAAAGTTTTTCGGCTGAATACTTAGCGTCCCCATTAAAAGTTAATACAAAGCCATAGAGCCACTTTGCAAAGCCTTTGTTTAGACTGAGCCGAACATCCATATTGATAAACTGGTGTTCATCATCCTTGAACAATTTAATGAAGTCGTGGTTTATATCAAAAAAATACTTTCCATTCTTTTTGCTGTAACCGCTTTTCCCAATGATTGCGCCTGTTGCCCATTCTTCTTCAGGAACGCCATTTTCTTCAAGCGTTAAGTGACCGCCAAGCCTTTTAAAACTTTCTTTGATGTGTTTAAGTGTTCCCCCTGCAACACGTCCACGAACTTCTTTTTGAAACTCTTTATCATCAACAAAAACACGACTGTATTCATGGCGACCTGTTTCTGATTTTATCATTAAGACGTTTTCTGTATCTTGGTATATGCTTAACATTTTTATAGCGCATAAATGAATATCGTGGTCTGCTTGGTCAAGCTGAACACCTGAATATGAAAGCCTTAATTGTTCATCTTGGAAGATGGTTAAATCAGTAAGTCCTTTTCTTCTACCTCGCCCAATCGCTGAAAATAGAGGACTTCTTAAAATCATTTTGGGTGACGCTGAACTATTGCCTTTAAATTTCAACATTAAGCCTTGGTCATACCACATGTCGAGTTGCTTAGCTTGATGTGAAAAAACATAGCCTATCATGTCTTCGATGGCGAATTGTTCCACAAACTTTTTACCCTCAATATGAAACAATTTAAGGGTTTCTATGTCTTCGGGATTTAGTCCAGTTGAAAAATAACGCTCTTTTATTTCAAGTGCTTGTTGAGTAGTTACGCTGTCTTTGGTAATATTTGGCTTGCTCATTTTTAACTCCGTTGAAGTTATTTTTGTAGAAGTAATAGGCGATTGTTTCCGCAATCGCTTATTGCGTTTTTTTAATGATACCTTAAGCCTCTTTATTAAGTCAATCAACAACATTAAAAGGCATCAAGTATGGGGTTAATGGATTATCCAGAGGCAGTATGCAGCACTTCAAAAATATTTCATTATAATGCAATATTACATCCCCTTTGATATATTCATACTTGTCTAAAATTGGCACTCTTTCTTCTGCTCCTTTAAATAAAACCTTTGTTTTAAGCATGTTTTCAGCACTTTCCTTCATTACTTTATAGATGTTTTTCTGGTCAATTGACCAGTGCTTCATATACTCTTTTGCTGTGATTTTAATCTTTACTTTTTCATCTGTTATATAGTGCTTTGTATCTAGTTTTGTGAAAGCTAGCATTTCCATTCTTACTGCTGATATTGATGGCAATATATATGACGCTTCAATCAGCAAATTAGGCTTTCTTATTTCAGAATTATTAGGAATTTTTTCGGCTAATTTCATGCGTTACTAACTATAGTATAAAACGCTTATTATACTACAATTATAAATTTATAATTGCTAATGCTGATTGATTTTTCAAGCTGTCTAAAATTTGTTAAGTGTTAT
>CAZRPK010000246.1:0-2556 GCA_964601915.1 uncultured Kangiella sp. | reverse complement strand
GAACTTGCCAGAAGTAAGCCTGATACATATCAGCAAAGAAACGCACTGGCATCACTGGAAAATATCCAAAGAGAAATTGGTTCGAGGGCTTTATGTCCCTGAACCGATACTAACAAACCTTTCGCACAGTGGAGTATCCACTTTAAATGACTACTATATCAGTCATCAGAATTTAAAACGCTTGCATTTAAATCTTTTTTAGTTATCATATGTTATCAAATGACACCATATGATAACTAAGGTGACGCATGAAAGAATGGATGACCGTGGAAGAAGCGGCAAAATACATACAACTAGGCAAGACAGTGCTCTACAATCTAGCAAGAGAAGGCGGAATCCCCTCCAACAAGGTCGGCAGCAAATGGTTGTTTAACAAAGGCGACTTAGATACTTGGGTGAGAGCTAACAGACCAGTTGAAAGTTTTTTTGTAGAAACACCAGCTAATATTGAAGAAAACCCTCAATTACGAGAACCGCAAATTGAAGCTTACCAAGCTATCTACGACTTTTTCCAAAGTGGTAACAAAGTAGCCATAATTCAAATTCCCGTAGGTTGCGGAAAGTCGGGCATAGCAGCTATAGCCCCCTTCGGTATTGCTAAGGGGCGAGTTTTAATTGTTGCCCCGAACCTAACCATTAAGGATGGACTATTTGAGTCCATGGATGTCACAAACCGTCAAAAATGTTTTTGGCGTACCAGAGGTGTGCTAGAAAATAGCGATATGGCCGCGGGACCGTATGCCTGCACACTCGACACAGGAAACATATCAGTATGTGAAAAATCGCATGTAATCATATCGAATGTTCAGCAGTTTGCCACCAACCCTGATAAATGGCTGAAAAAATTCCCCACAGATTTTTTTGATCTTATCATAGTAGACGAAGCTCACCATTCTCCGGCCAATAGTTGGCAAGCTGTTATCGAACACTTTTCTGATGCGAAGATTGTAAACATGACTGCCACCCCTTTTCGTAGTGACGGCAAAGAAATTGATGGAGAGTTGATTTATAGATACCCATTTAAAAAAGCAACTTTTAAAGGCTATATTAAACGGATTAAAGCCTCTTATGTCGCACCGTCTGAGATAGAATTCACGGCGAAAGGAACAACAAAGACTTACAATCTAGATCAAGTTTTGAAGATGAAAGAAAAAGATTGGTTCAGTCGTGGAATTGCATTGTCAGACGTATGCAATCAATCGATTGTAGATAATAGTCTTGAGAAACTTGAGCAATTACGTACAACAGGTACACACCATCAGCTCATCGCGGTAGCGTGTTCCGTGGATCACGCAAGAAAAATTCGGTCAATGTATGAATCTAGAGGATTTAGCGCAGATATTATCTATGGGGAACTTGACGAAGATAAGAAAAAAACGGTTAAGAGGCGACTAAGAAGTGGTGAATTGGACTGCATAGTGCAGGTTCAAATGCTCGGTGAAGGATTTGATCACCCTAAATTGAGTGTAGCAGCTATATTTCGTCCTTTCAGGACTCTAGCACCATACATACAGTTTGTAGGTCGAGTACTGAGAGTCATCGTACAAAATAACCCGAGTCATCCTGACAATTACGGGCATGTAGTAACACATGCAGGAATGAATTTAGACGTACGACTGCAAGAATTCAAATTATTCGAAAATGATGATCAGAAATTTTGGGATAGTGTTATTAGTGGGGAAGAACCTGCATTACCCGATCACGTAACTTCTGGCGCTGCGAGGATGCGCTTAGCGGAACCCGCTTTCGCAAACTATGAAATTGTTGACTCATTAATTGAAGAAGAATTTACCACTGCGGAAGATGAAGATATTATCCGTGAATTAGAAGAAAAGCTTGAATCACTTGGCCTTGATCCGGGCGGTGCACGAGAAATATTTTTAAATAAAAAAAATAGTAAAGTTATGAGCCCAGCAGCTGAGCCCTTCAAAGTGCTACCACAAAAAGAATGGGAACAACTGAAAAAGGGGCTAAATGAACAGGTAAATAGAACGGCAAATTTATTAGTAAATAGGCTTGAAATAAATAGAGCCGGAAGAGACATGGTAAAAAAAGGTGTGACAGCAGGTAATAATTTTATTGCATGTGTCACATTACTAAACAAAGAACTCAAGAAATCAAATAAAAAATCTAGAAAGGAGTGGACAACTGAGGAGTTTAAAATGGCTCACGAGTCTCTAGACACTATACTTAACAATTTAACTAAAACATGGAAGGGTATATTAAGTGACTAAACCAAAAGGGAAAACTCCCTCACTTTTATCTATGTCTACAGGTAAACCATTAGCCTATATTTGCAAAAAGAAAAGCAAATGTTCAAGGTGTAAAAATGACATAATTAAAAATCATAATTGTTTTCGGATACCTAAAGCATCCTCTGGATTCACTTCAAAAAAGATATTTTGTGTTGCATGTACGACTGAAATAGTTGAACAAAGTAAAAAAGATATAGCTAAAATCGAGAACGAAATTACAACCGTCTAGAGAGGCTGTAATTCATACCCCACACTCCAACTTTCACTCAGCGCTTCCGCTTGTTTCAAACATAAATCAATT
>CAZRPK010000245.1:0-2603 GCA_964601915.1 uncultured Kangiella sp. | reverse complement strand
TAGGACTGCCACCCATTTTTTTTATTTCTGAAAATAAATCTGCCACAATAAAGCTTTAGACTACGATCATCTTCCATTATAATCTTTGCATCTAATTAAAAATAATTATACGTCATAAGTAGTCATCAATGAGTTACCAAGTTCTCGCCCGTAAGTGGCGGCCCAAATCATTTGAAGAGCTCGTCGGACAGGAACAAACTGCTCGCGCTTTGTCGAATGCGCTTGAAACTCAACGATTACATCATGCTTATTTATTTACCGGAACTCGTGGTGTTGGTAAAACAACGATTGCACGTATATTGTCTAAAAGTCTCAATTGTGACACCGGTATAACGTCGACACCTTGTGGTACTTGCTCTAGTTGTACAGAAATTGACCAAGGGCGTTTTGTTGACTTGATGGAAATTGATGCAGCATCTAAAACTAAGGTTGAGGATACACGTGAATTACTAGAAAACGTACAATATAGACCCACTCGCGGTCGTTATAAAGTCTATCTAATAGATGAAGTACATATGCTCAGTGGACACAGTTTTAATGCGCTTTTAAAAACTCTGGAAGAGCCTCCGCCCCATGTAATATTTCTATTGGCAACAACAGACCCTCAAAAATTACCAGTAACTGTCTTATCACGCTGTTTACAATTCCATTTAAAAAGAATGGAAGAAGATCAAATAATTCCTCACCTCAGTAAGATTTTAAAAGCTGAAACAATTGATTTTGAGGAATCTGCACTAAACCCTATTGCAAAAGGGGCTGATGGCAGTATGCGAGATGCGCTTAGTTTGCTTGATCAAGCCATTGCATTTTGTGGTGATAAAATTGAAACGAAGTCAGTATTGGAAATGCTTGGTAGCATCGATCAATCTTATTGTTTTGAACTATTGAATGCAATTATAGAATCAGATCCTCAAAGTGTTTTGTCGATCATTGAAAATATGGCGCAATATTCCCCTAATTATGCAGAGGTGCTATCTGATTGGCTAACACTTATGCATCAAATTGCAGTGGCTCAAGCAGGGATGGGGTTTTCTTCAGATGTTGAATCTAATGAAGATAAAAACTCCTTAGTAAGCCTTGCCAATAGAGCAAGTCCAGAATCGATACAACTTTATTATCAGTTAGCGTTAGTTGCAAAAAAAGATTTAGCCTTTGCACCTCATCCAAGGCAAGGTTTTGAAATGGCATTTTTGAGGATTTTAGCGTTTAAACCTCAAACCGTTAGCACAATAAAATCTAACGCTTCGATGCGAGGCTCAACACACAAAGAGTCACAAAATAAACCTGCAGAAGACGCAACTTCAACCGAAAAAAAAAACTTCCTGCAACAGTAAGTGCTGAAAATGAGAGGCCTATTTTAGAGGCGCAATATAAGCCTACCCATAACTCTAATAATCTTGCCTCCGAACCAATCAAGCCAGCAGAAAATTCAGCATTCGAAAAATTAAAAGAAAATATAGCAACTTCTAAATCTATTGATAACAAATCAAATATTAAACCAGAGCAAGAAAAAGTAAGTATTATCGAAGAGCCAAAACCCAAAATTGCAGTTGATACTATCAACAAAAGTAATTGGCATTTAGCTTTAAGCTACTCGGGTATAGAAGGAAATGGTTTGCAGGTATTATTAAATTCATTAGCTAAGTACGAAAATAACCAATTGATTATTCGTTACTTACCAAAAGTTGAACATTTTTTAACTGACAGTTTACACGAAACAATGATTCGATATTTGCAAGATTATTTTGATGAATCTGGTTTAACTATTATATTAAAACCCAAAGAAGAATTAATAAAAACTCCTAAAGATAGAAAGGTTAAAAGACACGAAGATGATATCGAAGCATTTTGTAAAGAGTTAACAGAAAACCTTTGCGTTGCAAAATTGCAAAATGAATTATGTGCAGTGATTGATAAACAAACGATAGACGTAAAGTCTAAAGATTTTTAAAACATTGAATTTAGAAACAACTGAATTAAAAACAGTATTAAAATTAAGTGAGGATAAAATGAACGGTTTAGGCGATTTAATGAAACAAGCGCAGAAAATGCAAGAAAAAATGCAAAAAGCGCAAAATGAAGTTGCAAATGTTGAAGTAACTGGTGATGCTGGTGCGGGTATGGTCAGTATTACCATGACTGGAAAGCATGATGTTAAATCTGTCAAAATTCAAGATAGTTTAATGAGTGAAGATAAAGAAATTCTTGAGGACTTAATTGCAGCAGCCGTTAACGATGCGGTTCGTAAAGTAGAAGATTCGACTAAAGATATGATGTCCTCAGTAACTGCTGGTTTACCAATTCCTCCTGGCTTTAAAATGCCTTTTTAAGTGCCTAATAAACAGGCTTTTTGCCTGTTTATTTAAGTAGGACTACTGAGGGGGGTAAATGGTCTCATATTCTTGCCCCAATTTTTATGGCTCATTTGCTGTGAAACCCAATCAACCTAGCCTTACCCCTTAGCATTTGGCTAGCGTAGGTATGTCTAGCTAGCTGGTAAGGCGGCAATGTCATTAAGTTACATGCCTCTGCATTTGACTCATAACGATTGTAAAGGTGAATGAATAATGGCTAAGTTTAACAAACGGTTAGGAATTTTTTTT
>CAZRPK010000244.1:0-2621 GCA_964601915.1 uncultured Kangiella sp. | reverse complement strand
CGGCAATTTGGACGGCTACAATATGGCAAAGAAAGACGTGTCCCCATTCATCTTTAGGGGGAGAGCTTTCTTTTTGATAAATTAAACAACCATCTTAAAACCGGCAATTCAAGACACGTCCTCATTTATCCCCATTTATCCATTAAACAACAAGTTAATCTTCTTCATCGAACAAATAGCTTTCTCCACAGTGTAAACAGAATCCAATTGGTATCGCTACTATAATAATTCCGAAAACTCTAAAGCCCTGTAGTTTGCTGCATTTTCTACAAGGAGTAAACATAAAAACCGCAGCAATTAACAATCCAACAATTACCAATACAAATGAGTGAATTATATATTTTTCGAGCATTGAACTTAAAATAACTCCACCACCTACAAATGCAGAAACCATTAAAGCAAATAAAAATATTCTAACAAATGTTCGTCGCAACATGTAAATTTCCATTATTTTGTTTCATTGTATGGAGAACCAATACCCACACCTATATTTATACAAGATTTTCTAGAAGAGCCTGATATCCCTAACACTCTTAAGCCTGCATTTCTTTCTTTCGAATCATCACTTTCACAATAGTCATATTTGTCCTTTACGTCAAAACAAAAACTCATGCCAGCGCCTATTTCCGGCAACCACAATTCATCATGATCTAATACTCCGTCAGTAACTTCTGCGCCGTAAGCATCATGACCAACCACAACAGCAACTTCGACATCGAAGTCAACTTCTATGTCGTCAAAATCACAAGACGCTATGTTACTACAAAAGAATCTTTCGAAAGAATCGGAAATATCATAAGACGGGCCAAAGCCATCTAGTCCAAACGGATCTACTAAATTTATCGGATTTCCTTCAACATAAGCGTAGGTATTGATGCCGCCGTTTAGCCCAATAGGATCGGACTGAATGTATCTGCCAATCTCCGGGTCATAATCCCTAAAGTAGTTATAATGCAGCCCAGTCTCATTGTCGAAGTATTGTCCGGGAAAGCGAATGGCAAGCCAGATACAAATTTACCAGCTATCAATTTAATTATTCTTCATGTGTTTTTTCGCTTCATCTAGTGCCAACTGAAACTCTCTTTTAAATTGCTTTGAGTTCATATCTTTAGGTGATATGGGAAGTCCAACGGATTCAACTAGTTCGGAAAACTGTATTAAATTCAGTTCTGATGACAAATCACTAGGCATATAACGTTTGCATTCAAAACAAACTTCCGCATAAGAAATAGGTTGTTTATTACCATTAAAGAAAACTAGCAAATGCCTTGGACTATAACAAGCAGAACCAAAATAGCCATACATCTCAGGCTTAACAAAAAGAGCCGTCCAGTCATAAGAGCCGACTTTAGTTCCAGCATTTTTCTCAATAATATAATTCAGTGATTTAGTATCTCTGAAATTAATCTCATGAAAATCTTTTGGCAATTCCGATTTAGGATAGTAATAAATCCTTGCTTCTGAATAGTTATCCGGCGGTAGTAGCGAGTCTTTAAAGGTAAACCTTGTCAACTCATTTTTAGATTTTTTACAATATCCTCTTCCAATATGACTAGTCTTGCTATACTTGTTGTAAAGGTATAGAGAGTACACTTGTTCACCTTTTTTGTGTTTTTCAACTCTATTATCGATAACAATTTCAAGTAATTTGCCATAATTATCACCTTCTACTCTATATGAGGAACTCTGACTGATTTTATATCCTCCAAGAATGGAGTAGGTTTCCACTTGTCTTTTTTTATTTGAACTAGCAAGGGATACATCAATAATGCCTTTACCTGCGCGCTCAATGTGCAAATTCAAATCTATATTCTTGCGGACTACTTCTCTGTCAGTTGAGACATCGATTGTAGCTAAAGTGCAGGAAAGTATTTGCTCTGACAGGTTTCCAGACCTAGATTTAGCATACGCTGACTGAAACGTCAGAACTAAAATTAAGCTATAAAAGCGAGCATATTTCACCGAGTTCTTAATCAACATAACACCTTCCACACTCACCATCAGCATCCAGATCATAAGGCATAACAATATCAACGCCATTTCCCTGAATTGCAGTGGTGCCATCCTCATAAAAATCAATTAGATTATTTGGCCCTCGTACAGATTGCCCCAACCCAAGTTTTCCCATTTCAATATGAACATTCTCAACATAGCTCAAAATATCAGGATAGGCTTTTTGTTTTCGTCCTACATTACAGGACAATAATTTAACGGGTTTTCCTTCACATTTATTTTTTATTATTGTGGCCATACCAGCAGCATCTATAGGCTTCCCATCTTTACCGTACATTTCAAATTGATTTCCATGACCTGCAATAGTACAAAAATTCGGATCATTAATTCTAGAGGCCGCAATTGCTGTATTAGCATCAGGCACGCTTCTTTCTGGAGGGAATAAATTAACAGTAACATCTAACCCGAAAAAATCAGTGTTATTGATAGGATTTTGATAAGCATACCCGTAGGTATTTATCCCCCCAGCTAAGCCAATCGGGTCACTCTGAATATATCGTCCAATTTCTGGGTCGTAGTCTCTAAAGTAGTTATAATGCAGTCCGGTCTCTTGGTCGAAGTATTGTCCGGGAAGTGATGGCCCCGACGCATCATAAGAATAAATGAAG
>CAZRPK010000243.1:0-2629 GCA_964601915.1 uncultured Kangiella sp. | reverse complement strand
ATTATTTTATTAACTTACGCCAAATTTTACAGTGATTAAATCCATTATCTTGTAATCGATGACGTATTGATTCTGTTTTACGCTTACTAGTATAGGGACCTAAAGTGACCCGATACCACCATTCAGCCTTGTTCTTTATGGGTAATACATTGGATTCATAACCAGCAAAAGCTATCTGAGCTTTTAATTCTTCGGCTCTCGATTTTTCTCTAAATGAACCGCAAGGCATAGAATAAGAGTACTGATGATCATCTTCCGGTAACTTTAAATCTTCAATTGGAATTTCAACAGTCTTATTCATCATTTCTTGATGAGTTCGGTAAAAAGGCACTTCATCTTCGGTTGCTTGTTTGCTTATATTTGTATTGGACTGTTGATTATTTGTTATGTTAATTTTTTTAGTTGTGGTTTTAATAGGCTTTGAAACAACGGAGGTTTTTTGCTCAACTCTAGGTTGATACCATTTTAAATAAACGAGTAAAGCAGCAAGTCCAGAAAATAATAAAAAGGCAAAAAAGATTAAACCAATTGGTTTTTTTTGTTTCTTTTTACTACGACTAGCACCACCTTTTTTAGCGGGGCCTTTCTTTTTTGCGTAATCTCTTGCCATTTTACATTTTCTCTGGCGCGCTAATCGCAAGTAAGTCTAATCCGTTAACCAAGACTTGCTTAGTTGCTGTAATCAAACAAAGCCGTGCATCACGCATATTGACATCATCAACAATAAATTTTTCAGCGTTATAGTAGGTGTGAAAATCATTTGCTAAATCACGTAGATAATGAGCGACCATATGAGTTTCTAATGATTGAGCGGCATTTTTAATTAGATCTGGAAATTTAGAAAGTCGATCGATCAATGCTTTTTCATAACGACTGGTTAGTAAATTTAAATTCTCTAGTCCATTCACTTGATCGCTAGTCAGTGATTGTTCTTTCATTTGCCTAAACACAGAGCAAATTCTCGCATGTGCATATTGAATGTAATAAACTGGGTTATCATTCGACTGAGATGCGGCAAGTTCAAGATCAAAGTTAAGCTGTGATTCAACTCGTCTTGCGGCTAAAAAGTAGCGTGTAGCATCTTTTCCGACTTCATCAATGATATCTTTGAGTGTAACGTAACCACCAGCTCTTTTTCCTAGTTTCACTTCAACATCACCACGCATAACGGTTACCATTTGATGTAAAACAACTTCAGGCCAACCTTTAGGAATGCCTACATCTAATGCTTGTAAACCGATTTTGACTCGCTCGACTGTACTGTGGTGATCAGAGCCAAATTCACCAATGCATCGTTTAAATCCACGATCCCATTTGTTGGCATGGTAAGCTACATCAGGTAAAAAGTAGGTATAACCACCATTTGATTTACGCATAACTCGATCTTTATCATCACCAAAATCGGTTGTTTTTAGCCATAACGCACCATCTTTCTCGTAAGTGTGCCCCGAATCTTGAAGTTGTTTGACGGTAGCTTCTACATCGCCTTTGTTGTAAAGAGATGATTCTAAAAAGAATACATCGAAGTTAACCTCAAAAGCTTTCAAATCAAGATCTTGTTCTCTCCGCAAATAGGCAACAGCAAATTCTTGAATGGCTTCAAGATCATTGATATCTCCCTTACCAGCTACATGCTTATCGGATGAGTCGATAGTCTCTTTGTTAATATAAGCGTTAGCAACATCAATAATATAAAGACCGTTATACCAATCATCTTGCCATTCATCAGATTGAGGAGTGAATTTTTTTGCGCGAGCCTGAACAGAACAGGCTAAATTGATGATTTGTTGTCCAGCATCGTTATAATAAAATTCGCGTGTAACATTCCAGCCTGTCGCTTTAAGTAATCGTGCAAGGCAATCACCGACGACAGCGCCTCGGCCATGGCCTATATGCAGCGGTCCAGTTGGATTAGCCGAGACATATTCAACACCAACAGGATTTCCTTGACCAACGTTGCTTCGACCAAAAGATTTTCCTTGGCTTAAAATTGATTCAATCACTTGGGTACTTGCAGATTGACTCAAAAAGAAATTGATAAAACCGGGACCCGCTATTTCCATTTTTTCTATTACGGTTTTGTTGCCAAGGTTTTTTACAATCAATTCTGCCATTTCTCTAGGAGATTTTTTGGCTGGTTTAGCTAATATTAGGGCTAAATTAGATGCAAAATCGCCATGTGACTCATCTTTGGTGCGTGTCACATTGATCTTTGCATTGAAATCATTCGGGATAATTTCGCTGGATTTTAGGTAGGTTAAAACCTCGTTTAACCAAGTTTCCACTACGACTTTCATGGAATTGAATCTCGACAAATAAATTGGCAATCATTATCCTAAAAAAACGGCTTAGTTACTAGCAAAATTAGTATCTAGGGTTAGGCATTTTTATAGCTCTGTTTTTGAAATGTTTTCTTTCCATATATTGATATAACTAAATTGGTATTCTTTTATTTCACATAAATGCTTTGCTCTCGAACAAAATCCACAACTAGAGCGTCCAAAAATGGTGATATTATTCATTGTTTGCGACTAGTTAATAATTTATCGGTATTATGTTCAATGCTCTTAAAATAGAAAAATACTAATTAACTATAAATGTCATAGTTATAACTAACGCTACTGTTTAA
>CAZRPK010000242.1:0-2641 GCA_964601915.1 uncultured Kangiella sp. | reverse complement strand
TACCAAAATGACTGTTGAAGCCGCTTTAAAGTCAGAGATGATATGATAAGGAGCAATCTGTAGAGTCTAATACGGGGAATAACCGCAATGGTTATTCAACCAAAATCCTGAAAGGCGAACATGGCGAAATTGAACTTCAAACGCCTCGCGATCGTGATGGTACATTTACCCCTCAGTTAGTTAAAAAACGTCAAAGTCGCATTACCGGTATGGATGAGCAAATATTAACGCTCTACGCCAAAGGAATGAGTATTCGGGATATCACCGAGACATTCCAGGAAATGTATGGAGCATAAATATCGGCGGGCCTTGTATCACAAGTAACCAACTCAGTTTACCTTGCTCTTGGTGTTAATTTAGAGGGGCATAAAGAGTTACTGGACATGTGGATTTCAGAAAATGAAGGCTCTAAATTTTGGCTTTCAGTGCTGACAGATCTTCAAAACAGAGGGATGAAGCATATGCTAATCGCTTGTGTTGATGGGTTGAAAGGTTTTCCTGAAGCCATTACCGCCACATTCACCGATGTAAAAATTCAACTTTGTATCGTTCATATGGTTCGTAACTCACTTGAGTTTGCCCCTTGGAAGGATTACAAAGAAGTGACTCGTGATTTAAAAGCAAGCTATCAATCGGCAACTGAGGATAGGATGAAGCAAAACTTCTGATAAATGGGATGATAAATATCCTCAGATCAGCCGCTCTTGGCGTGCTAATTGGGAGAATTTAAATACTCTTTTTAGTTACCCTGAAGATATTCGTAAAGTGGTCTATTTGGCCATTCAATCAGCGTCTAAAAAATGGACGATGCCGATTAGGGATTGGAAACCGACATTGAATCGTTTTTATAAACGAATTTGAGGCGCAAATAGCGCCTCATATCTAAAGGGTATTTACACAGTTAGGATTACATCCTCCATTAAGAACAACATCTACTAAAAGGCCAAAATGATCCTGTAAAAAACTTGTAAATATTATCTAGGTATTTAAACTGATTTTTCTATATGTCTTTCTAGAAAAGATCAGCAATAACAACATAATCCCACTTAAAGATCCTCCACCAGAAGAAGTATCTGATCCTAGCTCAGCTCTTGTTGTTACTATAGGATTAAGTCCAGATGCTGTACTTATAGAGGAATCAATAACGTCAATACTCGTAATAAGAATAATGTTTGTGTCATTTGGATCTGTGCCAGTCGTATAATTTTGTAGTGGTATTTCCGCAAAAGCACCGCCCAAATTGAAAGTGTTAAGTGCTATAATTGAATCAATAATATCCATACCATTCTCGGTTACTTCACCAAAAACGGTAAAACCAAAATTTTGATTATCTAAGTTGGCGCTATTATCGGCCAAGTTAAAAAACCACTGACTGGTAGCACTGTCAGGTTGTCCACCTAGTTTTGCATAAGCAATTGTACCCCTAACATTAGAATAAACTGGTTCGTTTTTTACAGAAGCATTCGTTTGGATGGCAATCGGTGGCCAACTGTTGCTATACAAAAAACCACCACCTTGAAGAATAAATCCGTTGATTGAACGGTGAAATAATGTATTTCCATATGAGCCTGCCGTGATGTAAGTTAAAAAATTGGCAACGGATTCAGGTGTCGTTTCATCGTAAAGATTGACATCGATGTCACCTAAGCTAGTTTCAAATCGAACGATTGTGGCATTTGCTATATTTGTGGTTA
The DNA here is from genome assembly GCA_964601915.1 of uncultured Kangiella sp. GTDB lineage: Bacteria > Pseudomonadota > Gammaproteobacteria > Enterobacterales > Kangiellaceae. The sequence goes on along the minus strand of CAZRPK010000242.1, from coordinate 947 downwards.
AGGTAAATGTAAGGCATAACGCCAAAATTAATTGTGTATTTTTTACCATAGTTTTCAATATTTGCATTTAACCCCCATCTCATCATAGAAAACGCTAAAATCCAGGAAGACTTGGCTGTATAATGGCTTGCGATAAAACGAACCATCACCCAATAGGTGCAACAACACAAGGCTTAATAAATATTATACCTTATAAACTCACCACAACAAACGATCAATTAACCTCACGAGCAGGTTTGTTAACCATTGCTCAGTTAATGAATACACTGATTCTAATGCAACACGAAGGCAGTTTTCATCTTGACGATGTTCGTCATTTGGAGCAAGAGTCTGCTTTAATCAAAGTGCTGGGGATAGATAAACTACCTAAGCGGATTCCATTGGTGCTTGGTTAAAAAGGATGGGGGAGTAGTCATCAACCCAATCTGCATGGACTTCTGTTAACAAAGCGATCTTGAAATCGGCGCTACATCAATCCAAAGGGATCACACTGGATATTGATGCCACTGAAATCATCGCGAATAAAGCCGATGCAAAATGGACTTATAAAAAGAACAAGGGTTACATGCCAATGGTGGGGCATATCGCTGAAACAGGTCAAGTGGTCGCCTGTGATTTTAGAGAAGGTAATACTTCACATTTTATAATCATTTCAAAACGCTCTGCAAGTGTCCAAGCATGAGGTTTTTTCTCTTGCTGAGGAAAATCTGCTAGGGAAAAGTCATCTCCAAGCTCTAGCTGATTCTTTTTAGCTCGACTGACCCATGTATGCAATGTTGAAGACGCGATATTAAGTGAGTCTGCTTCTCATACTACTTATCTCACTTTTACTGAATGCCTTTTTAACTGCATCTACCTTAAATGCTTGGCTATATTGTTGGTTCATATTTTTGTTCCTCTATAAAATTAGAGGCGACAAGTAGTCTGACATAGGGTAACAAAAGCAA
>CAZRPK010000241.1:0-2674 GCA_964601915.1 uncultured Kangiella sp. | reverse complement strand
CCCATTCATCAACTGGCATTGATATGGCAAAGAAAGACGTGTCCCCATTCATCTACGTTTCATTTCCCAAACAGCCAGTAATAAAGTAGAGTTAGTTCAGTGGCAATTAAAAAGCCCGAAGAAAAACTAACACAAATAAACCAAATAGCGTGCGGTAGTCTGTCCGCTATTTTAACCAGGCCCGGTTAGCGAAAACTAGCTCGCTACGCGAGCCATTTTCGCCAACGGGCAACGTTAAATCGCTCTATTTTATTGAAGTAGTTTAACTGAAACAAAGTATCAGCTTGAAATATTTAAGTGTAAATTTATTTGAAAGTTCAAAGTAAATTAGCTTGAATGTTATCTTCAAGGTAACTCTCAAGTTGAAACATTTTTAGTACAAACCAATTAAATAAATCGTGCCACCGAAACACGGCATTAAACCAAAAAGCAGTCGCATCATTGACCGCTTTTTTAACAAGCACCGGCAATCGAAGCCAAACACACGGCTCGCTTGCGGTTAACGTTAGCAATACATTATTCATAAATTCGAGGATAAAAAATGGAAATAATTCTTAGACTTAAAGCGTTTGTTATTTTTTTATACATTACAGGTAAATGGCTTGGAGTAACTGTTTGGTTTGTTTTAATAGCATCTATGATATGGGCGGAGGGAGCGACGATTCTATTGGTATCAGACAGAGTTGGAAATCCAGCAATAGGTATTATATTTGCAACATTCTTATTTGTGCCTCTTATTATCTTAAGTACTCTCGAATGGTTAGTGTTCGGAAAGTTCACATGGAGCTATAAATCTTTTAAGAAAAATGAGAAATGAAATTGACAATCTACACTAAAAATTCAATGGTTAAGAAAGAACATGTGAAAATTATAACCCGTAAATTAATAAATTTAGGTTCCAATGTACCAGAAGGCTTAAGCACAGATGAAGAGCATGCTTTAGCTAATCTATTGTATTTAGCGGCTGGAGATGGTACTTACAAATTAACATCTGATCAAATAAACCAAATTAAGAGCAATAAATTTTCCATTAGCTGGAAATGAATACATCACAAAAGGATTTATAAAAATGTGGAGAATGATTGTAGGGTTTATAATGATACTGTTCGTTTTATTAGTCGCTATCACATATAAGCAAGCTCCAGGAGATACAAGAACTTATACAAATATGTTAGGTGGAGTTTTAGCTATAGTTGGTATTCCCGGGGCTATATTATTCTTCGCTGGTTGGCGTTCAAGAAATTAATAAAGGATGAATAATTAAATGTTCAATCAAGCAAATTGTTTCAAGCATAAGATTTTATCAAGTGCCTTTAGTGTGGCGCTTTTATTATTCGCTGCACCAAGTTATTCTATTACTCAGTCTGAAACTAAAGAGTTATTTAAGCAGTGCATATCAAATATTCAGCAACATGGTTACAGTATCAAACTAAGTGAAAATTACTGCAATTGTAGTATTCCTCAAACGATAGCATACATGAAAAAACACAATCTAAAACAAGGTGTTAAATCTCCACCAGGCACAGATAAAGAACTCGTTGCTCAGACTTTTATAGATATTGCAGTAAGTTGTAAACGCAAAATGCTGGCAAAGTAATGCTCACAAGTGCATCAACATTGACCGTAAATATGCCGCTTCACTCAGCATTTACGGCAAGTTATGCAGGCGTTTACAGAGTAAAAATAGCAAATTCAAATAAATTTATAACCATGGTTTCTAAATGACAGATTTATATACAAAACACAGTTTTAAGCTAGTCGCCATAATCATCTTTGTCATATGGTTAGCATTCTTTTTCAGTGTGGTATGGGTAGCAAGTGATTTGAAATTTGCAATTCCACCTAGTATGGAATTAGAGACATTAAATAACTTTGGAAGTAGCTTCAATATTCTAACAAGTTTATTCACTGGTTTAGCTTTTGCAGGTGTAATTATTTCTATACGTTTGCAAAGTGTCGAATTAAAAACAGCAATTACAGCTTTTGAAGGTCAAAAAAATGCCTTGCAAAATCAGGAGCTTGATAATAAATTCTTTCAAATGCTAGGCTTTTTCATAGAAGTCAAGAAAAATATTAAAACCAAAATAGATGGAAATGAATATTCAGGTAATGATGTATTTGAACCGCTTGTAAAAAAGTTATTGGATGCTGTTAATAAATCATTCAGTGAAGACAGTAAGCAAGACATTCAAGCAATATTCAAAAAAGAGTTTGTTAATTTTAATAATGATTATGAAATAGTGAAATATTATTTCTTAAATCTTTACCAAATATTAAATTATATAAAACAACAATCCACTAATGATTACTCGGTAAAGCTGTACACCAATATGTTAAGAGCTCAATTATCAAAAAAAGAGCTAGTTCTTCTGGCATATAACTCAATAGGTGTTCAAAAATTCACCAGCAACAATTATCAAAACCTAGTAGAGGAATATGCCTTTTTCGAGCACCTAAAATTAGATGATTTTATAAAAAACAATGAAGATAAACAAAAAATTATTGTCACAATTCTGAATAACTATGACGATAAGGTTTTCGGTGATAATCAAGAGTTTATTCAAAATAAACTCGAACATTATAATCAATATTATGGCAGAGCAAAAAATCAATAAATCTCTAACACCTATATGACCGGATCTGTCAAAGATCAATAGTTCACAATAACGCCCAG
>CAZRPK010000240.1:0-2731 GCA_964601915.1 uncultured Kangiella sp. | reverse complement strand
TTAATCAATGAGATCCTGCTCAACTTATTATTTTATCCTAAGATCAAAGATATCAAAAAGCCATTATAATATCTAACATTAATCTCTATGCTTTGGGTAAACATCATACTTGATTAACAAATCACCTCAAATCGAGATTAAAAATTATTGATCAATTAAAATTCTCACCAATATAATCCAAGCCACCTGTAATCGCAGCGACTTGAGCTAAAATACACTCCTCATCATTAGCATTAGAGCTGTCGGGATAAACTTCAGTTGTTGTAACAAAATTAGCTTGAGTCATGCCTGCACAAAGCCCAAGTTTTTTTGTTGGGTAATTAATAACGCCTTCTTGTTTTAATACTTCACCTATAATTCGTCCTGATTTATCTGCCGGAGCAATATGCGTCACTTTTTTCACACTTTCAATCATTGCTTTGTGAAATTTTGGTGTCGGGTTTTCTGTATCACCAACTAAATAAAACCCATCCGGAATGTTCCAGTTATCTTGTACAATCCCATCACGTGAAGCCAACGCAGGTCTAAAAACACTATTATCGGTATCAGTTGTTTCATGTAAATCAAAATGAGCGTATATGTATGACATATCATTTTGCAAAGCATTTGCTAAGCTCTGAGATTCTTCACTAGAACTTTTTTCATAAAAAGAACGATTTGGATCGACGGTATTAGGATTCCACCGATTGATTGTTTCGTAGCCCCATGGACTAACACAGGGTGCGACTATAAAGTTAAAACTATCCGTATAGTTTTTAATATCCTTTTGTAAAAATCGAATAGCCCCTTGTACGCCACTGGTTTCATAACCATGCACACCACCAGTAATTAAGATTGTTTTTTTTGAGTAGCTCCAATTAGAAGATTTAATGAGAAATAAAGGGTATTTATCTTCATTTATAGGTAAAGCGCCATATTGGCTTATTATCAGATGGCTACCTAACGCCTTTATTTTTTTAACCACTTCCTTATGATAAGAACGCTTAATACTTTGTTGAGCTAACCATTTAGCTTTATCTTCTACTTGCCATGGTGAATTAAATAGAGTTTTTTGTTTCATTTTGTATCCTAAGCCATATTGTAAAAACCAATCCTAAAGCAGTTACAACAATCAGTAAATAATTTCGTTAAACGACTAATTACTATCAATTAAAAGAATGATATTATGCCTGTAATAAACCTTAATCACCCTAATTAGAAGTTTAATGAATAAAAAACTAGTATTTTTGATAATCACAATCATTTTCTTTTTATTGATTTCAACCACTGGCATTGGCAGTGATTTTATTATGTTGTTCAAAGATCAACAAGGTAAAACCAACTGGCAATATGTCGCTAATTGGTCAAGTGGGATTCTAATTATATTACTTTCGATCGCGGCAATTATTCTATTTTTCTCTCGCCTTGCAAAATTAAAAACCAACAAAGAATTAGTAGCAATTAAACTTAACCTTGAACATCGTGTGGTTGAGAGAACACAACAACTCCATGATTCAGAACATTATTTAAAGAGTATCCTTGAATCTATGCCGTCCATGTTGGTTGGTCTTGATTCAAAAGGTATTATTACTCAATGGAATAAAAAGGCTGAAAAGTATACAGGCGTTAAGATGATGGATGCTATAGGTCATGATCTTTGGGAAGCCTACCCTATTATTACGATTAGTCGTGATCAAGTAGACCAAGCATTGATCCAACAACACCCAACTACCATAAGACAAAGCCAACGAGGCCTTTTTCATTTTGATATTACGATTTACCCTTTAACCTTAAATAACTCTAAAGACTCTGCCATGAATAATGGGGTCGTATTGCTTTTAGATGATGTTTCTCAACAAGTTAAATCTGAAAATCAATTGATACAAAGAGACAAAATGTCGTCTATGGGTGAATTAGCTTCTTCTATGGCGCATGATATGAGCGTGCCATTGCAAGGAATGCTTAATGATATTAAGCAGATCGAAAAACGTATGCAAGTTATTTCAAATAAAGCGAATACTGAAAGTGGCAGAGAATCCGATGATAAAAAACAATATGATGATGACATTGCAAATATTACCAGCAACTTAAGCGACGCAGTCAACCTTGGTAACAAAGCTAACTCTATCGTTGATAATCTATTAGATTTTGCGAGCGCTCAAAGAAAAGAAAAACAAGACGTCGAAATGACTCAAATTATGGATCATACGATTAAATTAGCTGAAACGATTTTATCCACACCTAAAGATTTAAAATTTACAGATATCAGTATCAAACGTGAATATGACGAAAATCTTCCATCAGTTAGTTGTCATGTCTCAGAAATTCAACAAGTTTTCTTGAGCCTTTTAAGACATTGCCTAAATGCATTAGCATCGGCTAAAGGTGATAATTTCGAGCCAGTAATAAAAATTAGAGTACTGCAAGGTTACAATTCATTATGGTTACAAATCTCTCATAATGGTGTTGGGCTAAACAGTGATGAGCAGCAATCTATATTTGAACCCTTTTTTAGTAATGATCCATTAGATACGGAAGATGATGCACACAAACGTTTATCGTTTCCTCACTTCGTCATTACCGAACATCACGATGCCCATATGGCTGTTACATCCGATATTAAAGTTGGTACAACTTTTCATATTCAATTTCAGTTGGTTTAGTTCGACTCTTTTTAAAGGCTCTTTTTAAATTCAAGCTACCTTTGACATAATGGCCAAAGAACGTCCCTCAAGATCTTCAAAAAATGCCA
>CAZRPK010000239.1:0-2762 GCA_964601915.1 uncultured Kangiella sp. | reverse complement strand
CTAGTTAGTAAAGAGTGGGCTTTGGACAAGTAAGAAAATATTTAATGCAAAGTCTGGTTAGGATTCATCGATTGATGGGTTTTAATCTCAACGTGTTTAAATTTAAATTGGGCTAAACAAAACTCACATTTTACACTTACGTGTCCCTTTGTTTCTATAATTTCCTCGATCTCTTCTTCGGGAAAAAGTGAAATTGAATTTAACATTTTATCTTTGCTACAACCGCACTGGAATTTGACATCTTCTATCAATAAATTGCGAATTTTTTCTTCATGAAAAAGTCGATGCAACAAAATGCTAGCATCCATGGTTAAACACTCTTCTTTCGTTAAGGTCTGAGCCAAATAAACGAGATGGTCAAATGAATCCTGGCTAAGCATATCGGGTAGAGCCTGAAGCATTAAACCAGTCACACGGTTATCGTTATTAAAAATCCAAATTCGAGTTCTTAGTTGTTCTGATTGATTAAAATATTCTTCAATACAATTAGCAAAATTATTTTTCTCCATTGAAATTAGCCCTTGATAGCGTTTACCTTTTCTAGGTTCGATGGTAATGGTGAGCTTTCCGTTCTCGGTGAGTTCTTTAAAAGTCGAATCATCGAGTGGTTTTTTTTTATCTAACCTAGCGATACCGCGAAAGCCTAGCTTATGGTTACATTGAACCACCAGTAATTTTAGTGCGTTATTTGTTTGTAATTGAACCGATAAACGCCCTTCAAACTTGAGCGTTGTTGTCATCAAGATTGCAGCCGCAGCTACCTGCTGTAAAAGATCAGCTATCATTAGCGGATAGTTGTGATCTTGCAACATTCTTTGCACACTATCTTCGAGCTGAACTAATTCACCACGAATGCCAAAGCTATCAAAAATGAAACGATGTATTTTATCGGACATAAAATAACTGAAAGTTGAGAAATAATAAAATCAATTATATCAGATAAAAAAAGCGACATATACTTCTGGCAAAAGACACTTCTCACTATATATAATCCGCTTAATATAACTATCTGCTTAACAGAACTACCTTCTAGATTGTTAGTACTTTCAAAAATCTTATCCGCAGAACTAGCAACAAATCCTTTAAATAATTCGTCATTAGGTAAATGATGGCGATATGTGAACTCATAAAAACAACTAGGAATAATTAATTGACCATCACAGAATTCAACTTCAATTCTATTAGCCATGGTAGATGACTGTTCTAAAAAATTCTGCGTTACCTTTAATTTCTCCGTCCGATTTGATTAACTAATTGTTTTATTTGGCTCTCAAATTCTTTTGTTCAAAATGATAACTTTGCATTTCCGTATAACCAAGCTCAACCAATGTCTGGGCGATATCTTCAACCCTAATTTCTGAAAGCTTGTTGTCATTTCGATTCACTTCTAAATATCAGTTAAGAGGATAATTTTCACGAATCATAAACGGTTGGAACTCAAAGGCATAATATTGTGCTACTATGTTTGATATAGAAATTACATATACATAAAATTAGTGAGATTTAAGCAAATTTAGGTGTTATTTTTATGGATTTACGAGAGCTTAGATATTTTGAATCAGTTTATGAATTAGAAAGCATCAGCGCTGCAGCCAAGCACTGCTTTATTTCACAGCCATCTATTTCTTCGGCTATTCAAAGCCTAGAAGGTTATCTTGGGGAGTCTCTTTTTGTTCGTCATACAAGAGGCGTTATCCCCACTGATGCTGGTCATAGACTTTACCCGTTAGCACAGCAAATTACAGGTCAAGCACGTTCAATTAAACAAGCATTTCAACGTAAGATCAATATTCGGCCATTTCGTTTAGGTGTTGTTCCAGCATTAGGAGCATCTAGAATGAGCCTGTTGATGAAAGAGATCATTGATTCAGTAAAAGGAATCGAATTAACCTTAGTTGACGCTGAAAAACGTACCTGTGATGCAAGAATTATTGCCGACAATATGGTTAAAAAAGATGAAGATTTTTTTCCCTTTTGGAAAGATGAATTTATGATGGCATTACCACCTGGACATCCACTAAGTTTTAAACAAGAGTTAGAGTATGAAGATTTGGATGGGCTTAATTTTATATTGAGAGGGCCTAGCTTGGTAACTCGGACACTCTTACGTTCTCTAGAACCTCACAATATCAAAATGAACGCGCGCGCGCGAGTTAAGACGGTTGAATACGCAGTTGAGTTAGTGGCTGCTGGTGTTGGTGCTGCAATCGTTCCTAATCATCCTAGTTTTTTCAATACTCAAAAATTGACATTACTACCAATTAAAGGGCATAAATTTGAAAGAGTGATGGGGTTAGGGTACAGCAATGAGATTGATATTGATGAATCTTTAGCAAAGGTGATTGATATTTGTAAGGTTAATAAAATAAAAAATTAACAATAAAAAACGCCTTTAATTTTTAGATTTCAAATAAAAAAATACCTCATTAATTTTACTTAACGAGGTATTTATAAAGGAAAAGACTGTCTAACTAATAATGTTTAATTAAAAATCACTTCTTAGCAGCATTTCTCTCTTTAACTTCTTCAATAACCTTTTCAGCTACGCTGTTAGGGCAAGGTAGGTAGTGAGAAAATTCCATAGAGAATTGACCACGACCTGAAGTCATTGTACGTAAGCTTCCGATATAACCAAACATTTCAGATAAAGGAACGTCTGCTTTGATTCTTACGCCAGTTACGCCCGCTTCTTGATCTTTTATCATTCCGCGACGTCTATTCAAATCACCAATAACATCACCAACGTGATCATCTGGTGTAAA
>CAZRPK010000238.1:0-2788 GCA_964601915.1 uncultured Kangiella sp. | reverse complement strand
AAAAACTACCCCATTTTGTTAGTAAACTTGTATGAATTACGCTGAATAATTACGAATATCTATAGCATCATCGAGCGCCATTACTTCAAACGCTTTAACAAAAGCGGCTAAAATGGCGATCCGTTTATCATCTGGCATTCTGGCTATTTTGTGCATAGAGATAACACCGGCATGACGAGCAAGGTTTTTGAGTCGTACTGGCGGTATGTGCGAAAAATCAAGGTCGTGTAACTCAAAGTCTTTTAGTTCAAGGTATCTTTCTACTGCGAGAATAAATGCAGGGCTACTGATTTTTGTCGGCCCTTTGCGGTAGCGGTCAAATTGCGAGATCCGTTCACCTTCTGGTACCTGAAGCAAAGTTTCCAGCCTTTCTCTTTGTTCTTTAGTTGGCAATGATGATAACCGTTTCCACAGCCTGTTAATGGCTCGTTCACGAATTTCAGAAATCAATCGAGATAACGTTGATACGCCAGGTAGAAGTATTTTATTTTGGAGCAACCAAGCAGTCGCAAAATCAAACATAAGGCTTGGGCGTTCGTTGCTGATCCAGGCGCGAGTGTAAAGTAATCGGCTTAAGCGAAATCGCCAAGGTAGAGTATTGAATTCATGATAACCAAAATAAGTTTGTATCTCGGCACTATGAGTATAGCGTGTTGCCTTACGTGCCATATATTGATCTAAATTTTCAATTCCCGTCCCTAATTGCTGAGCAATAAAGTAAAGTACCTTAGATGGCACATTAGTTGGGTCTGGTAAAAATGTTCCAAGAAATCTCACGGTAGTCAGTTGTAAAGCAAACCCTAATCGATTGTAATCACCTCTTCGTTTATTAATGAGAGTTAATGCTGTGTTATCCAAGTGAAAATAACGGGCAAGTTGCGCTTCATTGGGTTCCCCAGAAAAACAACCATATTGATTTTTTTGTTCTTCGGTCAGAAATTCAATTGGCATATTAATTCTTCATACGTAGATATTGATAAAGAGTTTCTCGGCTGATCCCAAATTCACGAGCAACCTGTGCTTTTTTTTCACCAGCTGAGACTCTTGATTTAAGTGCGTTAATATCGGTGTCGGATAGCGCTCTTTTTCTACCACGGTACACCCCTCGTTGTTTAGCCAAGGCAATTCCTTCTCGCTGACGTTCTTTTATTAATGCACGCTCAAATTCAGCAAAGGCACCCATTACTGATAACATTAAATTTGCCATGGGTGAATCTTCGCCAGTAAAAGATAGGTTTTCCTTAATGAACTCGATACAAACGCCGCGCTGTGTTAAAGATTGGACAATACGACGCAGGTCATCAAGATTTCGTGCCAATCGATCCATACTATGAACTAAGATTGTATCGCCAGTTCGAACAAAAGTTATCATTTCCTCCAGTTGCTCTCGATGAATATCTTTACCAGACGCCTTATCGGTAAAGGTTCTGTCAACTTCAATACCTTCTAGTTGCCGCTCTGGATTTTGGTCAAAGCTACTGACCCTGACATAGCCGATCCGTTGTCCTATCATTGATTTATCCTCAAAGTGTCAGGATAGAGTCTATGAGTTTGACGAAATACTGTCAATAAATAGGATTTGCGGCTTTAATCTGACACAAATTCACATAATGCCTGACGTCAGTATAGGGTACACCTCATAAGTACACTATAATATATCTTGATATATCCATGCGAATGTAATATATTACAGTATATTACTGATGCCGATATTAGATCGGCCATGATACATAAACGGAGAAAATTATGAGTAGGTATATGGAAGTAATTTATTTGGGTGAAAGTGGTGATGGCTACAAGATAGGAATGGGTGCTGAGTTTAAAACTAGCGCGGCTACTACCAAAGCTTTTGAATCAGCACGATGTCATGACATGGGTAGTAGTGAATACGCTGAATTTCTTATTGATTTGCATGAATCCAATGGCGATATCGTTGACACAATAGCGGTGAGTGCAAAAGGCTTTACTGAAATTACAGGTGAACCTGTATTGAGTGAATCAGAATACATGGCCATTGATCGTAAATATTGGAAAGTAGCTTGTCATCAGACTGAAAATTTAATTTGAGAGAGGATGCACAAATGAACACTGCAAAATTATTTATGAATGGTCGGAGCCAAGCTGTAAGACTTCCTGTCAATTTCCGATTCAATGATTGTGAGGAAGTTTATATTCGTAAAGATCCCGAAACGGGTGACATAATCATATCTAGAAAGCCTGGCTCTTGGGATGATTTTTTCAAATTGATGGAATCAATTAATGTACCAGAAGATTTTATGGCTGAGCGAGACAACGAACTCCCAATAGAACGAGACTTGTTCTAATGCGTAATCAACTTTATATGTTGGACACAAACACTGCCAGCTACATTATTAAAGGTGAGCCGTCTGTTGTGAGAGAGTATTTACAAAATGTGCCCATGGCAGACATTTGCGTTTCCGCAATTACCGAAGCAGAGCTTCTTCGTGGAGTCGCCAAGAAGCCAGATGCTAAACGCCTGCCGTTAGCTGTAAAAGAATTTTTGCTTCGGGTCGATGTATTGTCTTGGGACTCAAATACCGCAGAGACTTATGCTGAATTACGAACGACCTGTGAAAATGAAGGGAAACCGCTTGGAACAATGGATATGCTAATTGCTGCTCATTCTGTTAGTGTCAGCGCAGTGCTGATCACCAACGATAAAGCATTCTATAATGTGGCGCACCATTTAACTTTGGAAGATTGGACTAAGCCTCACGGCAAGATCATTATAAATCATAATTTTTCTAAAAAACTCTAATTCTAGGGA
>CAZRPK010000237.1:0-2794 GCA_964601915.1 uncultured Kangiella sp. | reverse complement strand
TGCCTACTTGTATGCCTAAACTCGTAGCTACTTGTATAATCTCTAATTGTTGTTTGATTTGTTGGATTTCCATAGTTATTTTTAATAAAAGACAAATAGTACATTGCAAAATAACATATTAAAATACTATTTGGCAATCAAATTATTGACTATTTGTATTTTATTTGCGTTTTATGTACTGTTTGGCTACTTTTGTAAGTGAATAATATCTAGAAACACTATGAGTTTATCCAACAATATCAAGCAGCTAAGGGAGCAAAAAGGAATATTACAGAAACAAGTTGCATCAGAAATAGAATTAGGAATTTCTCACTACAACAAAATTGAAAATGGACAAAGAGAAGCTTCTGTGAAAATTTTAGAGAAATTAGCTAAATTTTATGGTGTAACAATTGATCAAATAGTCCATCTTGAAGGTGAAATTCCAAAGGAAGTAACTATTGAAGATAAAACAGCAATGGAACAAATGAGACTTGTTGCTGAACTAGATAAAAAAGATAAATCAATTATTTTTGGAATGATTGAAACAATGTTAACTAAAAAGAAATTCAAAGATTTCTTTAATAAAAACGTAGCAGCACTATGAGTACATCAAACGTCATAATAGCCCATCCTGTTAGCGAAGATAAGCTAGAATCTTTAAAAGCCTTTTTAAAGGCCTTAAAAATCAAATTTGAGATTTCTAAAGAAGAAGTCTACAATAATGATTTTGTAGAAATGATTCAAAAAGGAGATGAGGATTTAAAAAATGGAAAAGGAAAAACTATTGATTTAGATAATTTATGGAAATAGTTTTATTACCCGAAGCTGAAAAGCACCAAAAATACTGGAAGAAAACAGGTAATCAAAAAGTTCAGAAAAGAATTACTAGCCTTATCAAATCTATTTTAGAAACTCCTTTTGAAGGTATTGGAAAACCCGAAGCCTTAAAATATCAACTCACAGGTAAATGGTCGAGAAGAATTGACAAAGAACATAGACTTGTTTACGCTATTCAAAACGATAAACTTTACATCTTCTCGCTAAAAGGTCATTACTAAAACAACCCATAATATTCCGCTAAGCAACATTTAAAAACAGTTGCCAAGCTCTACATTATAGATTATTACGCTGCTACTCAATTCAAAACTTAAAACTCAACATTAACAATTTCTAAACCGATGTGCCATTAAGATTTTTACGCTAATGCTAAAATCTAAAATGTCCAATCTGCAATTATTTCTTATTTGGAAGATGGCGAGCTGTTAGGGGGTGGTCAATACTTAACCATCAAGGTGGAGGTGGACTAGTATTAACTATTTAATAATTACGCAAAAATATCCACCACCGACAGAATACATAACTCCTTTTTGATAAAATAAAAACCCATAAAAAACAATTACTGGACTATCTAATCCAACACATTCTTTTTTAAATAAATATCCAACTTCAGAAACATTTATTTTTCCAAATGAACTATCACTCACTCTTTTAGTTTTACTTAGAATTTGGTATCGAAAAGAAATACTATCTAAAAAAACTTTATTCATATCAAAAGATAATGATATATCTGAAATATCTTGAAGAGTATCAATCCTTAAAAATTCAAACTCACTTAAACTATCTTTAAATGAAAACTGCCTCCCATATTCATCCATTGTATTAATTATATTTGTAGGGATTTCATTAAATACAATATTTGTTTTTGATTCTTTCTCAATTACAAATTGCTTATAGTTCTCAGTATTATCAACAGTACTGTCATTGATTAAAATAAGTTCCTTACCATTTATATAAAAACGAACTGAATCATCATTCCCTTGTTGGGCTCTCAAACAACCTGACAACAGAATAATCAAAGTTAAGATAGTAGAAAAATTAAGCATATATTATCTTTAAAATATTTTTATCGTGTAAGGAACATATTAAAACTAAATGCCCTTGTAGCTGGTTGTCCATTGTTAAACTGTGTCCTTACTGTATAACCATTAGCTTGTAAACCTTGAACAACATTATTAGTATATCCATTTGCAGCATTAGCATTAAATGTTACATCAATTGTTACATTGTTAAAATTACCATTATTTAATCCATTTGCTAAATTAATTAATCGACCTACTGCTGTAGCTGAATTAGAAGTTGCTGGATTAAAAGCTATTGGGTTTCCCGCAGCGTTAAATGAGCCTATGTTTGCACTTACGATTCTTGCTTGAGTTACCCGGCTATTAACGACATTATTCCCATTAAAATTCCCAGTCGCGATAACATTTTGAGGCGCAGCGGCTACGTTTGGATTGTTAGGTCCTGTAGAATTATCTGTTACATTAACTGTTGGAAAAAACCCAGGGCCATTAGCCACAATTGTACTTCCTAATGCTCTAGCTCTTGCTTGAAGTGGAGTTATAGGTGCTGATTGTGGAGTGCCTTGAATAACCCCATTTTGATTTTTTGTTACAGTAAGAGCATCACCAGGAGTTGCAAGACGAACCCCTCCTGACTGTATATTTTGGTCAAGACTTTGAGTCCCATCCGTACCCTCAAATATAGTCATATCGGTATAAGAAAGACCGCTAGTAGCTGGGGTTCCTGGATTATTTTCCTCTGTAATCAACTCAACCTCTAGACCTTCTAACTCTACTCCATCTATTACTCTATTCTCACTAAAAGCATAAGGTGAGTTGTATGAATATTCAGCCGCCAACGGGTCAACAGCAAAAAATCTACCCAATCTTGGGTCGTGCATTCTGTATTTATAATTTACGCTATTTCCTTGTCCTTTCAGTTCATCATCTTTTTCCTGACCTTGGAAGCCATA
>CAZRPK010000236.1:0-2857 GCA_964601915.1 uncultured Kangiella sp. | reverse complement strand
ACCCCGCCCGAGCCCCAAACCAATACCATCTATCACGCCGTATACATCGCCAACAAATGCTCTCTTTACTGGTTGATTCGGAAACGTCGATTGTTTTTTTAAAAGTGACTCATTAAAATAATCGCTAATCCCATGATCAAGGTAAACATCCTTTATGCCAATTTCTTGAGAATTTTCGATTAACACATTGGTTTCATGACCGATAACTATTGAATTAAAACCTAACCTGTCTAATGGTGATTGACTAATAATAAAGTCTGCCTTAGCTTGATAGAGCATTCTTGGTAGTTCAGATAAACTTTTGGTTTGCAAATCAATTCGGATATTAGCATTTTCAAGCAGTAAAGGCGCTAAAGTTGGCATTACTGCGGATCGCATCAGCGATGAAAAACAGGCGATAGTAAGGCTACCGCTTAAATGAGTTTGGTCTGATAGTACAATGTCATTAAATAGTTCATCTTCAAGCGAATTTTTAGCACGACAAAATCGTAAAAGCCGCTCCCCTACTTGAGTATGTTCAGCCGATATTCGTCCTCGAACAAATAATTTATGACCCAAAGATTCTTCTAAAAGAGCTATACGCTGTGACAATGCTGATTGAGTCAAAGAAAGATCATCGGCAGCCTTTGAAAAACTTCCAGTTTTTGATAATGAAAAAAAAGCCTCTAATTTTCGTTGCGATAATATTTGTTTCATAATTTAACCTACCAGACTTTTATTTTACAAAAAAAGAAATTAGCATTCTAATTATGTGAGTTTCTATTTATAGAACTAGTGACCACTTGGTTATAAAGTAACCTGCAAACATTAACCAAAGAAACAATATTCCACCAAGATAAACGGGTTTTAACCCGACGCCTTTATACAAACTAAAACGGTTTTCGATCCCTAATGAAGTCATTGCCATAGTTAGGGCTAATGTATCTAACTGATTAATTAAATTTTTTAAAAATGGCGATAAAAGATTAAGAGAATTGAACAAAACAACTAGAATAAATCCAACAGCAAACCACGGAATAACTGAATGTTCTTTTTTAATATCGTTTGTTACATTCACTTTGTTATTGATTATTTTTTTTAGCCAAAGGCTTAGTATGATCAAAAATGGTACTAACATCATTACACGCAACATTTTGACAATAATGGCAGTATTGGCAGTTTCAGGATTTACTGCATGTCCGGCAGCTACAACATGCGCCACTTCATGGATAGTTCCACCTATATATATTCCTAGCCCTTGCGCAGAAAAATCGTACATACCACTTTGGTAAAGAAATGGATACAAGAACATTCCAATAGTTCCAAAGATAACCACAATTGCTATAGCTATCGTTCTTTTAATCCTGTCAGCTCTGATAACAGAATCTGCACCTAATACGGCTGCCGCGCCACAAATAGAACTTCCAACCGTAATAAGAATTGTCGTATCCCGATCCATTTTCAAAAATTTTACCCCTACAGTATACCCCACTAAACTAGTTAAAAAAACGATACTTACACTGACTACAATGCCAGGAATGCCTACCTCAGCAATATTATCTAAAGTAATTCTAAAACCGTATAACATAATACCTATGCGCAATATTGTCTTTCCAGAAAATAATATCCCAAACTTCCATTTTTCAATATATTTCTCCTGAAAAATATTACCGTAGAGAGTACCAAGCAAGAGTCCAATAATTAGAGGACTAATAGCGAAGTTTTTAAAGGGTGCTAGTGTCGCTAAATATATCGATAAAGTGGCTATAAAAAAAATAAACAATAAGCCTTTTAGAGTATTATATTGGATAGACATTGTATTTAATATATTTTGTGATTCAAGATTAGATTAATGGTGAGAATATAAGTATTATTACCATTAATCTAACAAATCTTATTCATATATAATATTAATTAAATTAATAAACGTTGGTACAAAATGAACATCACGTTAAGGCAACTATCGGTATTTGCAGCAACTGCTAGGTTCAAGCAAATAACCCAAGCGGCGGAGGAGTTATGTATGACACAATCGGCTGCAAGCCAGTCGATTAAGGAATTAGAAAACACGCTAAACTACAAAATATTTAGACGTGCTGGAAAAAAGCTTCATATTAACGAAAATGGTCGAGCTATCTTATCAAAAGTAACTCAAATGTTGGAACTTCAAGCCCAATTACAACAACCTATATCATCAAACATACAAGGTGAATTGTTCGTAGCTGCTAGCGTGACTATAGGCTCCTACTTAATGCCAAAAATATTAGCTGAATTTGTTCGTCAATATCCTCTAATGGAGCCAAAATTACATATATGTAATTCTGAAGAAGTTATTGAGCAATTACTTTCTGGCAAAGCACAAATAGGATTAATTGAAGCGCCTATTGCACATAAAGACCTAATAGTTACTCCGTGGCGTAGTGATCAACTAGTGATATTTTGTGCCAACAATCATCTATTAGCTAAACTTGAAAGAGCGACCTTCGAATCTATTTGCAACTATCAATGGATATTACGAGAGCATGGTTCAGGTACTCGTTCTGTATTTGTATCCGCTTTACACCAACAAGGAAAAACAATTAAAAATAGCATGGATTTAACTCGCCAAGAAGCAATAAAACAAGCTGTTAAGGAAGGCTTAGGAGTCGGTGTTTTATCTCAACTATCTATTCAAGAAGAACTGAAACTTAATATATTTAAAAAACTTGAATTACCACTCAACTTAAGTCGTCAATTTTCGATTGTGCAATCAGAACACTACCAGCACAACAATCCCCTCAAAATTTTTGAAAAATTCTTACATAATTACTTTCGACAAGAACACGACTAAACATATTAAAGTAAATACAACTATTTAATTGTAAACGTCCAACGAAAC
>CAZRPK010000235.1:0-2892 GCA_964601915.1 uncultured Kangiella sp. | reverse complement strand
ATAAAGAAAAAGGATGTGAAAGTATCAAAAAAAACCAAAGCTCAGGTTAAGAAAAAGAAGTAAGAGCAAAATGTAGAGAAAATTAAACTGAACTCTGAGTTTGATCAACAAAAGGCAATCTTTATTCTAATAGTGTTTGAATCAATTAATACTGGACTAATGCTGTATTTCTGACAAAATGACTTTTTATTAAATCGGCACGTACAGATTATTGATGCAATCACCTAAACAAAAATATTTTAGCGATATCAATTTGAGCTTAATACAGGAAGATCCATTTCAACTCAGTGCTGTTGATATGTTAGACGATCTATATCAACGATTAGTTGAAAAAGACAAGCCATTAAACTTGTTTCAAAAATTTAAAAAATCGCTCTCAGGAAATAACCCACCTTTAAAAGGATTGTATTTTTGGGGAGGTGTTGGTAGAGGGAAAACCTATTTAATGGATATGTTTTTTGACTCACTACCAATCAAAAATAAAATGCGCCTCCATTTTCATCGGTTTATGCATCAGACCCATGAACAGCTACAGTTGCATAAAGGTAAACAAGATCCTCTTTTATTAATAGCAGACGAGATTGCAGAACAAACCTGCATTATTTGTTTTGATGAATTTTTTGTCAGTGATATCACCGATGCGATGATTCTCGGTGGATTATTTGAAGCACTATTTAAAAGAGGGGTTAGTTTAGTCGCAACTTCCAACATTCCCCCCGATAATTTATATCGTAACGGATTGCAAAGAGAGCGTTTTTTACCGGCGATTGAAGCCATCAAACAACATTGTAAAATTATTAACTTGGATAATGGTATTGATTATCGTTTGAGAACATTAGAGCAGGCTGATATTTTTCATACGCCTCATGACAAAGAAGCGATTGATAATTTAAATAATAGTTTTAATCAATTAGCAACCGAAGTCATGCCAGATGGAACAATTATTGAAATTGAACATCGACCAGTAAAAACCATTCGATGTGCCGAAGGGATTGTTTGGTTTTCATTTAAAGAAATTTGCGAAACAGCAAGAAACCAAACCGATTACATTGAAATATCACGCTGTTATCAAACCGTAATAGTCAGTGAGATCCCTAAACTGGAAACAAAGGATGATTCTGCAACCAGGCGATTTATTAGTTTAGTGGATGAGTTTTACGAGCGTCACGTTAACTTAATGATAACGGCAGATGAGGGATTAGAAGATTTATATACTGGAACTCAACTAAGTTTCGAGTTTAAACGAACCCTTAGTCGGTTGCAGGAAATGCAATCACATGATTATTTGGCGTTGGAGCATTTAGCTTAATTGGAGTAATTTTTCACTTTGCCTCTTGATGTATTACCGTCGTAATACCCTTTATGTTATACCATAATTTAAATACAGAAAATTGACGGAGCTATATAATTGAAATGCCATTGTCAAGAATCCAAAGAATGAGAGCAAGTGAAGGCGATTTATTTTAACTTATAAGATGAAGTCGAGCTTTGGAAAGAAGGTAGGGCGTTTTTACCAGTTAGGAAGAATGAAGTTCGAAGGATATTTGAGGTTTGTTAGATTGTATGGCAAAGAAAGATCCCAATAATCCATTAGTTTTGACTTATAAAGTTAATCTATATCGGGATTACAATGCTAATTTGACATTTTCCGCGTATGAGTTTAGATTTCATACTATGTTGTTTTGGTGCTTATGTCTGACAAGGGAATAAAAATTGATATTTATGGATATTTCTGATTATAAAGCGGGTGGTTATAAGCAAGGGTACGAGTATAAGTATTTTCTGCCCAGTAAGATTAACCATGCATGGTTATTTTCTGATCCTCAGGTACAGAGTTTGCTTAGTGAAGCCGACCGAGCTTTGGGACAGTTGGATGCGTATTCACAGTCTCTACCTGATGTGGATTACTTCATCAGTTTGCACATAAGCAAGGAGGCGACACAATCTAGCCGAATTGAAGGGACTCGTACCAAGATCGAAGAAGTCTTTATGGGTGCTCAGGACATTGACCCTGAAAAAAGGGATGACTGGGAAGAGGTACAAAATTATATAGTGGCTATTAATACCGCAATTAAACAACTAGATGTCTTACCTTTTTCCAACCGTTTATTAAAAGATACTCATAAAACATTAATGCAGGGTGTTAGAGGGGAAAATAAGTCACCTGGTGAATTTAGAACTAGCCAAAACTGGATCGGTGTGAGTTTAAAAAATGCTATTTTTGTTCCGCCTAGTCATGACTATGTTATTGATTTAATGACTGATCTAGAAAAGTTTATCAATGAAGAGGGTAGTACTCCTCACCTTATAAAGATAGCGGTTGCTCACTATCAATTTGAAACGATACATCCATTTTTAGATGGTAATGGCAGGTTGGGAAGATTGATGATCGCTTTATATTTAGCGAGTTTCAATCAGTTGCACAAGCCTGCGCTTTATCTTTCTGATTATTTTGAACGGAATAAAGTGGAGTATGTCGATAGATTGATGGCAGTGAGACTGTCCAGTGATATGAAGGGCTGGTTAGTCTTTTTTTTTCACGGTGTATTAGAGACTTCTAAAAACTCCATTCAAGTATTTAAAGATGTTATTGCGCTTAAATCAAAGCTAGATAGTGACGTTTTACCTTATTTTAGTCGTCGTAGACAGAAGGGCGCTCTAGAGTTGATGCGTCACTTGTATCAATCGCCCGTGGTAACAATTAAAGAGGTTGCTGAGTTGTTAAGCATTCAGCTTAATACTGCCGCAGCTTTAATCAAAGACCTTGAAAAATATGGTGTACTGGTCAGGTTGGCAGCTAAAAAGCGCAGTCAGCTGTTTGGTTTCAGTGAATACATGGCAATATTTGATCGGCAAATAGGAGTAAATGAGTACGAGGCGAAGGCGAGTACC
>CAZRPK010000234.1:0-2916 GCA_964601915.1 uncultured Kangiella sp. | reverse complement strand
CAGCCTAAATAATTGAGTTGTTAATGTTTAGTCATTATGTTAGTTGCCATTGATTAAGATGTTTTGAGGCGTACTTCATATTCATCTCTGGATAAATATTGAAGTTCGCCTTTCGTTTCAGGTTTACCGACTAAAAAATATTGAGTAATTTTCTTGTTTCGCCTGTAGCGATAAGCCAGTAACTCAATTTTTTTAGTTTTAGGGCACTGGTGGATCAATACCCATGGTGCGTCTGGTAAGTTAAATCGTCCAGTAGCTTTTGGTTTTGCACCTATCGTTTGAGCAATTTTTTGCCAAATAATTCCATGCCCCGTTTCTTTGTATAACTCAAAAGCTATTGCATGCGCAAATTCATGCAATAAAGTATCTTTAACCATTTCAATACTGTTTTGACGAATATGATATCGACTTAAAGAAATTTTTCTACCTTCAAGCTGGCACATACCGGCTCTTTTCTTTGCGTGATCAAAACTAATTGTCCACCCTTTTAAAAAGTCATATTCAATTATGAGCTTTTCATACACAGGTATTAAAACTAGATCATTAAAATCTTCAATATTCATTTTTTGCTTAAATTAAACTCACTTATTTGGTTGCTTTCAGATTTAATCAACAATATTTTGTTATCACGAGAGAGCTTTTTTATTGAATATTCTCTTTTACTGGCACTTGACCGATCTTCAAAAGACTCTATAAAAAGTAATTCTTTAGGTTTTCTACCTCTAAAAAACTTAGCGCCATTTTTTAAATCACCTGAATGTTGTTGCCAGCGCCGATTAACATCCGTTGTGATACCCGTATAAAGTAGATTGTCGGTACTAAGAATAATGTAAAGAAACCAACTTTTTGTTTCTGTGTTTATAACATTTCTTCCAACCTCTAGAACAACAGCAGAAATTAACCTAGAATAGCGAACAAATCAAATTAAATTAATAAAGGAACAATATGAACCAGCAACAACAACAACTACCGGATATCAAAATTGATACTCGTTCGCTTGTAAAAGAATATGTTTACTCCGATCAAAAAGTCGGCAGTGTTAGAGTGTTAACGCCAGTTTTGGCAAGTGGTGAAGCCGATAGTAGTCGAGAAGTCACTTATTTTGGTCAAACTCAGGTGATGACTCCAGGTGGAGCTATACCTCTAAATTTTGAGCTGAAATCTACGTCTCTTGCAGATGCTTTTGAATCTTTTGGTGATGCTGCAAAAGATTCAATGGAACAAACGATGAAAGAAATTCAAGAGTATCAAAGAGAACAAGCCTCTAAGATTGTAGTGCCAGGCCAGGGTAGTGGTTCTCAAATCCAAATGCCATAAACTCAAACAAAGCATGATCAAAACCTGTAGGAGCGATTTTAGTCACTAATTTTTTAAACCCATTAGGTATTTGGAGAAATTAATGCGATTTATTCTTGACTGAAGCACTCCTACAAAATAAAGTTATTCAACCCTCTAATCTAAACGCATCCATTCATCATTAGTAGCAATCCAGTCCTTATACTTTTCTTCACCACCACGGCTTTTCCAATCAGAGTCAATAGTTAGATGAGAGCTTATGCCACCTCGAGGGTTACAATTCATAACAATCCTTAAACGAGCAGGGTCAAAAACTTCTATTAATTGGTCATAAATAATATTAATCAACCTTTCATAAGAAACGACGATATCCCTAAGCTGATAAACATATTGTTTTAAAGCTTTTAACTCAATAATTTTTTCACCTGGGTAAAAGGTTAAAAATATTTGAGCAAAATCCGGCTGATTTCCAACGCCTAAAAAAGTAAATTCTGGGATCTTAATCTTTATCTCATAATCGGCAGATGAAGGGTTTGGCAAAGCAATAAGTAGATTAGACTTAATTGCTTCGTAAGTTTTAATTTTAGTGCTCATAAATGACTCTGTTATTGTCCTTTTTAAGATAATAGTCGTAAATCGACTATTATTTATATCTAGTAACGAATTATTTAAAGGTTTAAACTGCTATTCCTTGCCTTTTACCCCACAATTATGGTTTTATTCTGGGTTATTCGTCACACTAATAATTGTATCTTTGGTTAAGACGGAATACTGGGCTTTCACAGCCATTAATAACAATACTTACTAGCTATAAGGGAAACCATATGAAAAAGAAACTCATTGCTGGTGCGATTTGTTTAGCTTTTGTAGGCGCTTGCAGTCAACAAGATGGCGATAATAAATCAAACTCAAAAATAGAAAAAAAAGAAGCTCAAACGACTGAAATGGCAGTCGCTAAATCAGGAATAGAAATAGAGAATATGGACAGTAAAACACGTCCGCAAGACGATTTTTATCGTTTTGTAAATGGTGCGTGGCTTGATAAAACTGAAATACCTGCTGACAAATCAACTTATGGCTCTTTTACAGCTTTAAGTGATAAATCACGTAGAGATGTTAAAGCGATTATCGAAGAAACTTCAAAATTAGAAAATGTTGAAAAAGGTTCTGATGCTCAAAAAGTGGGCGATTTATATAGAAGTTATATGAATACAGACAAATTGAATGAATTAGGTGCTTCTCCATTATTACCTGAGATTGAAAAAATTGATGCTATGGAAAATCATGATGATGTATCGGTTTATTTTGCTGAAACACAACTCATTGGAACCGATGCCCCATTTGGTTTTTGGGTTAATAATGACTCAAAAAATCCAACTGAATATATCACATTCTTCTCTCAATCAGGTCTTGGTTTACCGGATAAAGATTATTATTTTAAGCAAGATGAGAAATCAGAGAAATTACGGAACGATTATGTGGAACACGTAGGTAAAATGTTTGCATTAACCGGAATTAAAGATGCAGAATCTAATGCAAAGAAAGTTATGGCATTAGAAACAGCTATTGCAGATATTCACTGGACTAGAGTTGAAAGGCGCGATCGTGATAAAACCTATA
>CAZRPK010000233.1:0-2925 GCA_964601915.1 uncultured Kangiella sp. | reverse complement strand
TACCTGATGCATCAGAACCAATTGCACTAATTGTTATAACACTGCCACGTGCAGAATAATTTTCTATCAAAACACTTGTTTGACCAATAGCTGTAAAAGTTGCAGTTACTGTTCGAGCAATATCCAGCGTTACGCTACAAGCACCATTGCTTGTACAAGCGCCAGACCAATGATCTAAGATAAAACCGTTATCTGGGTTTGCGGTTAAGGCTACAACTGTATCGTCGTCATAATCTTCTGTACAATCTACGCCGCAATTAATTCCTAACGGGTCAGAGATAACATTTCCTGAACCCTCTGCGATAACTGTTAAGGTATTTTGGCTAGAGCCAGAATCTGCAATAAAAGTAGCCGTTACATTTCGATCTGAACTCATATTAAATGAACATGCCTCTATCCCAGTACAAGCACCTGACCAACCATTAAAAGTAAATCCTGGATCTGATGTAGCAGTTAAACTAACTTGAGTCGTTGAATCATAGGTTTCACTACAGTCAGACTCACAATCTATACCAGTTGGTATTGAGGTCACTGCACCTTGACCTGAAACGGTGACAATTAAATTGTTTGGAGGAGAGGTTACTTTTGAGGTTGTTCCTCCGCCCCCACCACATGCTGAAACCAATACTAATAAGCTAGCTGATAATAGTTGGCGAGAAATTTTTTTAAATGAAAATGGATGCATAAAGGTAGTCTACGTTTTGTTGCTGTACTGTACTATACTTGGTTTTAATCTATTGGTTTGAATTTTTAGTCCATCAATTAGCCATTATTTCATATCTGATTATTTAAAAAATGAACTAAATTGGACTCTTTCAGAAGAGACTAGTATTCGACTTAACTTGTTTACCAGCCATTTAACCAACAGTGGTTTATCGATAATAGAAGATATTAAATCATCGGACAAACAAACGGTTTTTGCGTTAAAAAGTATGAATGTTGAGAATCACTTACAGAGTCTTTCACTTATTTATTAGCTTGCTTAAATTGACTATCATACGGGCTGTTGCTCCCCATATGGTATAATTATTGTACTCAATAGAGTAATAAGAAAAAGAAATATCGTTTATCTTTTGCTCTACAATCACATGATTTTTTTTATCAATGAGATAATTCAATGGAACAGTAAAGACCTCTTCAACTTCATTATTATCGATCAGTAGTTCGCTACAGTTAAAATAATTATCCCTATTTAAAATTGCCACATAAGGTATTACATAGAATTGACTAATTGTTATTTGCTCGGGAAGCTTACCAATAATTTCTAAACCCTTTTCTGTAAGTCCAATTTCTTCTTGAATTTCTCTTAATGCTGTTTGTTGTAGATTTAAGTCAGACTCTTCAAATTTCCCACCAGGAAAGCAAATCTCTCCAGCGTGATTTTTTAAATGCTTCGCTCGTCTAGTTAGTATGACATGCCATTGGTTGTCAGGTTGCTTTATTAAAGTAATTAGTACACTTGCAGGTCTTATTTTTTTTAATGGAATACTATTAAATAATTTTAGGTAATCCGTTAATTCAGTCGTTTTATTAAGAGCTTTCTGAGCATTTTGTTCAAATTCAAACCTATCAAGTTTATTACTTTCTTCTAAAGGGAGTAGTTGTTGTCTAATAAATGAACTATCCATGTTGATTTTCCACCAATGCTTCATTTGTGATGTTATGTGAATTTTGGCTAAGAAATTGTTCTTCTAATACAGGTATTATTTTTGAAACCTTATGAAAAGTTTCCTGATATTCTGATTCGGCGGTTGAATCAAAAACAATTCCTCCACCAGCATAACAAAATAGTTGGTTGTTTTTTGCTAATAAGGTTCTAATGCATATGTTAGTATCCATATTGCCATTAAAATCCATGTAACCAATAACACCGCAATAAATTCCGCGTTTAAATTTTTCTAATTGATCAATTATTTTCATTGCGGAAATTTTAGGTGCTCCGGTAATAGAGCCTCCTGGTAAACAGCTTTCTAGTACATCAAACACATCATAGTGTGGCGCAATTTGGCTCGTAACTGTAGAAATAAGATGGTGAACAGATTCAAAAGTATAAAGACCAAATAATTCTGGTACTTTTACGCTATCAATTTCCGCTGTTTTACTTAAATCATTTCTTAATAGATCGACTATCATTAAATTTTCGGCACGATCCTTTTCGCTGGACAATAAATTTTTTGAGTTTTGTTTATCAATTTTAATATCTTTATTTCTAGGAGCTGTTCCTTTAATAGGTTGGGTCAATACTCTTCCATTTTTAATACTAATAAACCTTTCTGGAGACAAACTTAATATTTGAAAATTTCCAAAATTTAGATAGGCCGAGAAAGGGCTTTGATTAACTTTTGTCAATTGTTGGTAAGCTTCGAGGGTATTACCTATAAATGGAGCAGTAAACTGATGTGCATAATTAATTTGATAACAATTTCCAGTAATAATATTTTCTTGAATGGTTTTAAATGACGATTGATATCTTTCAAAATTCACATTTGATTTAAACGGTTTTTTTAATTTAAATCTGTTTTTAATATTTGATTCTATTTTGTGCTCATTTTTAAAAAAGGATTGGATATTTTTCCATTTTTCGTTGGAAAGGCAAAAATTGTAGAGATTAGTCGTCTTCATTTTATGATCGGTGATTATTGACCAGCGGTATAAGCCGAAGTTGCATAAGGGGATATCCATTTCAGTTGATTTTTCTTGTTCTCGTAATTCTAATGACTTGCCAAAGTCATAACTAAAATAGCCAAGCCAACCACCTTGAAAAGGTAGGTCTTTATCAATATTGTTTACTAAAGAGTTATTTTTTATTAGTTGTTTTACTTTACGTAATATTTCCCGCATCTGTTTAAAGGGATCTTGCTCTAATGGATTAATTTTTAAGCTATCTAGGTCTTGGTTTAGTCGGTTGATTTCTAGATTATCATT
>CAZRPK010000232.1:0-2943 GCA_964601915.1 uncultured Kangiella sp. | reverse complement strand
TAATTATCAAGTCACTACAAGCGTTAAGAGCAAGAGTATAACCATCGTATTTGCATATTTGGCAAAAAAGACGCCTCTCTGCAAATATCGACGTTGAGGCTGTAGGAAAAGATCGAGTAAATTTTTCATAAGATTTTTTTGACGCGGAGAGTTGCCTCAAATTAAATTAGTTGAGGTAAACCATGATAATATTCACGTAGAAACGCGATTGTTTACGTATATATTGAACGAAAAAAAGAGGTTAAGGTTTTCCTACAGCCTGGTTCCTCTTTTGAGAGATCGTTAACGAGAAAGAACGCTGAATAGACTCCAAGTAATAACTCGAATAGTCATTTGAGCCTAGAGCTCGTATTAGCAAGGTAGAGCCAACTTATTATGAACCATAAAAACAGTTGTAGAGAAATTAGCGTTGGTGTTGATACCGGGAAAAAACAACTCGATATCTATATCAGACCATTAGATATATATTTCACAGTAAGCAATGATGATGAAGGGATAAAAAAGGCGATTAAAACGATTAAGATTCATTCACCTACACCTATTATTATTGAAGCAACAGGGCGGCTTGAGCATGCATTTGTTTTAGCTTGTTCCAAATCCAACCTTCCTTTTGTTTTGGCTAACCCTATGCATATTAAGCGATTTGCTGGAGCAATAGGTCAGCTAGCAAAAACAGATAAGTTGGATGCAAAATTAATTGCACACTATGGCGAATCCATCAAACCTATTCTTACTTCGATCAAAAACCAGTTAGAAAAAGTTGATAACAAATTACATAATCTTATTGAACAATGTGATGAGTATAAAACCAAAAAAAATATCGTTCAGAGCATGCCGGGTATTGGAGACGTTGTTACCTTTAGTCTTCTTAGTAATATGCCTGAATTAGGATATATCACAAATAAAAAAGCAGCTGCTTTAATTGGTGTCGCTCCGATGAATCGCGAAAGCGGAGTTTATCAGGGACATCGAAAAATACGTGGAGGGCGTCACCAAATACGAACAGTTATGTACATGGCGATGAAGTCTGCCATGCAGTGCAATCCTGTTTTTAAAGCCATGTATCAACGACTAGTCGCGGCAGGTAAAGCAAAGAAAATGTCTATTATTGCCTGTGTTAGAAAAATGATAGTTATACTAAATTCTATGGTAAGAGACGGAGTCATGTGGGATGCGAAATTTGCTGAAAAAAATGCTTGTTGACACCATAGTCACTCGTTATGTGTTTTATCATGTGAGTGGTTAAACTAAAAAATTATTATTAATTAAGATTTTAATTTTTATTAGGAGTTATACATGACGAAGTTTGATGATGTTATAAAAACACATGAACAGTTTCGTAAAATCATGAAGGAGCCTAGCGAACTTGTAACTAGAAAATCCCTATCATATCTAGATAAGCACTGTGGGACTTTTATAAGCCGTTGTCCATTTATATTATTAGCATCATCTGATGCGGATGGGAATACAGATATTTTCACCAAAAGGTGATCCTGAAGGTTTTGTCAAAATAATAGATAAAAAAACACTGGTGATACCTGACCGACTAGGGAATCGTAGAGCAGGTTCTATTGAAAATATCTTACAGAATCCGAAAGTGGCTCTAATATTTATGATCCCTGGAAAAAGTGAAACTCTACGAGTAAGCGGAATAGAAAGCATTGTGAGGGATACTAAATTACGTGGAACAATGGCTATACGAGGGAAAAATCCTGATTTTGCTATAGTTGTAGATATTGAGGAAGCATTTTTTCATTGTTCAAAATATATGAAGCGTTCCAAACTCTGGGAATTTGAAGTTTGGCCAAACTTAGAGGGTCTACCTCGTTTAGCTGAGACTATGGTTGATGCTGGAAAATTTGATCTAAGCGAAAGTGAAATGCATGCAATTGTAATAAACGATGAAGTTGAAAGACTTTACTAATTGTATGTTATTTGACCTTATACTAACAACACATAGCAAAATAGGATAGGTCGCGTGATACCCGCGACTTAATCCAATGTTGGACAAGCTCAAACTATGATGCTTACTTAATAGGAAATCAACTAGCAAAGGTTAGGTACAAATAGACTATAGGGATTTTCAAACTCTTAAGTAATATTTGTTAATTTATGATTTGTACTTGGTTAGTCCATCTTCTATATCATGAGATTTTTATTTTTTTCTGAAATTGGAAACTACATACATTGACTATTGATAATTTAACCTTCAGGCGTGACTTACAAGGATTGAGGGCAATCGCCATCTTTATGGTTATACTAGCACATGCTGGTCTGGCTATTATTCCAGGTGGGTTTGTTGGTGTGGACGTATTTTTTGTACTTTCAGGGTACTTAATTACGGGTCTTTTGCTACGTGAACTTGAGCAGACTGGTCAGATTGCCTTTATGAAATTTTATGCTCGACGGCTGGCTCGACTCTTTCCCGCTCTCGCCTTTATGTTAATTGTTTCTTCTTCCCTCACTATTTGGATTTTGTCTGCGGTAGAAGCTCGCTCGCAATTAGCATCGTTCCCATTTGCATTGACTTGGACAAGCAATCTTTATTTTACTTTTACTACGTTTGATTATTTTGATGAATTTGCGAATCGAGATTTGTTTTTACATACTTGGTCATTGGGAGTAGAAGAGCAGTTTTATCTGATTTGGCCAATAGCACTGTGGTTTGTGTTTTGGCTCGGAAAGAAACAGCGGAAAGCCAATCAGCATACTTTCAGTTTAATGCTACCTAGTTTGATAATGGTTTTTATTGCTAGCCTTATACTCTCCCTATTTTGGACAGTAAATTTACCTCAAGGAGCATTTTACCTGATGCCGTCGCGCATCTGGCAATTCTCGCTTGGCGCTATCGTATATATTATATTTCGAAATGACTCTTTTAGTAAAAACAGTTTGATCCAAAGTCCCAATAAAATTTTCAAGTATTTTATGTTGGGTGCTGGA
>CAZRPK010000231.1:0-2960 GCA_964601915.1 uncultured Kangiella sp. | reverse complement strand
AGCCTTTTCATTTTACCTAAAATATTATCTTAGATAAAATTAACTCTTTAGGTTAAATACTATAATTAACAACTTGATAACCCAAAGCTTCAAGTTGTGGTTTTAATGTTTTCGCATCGCCCACTACAACCATCAACATTTCATCAATATTAAGATGCTTTTTAGCTAACGCATTGATCTCTTTAGCTGTAATCTTCTTAACAATTTCAGCTCGATCAGCTACAAACTTAGCAGTTAAATTATGCTCTAAAATCTGAGCAAGAAAACCGAGTTTAGCTCTTGGCGTTTCATATTTAAGCGCATCACGTTGATTAATAGCATTTTTCATAAAGGTTAATTCACTATCTGTAATTCCTTTTTCATAATAACCTTTTATTTCATTAACAAACTCAACAATCGATTTATCGGTTACGTCAGCTCTTACCTCTGCACTTGCTGTGTAACCACCTGATAAACGATTACCCCAAAAATAGGTTCTAGCTCCGTAGGTATACCCTTTGTCTTCACGAAGGTTTAGATTAATCCGACTATTAAACGCGCCGCCTAAAGGAAAGTTCATTAAGTAAGTACGATAATATTCGCCCGTAATATCTTCTTTAATACCCCGTTTTCCAATGCGAATAGCAGACTGAGCAGCATCATCTTTATTGACTAAATAAATGACACCTTTTTTAGCCACAGAATCAACAAGATCTAGTTCTAAAGTAGGTCCTTTACCTTTCCAGTCATTCAAGCGTGATAAAGTTGTAGTTAGTTCTTTTTCCGTTCTATCCGATACCACAATAAGTTGTGTTTCCTGAGGTTTAAGATAGGTGTTGTAAAAAGACTTTACATCTTCCAGAGTAATATTGGCGATAGACTCTTCAGTACCACCAGCGGGCATTGCTGCAATATTTTTACCGTTCATTAACTGCCTGTATGCAGTACTTGCTAAATATCCTGCATCTTTTTTGCTGTTAGCAATTCCTTGAATCGTACTCTTTTGGTTTCTATCAAAATCCTCTTGTAAAAAAGCGGGACTAAATAGTTTTTCTTTGACTAAATCCATCGTTGCATCAATATTTTTTGTTAAAGAGTTTACATTAACATTAACGAAAAAATTATTAGAACGAACGGAAACGCTACTGCCTAACAGTTGCAAAGCTTTACTCATCGCTTCACCGCTACGCTCTGTAGTTGCTTCATTTAACATTGCCGAAACAAGTAACGCGGTACCTGCTTTTTCAGTACCTTCATAATAATGTCCCGCTGGAATCTTAATTAGAATAGAAGTCGTTGGTGTCTCACTGCTTTGTGTACCTAAAATTTGTATTCCATTCGCTAATTCTTGTTGCCACATTTGTGGTACAGAAACAGGGGCATTAGCACCAGCGATAGGCATTTTACTTCGATCAAAAGTATCTTTTGCTTTTCGTATTACTAATTCATCTGCTGACATTGCCGATTCTTCAATCAGTTGACGAATGGCGGGTTTAAAACTGTCTGCACTAGCAATCGTATCAATCTTACCTTTTGGAACCACACTCATAATGACTGAGTGTTTGCCTTTAATATATTGATTAAAAACACGATCAACATCTTCTTTGGTTACATTAGCGTATCGAGCAATATCTTGTTCAATATAATTAGGGTTACCAGTAAAAGTTTGATTAGCTGCAAGCTGACTCACTTTACCAGCCACACTTTGCAAACCAAAAATAAATCCAGCTTCCATTTGTGCCTTGGCTTTAGTTAAGTCATCTGGTTCAACGCCTCTTTTTTCAAATTCGACTAAAGAGTCGCGCATAATTTTTTCTAAATCGGCTAATGTTTTACCTGATGCAGGATGGGGTAAAGCAAGCATATTAAAAGTACAAGCAAGCTCTGCACAAGGATGGCTAACGGATGCTTGAACCGCAAACTGATTTTTAACCATATTCTTATAGAATAATGAAGTTTTACCACCACCTAAAATTTGAGCAAGTAAATCGAGTGGCGCTTCATCTGCATGACGAACACTTACCGTAGGAAATGACATATAAACTAAAGGCAAATGAACATTATCTTCCATAGAGATATAACGATCTGAGTCTAAACTGAAAACAGGTTTCTCAGGCATTTTTGTTTCTGGCCCTCTTGGGATTGAACCGAAATATTTAACCGCAAGCTCTAACGTTGACTTAACATCAATATCTCCACCAATTGTAATCGTGGCATTGTTAGGACCGTACCATTTTAGGAAGAAACTCTTTAGATCATTTACATTAGCTCGATTTAAATCTTCCATAAAACCAATAACAGGCCAAGAATAAGGGTGCCCTGCTGGATAAAGTGCAGCAGAAACGCGCTCATTAAGCCTTCCGTATGGACGATTATCAACACGTTGTCCTCTTTCATTTTTAACCGTTTCTCGTTGCACTTCAAATTTCTTTTGAGTCACAGCATCCACTAAGAATCCCATGCGATCCGCTTCTAACCAAAGCATTTTTTCTAATTGGTTAGCAGGAACAGTTTCAAAATAATTAGTTCTGTCTGAGTTAGTAGTACCATTCATTGTACCGCCAGCTTCAGTGACTAGTTTAAAATGCTGTTCATCTTCTACATTTTCAGAACCTTGAAACATCATATGTTCAAAAAAGTGTGCGAAGCCAGACTTACCAATTTCTTCACGCCCGGATCCCACATGATAAGTTGCATCAACATGAACTAATGGATCAGAATGATCTTCATGTAAAATAACCGTTAAACCATTATCCATTTCATATTTTTGATATGGAATTACGGTTTTACCTGCAACGCCTTTTACTTCTTCAATAAGCCGGATACCTGCGACTTCAATATCTTTCTTTTGATTAGTTGATGTTTTCTTTGATTCTTCATCTTGAGAGCAAGCAAATAGTAAGCTAACCGCGAGTGTAATGATTAAACGTTTCAATTTTTTCTCCTTATATGTATCCATTGATCACATTATATTGATATAA
>CAZRPK010000230.1:0-2968 GCA_964601915.1 uncultured Kangiella sp. | reverse complement strand
TGTGTGTATGTATTTGAGTTGCATCTTGCACACCGTTTGCGCACAACCTAAAAGCATCAACAGACCAAGTTAAATACTCTAGCCATTGACTTTTTCTTAATGGCAAGCCTTCCCGTAACGCGGCTTCATCTATTTGAATCATTTTAATGCCCGAAGATTCTAACTCAAGAACTTCTTCACGAATTGCTAAAGCAATCTGTTCACAAGTTTCACTCAGTGGCCGATCATCTCTAACAAAAGACCAATTTAGAATTGTCACAGGACCTGTCAGCATTCCTTTCATTGGTTTTTTTGTTAGTGACTGAGCATAAAGGATCCAGTCACTAGTTAAATTAGTTTGCCTGCTAACATCACCATAAATAATTGGAGGCTTAACACAGCGAGAACCATAGCTTTGCACCCAACCAAAACCACTAAATGCAAAACCAGATAAACGTTCACCAAAATATTCAACCATGTCATTTCTTTCTGCTTCACCGTGAACGAGTACATCTAATTTGATTTGCTCTTGAATTTTTACACACTCACGAATTTCATTTTTCATTTTTTTCTGATAGTCAGAGTCGCTAAGATTGCCTCGCTTATAATCACGTCGCGCTTTTCTTATCTCATCAGTTTGTGGAAAAGATCCAATTGTTGTTGTTGGATATAGAGGAAGATTAAATTGGCTTTCTTGTAGCTTTTCTCTTATTGGGTAATTAGATTGACGTTTTTTATCCTCAGGTTTTATATTTAACATTGCTTGAAGAACTTTTTCATTATGAACTAAATCCGATTGTTTTCTCGAAGCAATACTCAGGCTATTTTCTAATAGAGCTTGTTTAACACTGCTTCTTCCAAAATTAATTGCTTGACTTAATATATTCAATTCATTTAATTTTTGTTCAGCAAAAGCTAACCAATTTCTAATTTGAGGATCAATTTCTTTCTCAGCTTCTAAGTCTACAGGGACATGTATTAACGAACAGGACGGAGCAATCCAAAGCCTATCTCCAAGTATTTTGGCAATCGGTTCAAGAAAATGAAGAGCCGATGTTAAATCTGTTTTCCAAATATTACGGCCATCAATAATACCAACTGATAAAACTTGCTGCTTATTGAGTAAAGGTAAAATTGAAAGCACCTCTTGTTTATTTTGGCTAGCATCAAGATGAAGACCATCAACAGGTAATTCTTTTACTCGTAAAATATTTGATTCAAGTGAACCAAAGTAAGTTGCCAATAGAATTTTAATTTTAGATTGACTTAACGTTTGATAAGCTTCTTGGTAGGCATCTAGCCAGTCGTCGCCTAATTCGGTAACTAAAGCAGGTTCATCTAGTTGCACCCACTCAATGCCTAATTCTTCTAACTCTGCCAATAATGCAATATAAACAGGTAATAATTTTTTTAATAAAAGTAAACGTTCACTTTTATCTTTGCTTTTACCTAACCACAAGTAAGTAAGAGGGCCAATAATAACCGGTTTTGTTTTTAGATTTTTTGATAAGCTCTCTTGCACTTGATTAAGCAAATTTTCTGAATGAAGAGAAAAATCTGTCTCTTCTGAAAATTCTGGAACAATATAATGGTAATTAGTATCAAACCATTTAGTCATTTCTCCTGCGGCAACATTACAACAACTTAAATCGTTTGGCGCTCTACCTCGTGCAGCGCGAAAATAGTCATCTAAAGAAACATCACTTTCAGTTTTTGCGCGGCTAGGAATATTACCCAATAACACACTGGTATCTAGCACATGATCATAAAACGAAAAATCACCTACCTGAGAAAAATCGAATGATTTAAGGCGGTCTAAATTAGTCGAGCGAATATTTTTAGCCGTATTAAGTAGTTGATTTTGATCAATTTCGCCTCGCCAATATTTTTCTAGCGAAAATTTTAGTTCTCTTTGTTTACCTATTCTAGGAAAGCCAAGATTGTGTAGTTTAGCCATTAGTTTATCCATTTGATTACATAAAACGTTATCATAGGCAAAATAATCAATTAATAATATTGGTAATTATTCATTAATTGATGAATAATACTCATCAATTAGCAATATCAATCTATAGTCAATTTTATGCTTGAACGACATCATCTAGAAATTATACGAGAAGTCCATCAACAAGGAAGTTTAACAGCGGCAGCTAAACAGTTGTGTTTAACTCAGTCAGCTTTAAGCCATTCAATTAAAAAACTAGAACATTTATTAGGAAGCCCTCTTTGGCAAAAACAAGGTCGAAAACTACAATTTTCCGAATCAGGTAAAAAAGTATTATTATTAGCCAATCGTTTACTTCCTCAATTTGAGCATACCGAATTAGAAATAAAAAACATTGTATTAGGTCAACAAGGAAGCTTACGAATTGGTATGGAATGTTACCCTTGTTTTCAATGGTTAATAAAAGTCGTTGCCCCTTTTTTAAAACAGTTTCCCGATGTCGATATTGATATTCTTAAAGAATTTCAGTTTGGAGGTATCGGCGCATTACTCGCTTATGATATTGATGTTTTGATTACACCAGATCCATTAGTTAATAAGGGATTAAACTATATTCCTGTATTTGAATATGAGCAAATGCTAGTTATAGCAAATGATCATCATCTGGCTAATAAAAAGCATATTGCACCAAAAGACTTAATCAATGAAACTTTATTAACCTACCCGATTGAAACAAGCCGGCTTGATATTTTTAGTTCTTTTTTAACACCCGCCAATATCAACGTAAAAAAACATAAGATTATTGAAAATACAGAAATCCTAATGCAAATGGTTAATGCCAACCGTGGCGTTACAGCATTACCTTATTGGTTAATTAAAGAATTTGCTCCATCAACATCGGTTAAAACAGTTAAACTAGGAAAAAAAGGAATCCATAAATGTCTATATTTTGGATTAAGAATGGAAGAAAAACCTCCTCAATATTTAACCGAATTAATTAATTTAGCGAAGCAAACATATTAAAAATAAAAATCAGCGGCTTTG
>CAZRPK010000229.1:0-3014 GCA_964601915.1 uncultured Kangiella sp. | reverse complement strand
TAAAAATGTATTTAAAATAATTAGTTAATGAAAGAGTTTCAATCATTTTTTGATCAGTTTCAGCAAGCAATTTTGGTGTAGACATATCTACCTCATTTACTTGTGCCAAACCAGTAATACCAGGTGGTATATCCAAAACATTTCGACTATCACGCTCATAAATAAGTTCTTCTTGATTAAATAAACAAGGTCTAGGGCCTACTAGACTCATTTCACCTTTTAAAACATTCCATAACTGAGGCAACTCGTCTAACTTTGTACGACGCAAGAAATGCCCAAATGGTGTAATAGAAGATGCACTGGCTAAATGACTAGCAACTGAAGCTGTATCAACCTTCATTGTTCTAAACTTAATTAATATAAACGGCCTTTTATTTTTACCCACACGTTCTTGTCTAAATATTGGAGAGCCTGTATCAAATAAACCTACAATAATAAGTAGTAATAAAATGGGGAATGAAATTAATAACCCAAAAAAAGCAAAAAACACATCTAAAGTACGTATCATATTACAGTCCTTTCCTTTCCTTTCGATTTAATTTGTTCATTGCATGTAGCATATTTTCAGGAACATCCCAATTTAGTAGCTTCTTCGCCTTAGAACAGTCAACGTCCAAGTCACTTAACAATTGGTTAGCCAAGTTCGTTTTACCTAATAGCTTAGCTACAAGCCGCATGCACCAGACTGGCACAGGTAACTGAATTAGTGTCGTTCCCATCCCTTTTGCCATGGCGTTAGTAAATTCTTTGAGTGAAACAGGTGTGCCATCGGAAATTAAGAAAGTTTCATTAACTGCTTTGGGATGAGTTGCACAGGTATTAATAAAGTCACACAAATTATCGACTGAAATGAAGCATCTTCTGTTATTAACAAGACCGAAAGGCAAAAAAGGAGTTTTACTGATTATTTTTTTCAAGCTGGCAAAATTTCCCGGCGCATCAGCCCCGTATACTAGAGTTGGTCTAATAATAACAACTTCTAAGCCAGACGCCTTAGAAAGTACATCTAAGGCTTGTTCTGCTCGACATTTAGATTCAGCATAAGCATTGTGTGGTAATAACTTCCCGCCTTCATCAAAGGGCTTACCATGAGTGATGGTTCCATTTACCCCTATCGAACTGACAAATACAAAACGCTTAACGCCTGCTTTAACCGCTTCATGCGCAAGGTGAAGGCACCCCAAGTTGTTAACCTCAAAATACTCTTCATCAGAGTAATCCGGACTATGGGCTAGTCCGGCTAAATGAATGACACAATCAACACCATCAAAGGCCCCTTGCCAATTGGTAGTTGAATGTACGGAATCAATTTCAAAGTAGTTAGTAAAATGGTGCTCTCGTTGTTTCCTGACAACACAGAGGAATTCTTCCTCACGCTTTTTATAAAGATTTGTTCCAATAAAACCACTAGCACCGGTCAACAGAATACTCATGATGGAACCTTGATAAAAAACCGGGTTAATAATGTCGCCAATTTATAGGGTAACTTCAACATTACCAGAAATATATTCGTACGAATTCCATTCTCTCGACAAGCCCTAACAATTTCGAAGTTTTGATGAACTCGCCATGCTAAACCATTTGAACTGACTCCCCCTTCACGCATTTTAACTGTTATTTCATTTACTCTGTTAAGTTTAATCT
This sequence comes from uncultured Kangiella sp., assembly GCA_964601915.1. GTDB lineage: Bacteria > Pseudomonadota > Gammaproteobacteria > Enterobacterales > Kangiellaceae. The sequence goes on along the minus strand of CAZRPK010000229.1, from coordinate 1,370 downwards.
TATGAGAAACAAACCTCGTGATCAGCTCAAAGTCAGCCGCAACCCTGTAACTGGTTTTATATAAACCAAGATTAAGGTATATCTCTCTTTTAGCATAGAAGGTAGGGTGTGGAAGCATAATACCGAACTTAATCAATGAACGTTTGAATACTTTTGAGCTATAAAGCCGAGTGACTTTTTCAAGATTATTCTCTGCAACGTAAACCAGATCTGAATATACTGCCCCAACATCTTCAGAATTGAAACCAGACATTAATTTTTCGATACTTCTCTCGGAGGAAAAAACATCATCTGAATTAATGATTCCTATGACATCACCGGTAGCCATTTGGATCCCTTTATTCATTGCGTCATACAGACCTTTATCTATTTCAGACACATGAACAGAAATAATGTCGGAGTAACTGTTGACGATTTCATTTGTGCGGTCTTTTGATAAGCCATCAATAACAATATATTCGATATCAGAATATGTCTGGGACTTAACAGACTTTAACGTATCTTCTATCGTCTTTTCAGAGTTATAACAAACGGTTATTATTGAAACTTTCACAAAACACCTATTTAGGTTTGCATTAACGAGCTAACGACAAGTAAACAAAAATTCTTATCGACGTAGTAACTATAATATTTATTGTGTGTTTTACTGCATGAAAGGTATATCTAATGAAAATCAATGCGTTAGCTGATTGCCTATTTTCCCTTGTAAGTTTCAGTGTTATCAACAACTCTCAGTTTATCACTCATAATAAATGATCTTAGTTGTTGCAATTGTCAGAGGTAAACTGTTAACAAAACAGTAACCTCTGAACACTGATTTGCAACAGAATTTGCTTACCAACCAGTGAAAGAAGCAGTTTTGGAAAATAAGAGCAGCTTAATGGCAACAGCCGTGTTCCTGAACATCCAGCTATTATCACACATTAATCTCTTATTTATTTAAAAATCACAACTATTACTTAACGACAAAAGCATGATCTGCACGCTTTTCACTTTGAAAATACCATTTGCTGTGACAGTGCACGTCGCCTGAACTGATTAAATCGTCAGCACTAAGCCTACGATAATCACTGTGTTGCTTATCAGGAAGTGAGATCAACCGAGTCTTCAAGAACAATTCATAAGCAAGTACAATGTAATGAGTACTAAATTCATTACCAGAAAAATTATCGTCATAAAAGTGTTGATATGGGCCAAGAAATGAAGCTTGAACTTGGGAAGGTATAATCCCAGCTCTAAATTAAGTAGGCGTTTAAATGCTAACACAAAAGCTTCATCTTTTAAAGCTGCATGACCACCTGAAACAAACCAAAAGCCCACGGCTAGCGCATTTTAATCCCTTGCTCCATAAGGCTTGAGCGAAATTTATC
>CAZRPK010000228.1:0-3037 GCA_964601915.1 uncultured Kangiella sp. | reverse complement strand
GACATGGTAGGTAAATTGTTGAGTTAGGATGGTGATCTGATCCCAATATTTCAATAAAGTTCAAAATTTATTTAGAATATCATACTATTTTATTTAACCGCATAGCGTAAATCTCGGGTGGCTTGCCCCCGAGCTGGATAGTGTGGCTGGGCTCGGCCCAGCTAAAACTATCCAACTATTGAGAAATCTCAAGATTATTACGGCTATAAAATATTACGTTCTCTTAGAGGCTTTATCGCAAAGCGATTAAGTCTCTGGCACTTAAAACTCGGTCGCTTGCGGCCGAGATTTTTATAGATTTATGCCCAAAGAAACTATGTCAAAATAAAAAAGAGACATTTGGACAACTTAAACTCTTATGAGTTTGGGAAATAATAAATTTTCATTCTTCTAACTACATTTTGATTATTATTAATGGTCTTAGCTCCTGCATTTAGAACAAACATGAGAGCATAATTTGCTATTTAACTCACTTACCTTTTTAGTTTTTTTTCTTATTATTCTAATTATGTATAATTTTCCTTTAGAATGGAAAATAAGAAAATCAAACTTACTCATAGCAAGCTATTTTTTCTATGGTGTCTGGAATCCTCCTTTTGTTTTACTGCTATGGCTCTCAACAATAGTTGACTGGTTCGTTGCAAAAAAAATATACCAAGCAAAACAAAGATACATAGCTAAATTACTACTTTTAATGAGTTTGGCAATTAATATTGGAGTACTCAGCTTTTTTAAATATGGAATATTTTTCTTAGATATTTTTTCTAGCTTCATGGACACTTTCGGATTATCTTTCCAACCACCGACTTGGGATATCATCTTGCCTGTCGGAATTTCATTTTATACATTTCAATCCCTGTCCTACACTTTTGATATTTATTATAAAAAACAAAAGCCTTGCAATAGTTTTTTAGATTTTGCTCTATTCGTAACCTTTTTCCCTCAACTAGTCGCAGGACCTATAGTAAAAGCAAGACAACTAATCCCCCAGTTTACAACTCCCAAGTTTAGCACTCTAAAGAATTTATATTGGGGTACGATATTTATGACTCTGGGTCTATTCCAAAAAATAATTTTAGCAGATATGTTACTAGGGCCAACAGCCAATATCGTCTTTTCGCATCCGGAATCAATAAGTAGGATGGAAGCATGGTTAGGTGTTTTAGCCTTTTCAGGTCAGATATTGTCAGATTTTGCTGGCTATACAACAACCGCAATAGGTATCGCTTTATGCCTCGGGTTTAAATTACCAAAGAATTTTAATTATCCGTACGCTGCTATTGGATTTTCTGATTTCTGGAGAAGATGGCATATATCACTATCCAGTTGGTTGAAAGAATATCTTTATTTTCCACTCGGAGGTAACAGGAAAAACCAAGTTAGAACACTAATTAATCTTATGTTAACAATGCTAATCGGTGGGTTGTGGCACGGTGCTAACTGGACATTTGTGATATGGGGCGCACTTCACGGTTTTTATTTAATCATGGAAAAAATCTTATTGTTCGCCACCCCTGAAGAAATTAGAAAAATCAAATCACTTCGGATAGCTACTGGTATACTCACTTTTATTTTGGTGTTAATTGCATGGGTGTTTTTTCGCTCACCGGACATTACTAGCGCAATTACTTTGATAGATTCAATGTTTGGGGCTAATTCACAGGCTGTTCCAATTCTTAACTCAATGAATATAGCCTTCACCATAGTAACTATGATATTAATGTTAGCCTTCCACTCTTATATGAGAAATAGGGAGTTGATAGTGATAATCAGTAATGCTCCGATTTGGCTAATTAGTATTATTTGGAGTCTACTTATTGCTATCATAATTTTTTCCCAAGGTTCAAATGATGCTTTTATCTACTTTCAGTTTTAATGCAGGCACAACAAATAGCCATTTTAGAACGGCATTTTTTTTCACCATTATTTTATTGATAATTACTACTACAATGTGGGAGTTACATTGGAGGAGGCAAGGATATACACCAAATATCAAAGATAGTGCAGGCCTATGGGCAAAGCAACGCTCTCGTATTATCAATGAAGGAAAAAGAGGAACCGTTATAATAGGTTCATCTCGAGTTCTCTTCGGTCTAAATCTTGAAGTTTGGCGTGACGAAATAGATAAAACTTCCCCTATACAGTTATCATCAATGAAAAGCGCCCCGATAGTTCTATTAAGAGACATAGCAAATGATAAACATTTTAGCGGTTTTCTTGTTATCGGAGTTACTCCTGGTCCATTTTTTTTGGGAAATAGTGATATAGCAGGTTTGATAATAAACTATCAAAATGAAACCTTGGCACAAGCGTGGGGGCAGCAAATATCTCAATCGCTCGAAAATAGATTTGCATTTATGGACAGCGAAGCAAACCTTCTATCATCACTTGAGGATATCAATTGGCCAAATAGACCTATTAAAATGCAAGCTACTCTAGAAACACCAAAACTGGCAAACATGTTGGCTAACCGCCAAGCCAATATGTGGCTAAAATTAGAACAAGATACATCCTATCAAAATAAAATTAAATCTCTATGGTCAATGGGTTTAAAACCTTTGCTATTCAAACAACCCGAATCCAAAAAGCTTCAACGCATAGAAGAAGTCACTTCACTAGTCAAACAAATAAGAAGCAGAGGAGGCGAAGTTATTTTTGTTAGACTCCCATCAAGTGGCTTATATCGAACATGGGAATCAAACGAATTACCTAAAAACGACTATTGGAATCGTTTATTATCCGTATCAAACGCTAGAGGGTTCCATTTTGAAGACTATGAAAAACTCAGACAATTCAAATTACCAGATACGTCACACTTAGCAAATAACGAAGCGATTGCTTTTACGCGGGAGCTAGCTAAATTGATTAAGCCTGTGTATTTAAAATGGCATACACAATTATATTACCAAGACGACAAATAACCAAATTTATGTCAGTATCCAGTGTTGCCGCTCACGGCAAGATCATTATAAATCATAATTTTTCGTAACTATTCAGCGTAATTACTAAAAAAAGGGTAATAATTGCTTGACACGCT
>CAZRPK010000227.1:0-3040 GCA_964601915.1 uncultured Kangiella sp. | reverse complement strand
TCATTTTTTTTCCTTTATGATTGATGTAAATTTGTTTTGTTGGTCGGATTTCTCTAAAGAGAACTATTTGTATTCAATGCGATACTTCTTTTTATATTTTTTCGAGAAATAAATTGTCGCTAATACACCAATAATACTTGGCAGTACCCAAGGAATAATTTGCAAACCGCTACCAAATATTTCACTAAAAAAACGTCGTCCGCCAAAAGCAAAAAATGCAGTATATGTAGCGATACCCACACCGAGAATATTTCCCATATGCTCTATGACCCACTCTCTTTCTTTTAATTCCTTCTTAAATATATATTTTAAGGAGCCGTAGGAAATAGCGATTGATAATAGTGAAAAAACTATGAACAAAGGCTGAACAATAATAATTGCGACTATTCCTACGATAATACCCGTCGCTAACAAGATCCCGATAGGAATTAATGTACTCGGTGTTTTTAACAAATCTCGATCTGCTTTTACTTTGAGTACTAGAACGGATTGTTTTACATTAACAAAAACAAGCATAGATAACATCAAAAGAAAGACAGCTGCTTCTCTGCTTTGTTGTTTTAAGCTAAAGGATTGATTAAACGTTAAATTTCTCTCCGGCACTCTAACTCCAATAGGATCAACTAGTACAAATAAACTCATAATAATCCCGCTAATAGAAATAGCAAACATGGTCCAAACAAAAATCCTGCCTATTTGCTTGTGAAATGGGCTACCTTTTTTAGATAAGGTTGGCAACCAAAAAATAACTAAACCCGCTGCACCTAACGTAATATGAAAGTATAATAAAAATTGGTGTATGTCATGTATCATAAGTTTTCCTCACTTTTAGATGGAATAAATCATCTTATTAACAAGTCTACTTATTTATGGTGATTAGAATAAGTGCCATAGGTCACTAATAGTAACCATGACTTTTGACCTATAGTGAAAACAACCATTTTAGGTCATAATAACTTCAATTCAAGACTCCGAACATCTATAAAATAACAGCCATGACAATAAAACCTATAAAGATATCTTTAAATGAATGGGGTGCCATCATCACCTGGTTAACGGTCTTCATCATAACGTTAATGGCAATGGACAGGTCTAGCTGGGAAATTAAAATTGGTTTATACCCTGTCATTACTCTATTTGTTATTTATCTCATCTGTCTAATGTTTATTATTAATGAATCAATTGGTATTCGAAAACCGAAATTAAGAACCTCTATATTTGTTTTACAATTACTCTCTGCATTTTTAATTAATTTTTATATTTCTTTTAATTTTTTACCCATCTTAACCGTTATATGGGCGAGTATACTGCCGTCGTTTGTTAGTTTTAAAAACTCATTTATTATTACTAGCCTCATGGTTATTTTATGGAATTCATTCAATTGGCTGTTATGGCAAGATGGCGATATTATTTACTCTGGTTTGCTCTACTACACCTTTCACCTTTTTGCTGTTTCAATGACTATTAATGCAATGTCTGCCGAAAAAGCAAAAGAAAAAGCTGAAAAATTAAATAACGAATTGGAGTCCACCCAATTTTTATTGGGGGAAGCCTCTAGACAAAATGAAAGAACACGAATAGCGAGAGATCTTCATGACTTGTTAGGGCATCACTTAACCGCTTTATTAATTAATCTACAAGTTGCTGAACATACAACAGAAGGCGATGCTAAAGAAAATATTATCAAGTGCTACTCTCTCGCAAAATTATTGATGAGTGATGTTAGAGAGGCTGTCGAGAGTATAAGAGATAATCAGTCTTTAAATTTTGAAAACATGTTAAATAAAATGATTGAGGCGATACCAAGTTTGAAGTTTAATATCGACATCAAATACGACTTTGAACTAGATGACATAGAAATGGTTAAACAGCTATTAAGCTGTATTCAAGAAAGCATTACCAATTGTTTAAAGCACGCTAACGCTACTCAGTTTAAATTAGTCATTTCAAAAAACGAGAATAAACTCATGTTAGAAATTGAAGATGATGGACGTTGCAAGAAAAAAATAATTGTAGGACATGGATTAATAGGTATAACGGAACGAATTCAAATGCTAAAAGGTATAGTTGATTTCAATACAAGCTCTGGTTCTTTAAAAATAAATATTTGTATACCGGTAAATTCATAATGACTAATTCAAAAAATACTGAGATAAACACCTATTCTAAAAAAAAACCTCCAATTAAAGTGTTACTAGTTGATGACCAAATGCTAGTCAGAGAAGGCATAAAAGCATTATTAAATTTATCTGATAAAGTTGAGGTTGTTGGCGAGGCTAGTGATGGCAGTGAAGTAGTTAATAGAATTAAAGAATGTTGTCCCGATGTCATTCTTTTAGATCTCTCTATGCCGATTATAGATGGAATAGAAACGTTAAATTTATTACGCAAAGAAAATATAGAAACACCTTGTATTATTTTAACGACCTTTGATGATCATCAATTTATTTTAAAAGGAATACAATCTGGGGCTAAAGGATATTTACTCAAAGATGTATCGCTGGATAGATTGATTGATGCCATTCAAACAGTTTATGCGGGTAACAAATTAATCCAACCTGCATTGACAGAGAGACTACTGCAGGGAATGGAGAATATTAGTAATTCGAGTTCTAATTTTGAAGCACCATCTAATATAGAACCTTTAACTCCAAAGGAAAGAGAAGTGCTCGGTTTAATGGCAAGCGGATGTTCCAATAAAGAAATATCAGAGGCACTTCACAAATCAGAAGGAACAATAAAGAACCATGTTTCTAATTTACTTTCAAAACTAGGTGTTAGAGATAGAACGCGAGCTGTTTTATTAGCTATTGAAAAAGGATTGTTAAACTAGTATTTTATTCTTTGATGAAATATTTTCCAAAACAAAAAAAATCAGCTCCACCTATTTCACTTGGATTCAATTAATAAGTGCATAACTTAAAAAGCTAGAAGAAAAGGTCAGTTGCTTATAAACTCATCATTTCTTCTCCGGCAAGAGATGCACTAATGAAATCTTATAAACAACTGACTCATTAGCGGTGGTTTTCAAGCTAGTTGT
>CAZRPK010000226.1:0-3041 GCA_964601915.1 uncultured Kangiella sp. | reverse complement strand
GGTGGTAGCTCACCGCCAGTTGATCCAATTGTCCCAGCAAATACAGACTGGGATAGCATCGTCTGGGATCAAGATAACTGGCAGTAAGTTAAAAGCTAACTATTAATTAAAGATTAAAAACCATTAAAGATTAAAAGGAACCATCACATGATTAAATCAAAAATATTATTTGCATTATTACTTGTTAGTTTACCTATCTCATCAAATGCTGGTGAAGTCGATATCCCAAATACTTTTAGTGCAGGAACACCAGCAGTAGCGGCAGATGTTAATGCTAATTTCACCGCATTTGAAACAGCGGTGGATGGTAACGCGTATAGTAACGGCTATGGAAGCAAGGCTAGCGACTTTAGAAACTGATGTAGCATCATTACAAACAGATAATGCTAATTTAGTGGCTGACAACGCATTGCTAGAAAATTTTATTGCAGAAGTAATTCCTTATTTGCAAGGTGGCGCTGATGCACAAGGTAATCCTGCTGTGTTTTTTAGCGGTGTTAATGTGCATGTTAATAATGGGGAGGGAGCAACGGCTAGTGTTGATGGAACCGGTAACTTGATTGTTGGATATGATGAAAGTTTGGGAGCAAATTCAGACTTTTGCACCGTGGTCGCCGCCGGTGGCTCTGCTCATTTAGATCAAACAAGTTGTGAAAATAACGTAGGCATCTGGGGTCGAGACGCCCAAAAAATAGGCTCTCACAATCTGATTATTGGGTCTAGTCATAACTATACGCAATACGCTGGATTAATCGCGGGTTTTAACAATACCATTACGGCTATAGAAAGCAGTATTAGCGGTGGTGCTAATAACTTTGCGCAAGGTTTAACAAGCAGTGTTAGTGGTGGATCTGAAAATGATGCACGAGGCGGTGTTAGTAGTATTAGCGGAGGACAATCAAATACTGCTAGCAGCGTTTGGAGCAGTGTTAGTGGAGGAAATTATCGAGAAGCATCAGATTTCCATGATTGGGTTGCTGGATCATTGACTGAAGATGAATAACTTAGAATAAAAACATACCTCACATTTAAAATAGGTGTGAGGTGGAATTTAGCAATCGCCAAATTAAATATTGGAACTAGCTTATGAAAAACAATTATTATTTATTCTTTAAATTCATACTATTACTAACTGTGCTGTGGTTTGCCAATCATTCGAATTCAAATCCAGCCACACCGTTTGTTATGCCATTTGGATTAACGCTGGCGCCCGACACACGGGTTGTAGACGTTGCTCAATATAATGTTGGCACAATAAAGGAAGCAAATGGCCGGCTTGCCACTAAACAAACAGCCAGAGGGGTCATCAGTTTTTACGAGCGCGAGTTAAAAGCAAAAGGCTTTAGAATTTTTAGTAAAACGGATAATGCCAAACGAATAGACATAGCGGCAAAACGCGGTAAAGGCGATTTTTTTAGTATTTCTGATTATGGCAGTGATCACGGATTAGAACTAGGAGAAACAAGACTTACAATAATCATTAGGTTCGCACCATAAAAATCATTGGAAAATCATAGGAAAAATTATGCGAATTAAAAAATATTTAAACAAAAATACACTCTTATCCATTTTACTGATTGGTTTGTCTACCGGTTTGGCAAACGCTGCACCAGTCACAATCCCCAATTCATTTAATGCCGGTACACCTGCCGTTGCTGCAGAAGTGAATGGAAATTTTGATGCCGTTAAAACAGCCGTTGATGATAATGATAACCGCGTAACGACTAATACTACTAGTATCGAAACCACCACCTTAAATATTGCAAGTCTCACCGCAACACTTAATGCATTGCAAGATAGAGTAACCGCGTTAGAAGCCGACGCTGTCACATTGCAAGCCGATAATGCAGCGCTAAAAGAAAGAGTTGTTACGCTAGAAACAGACAATGCGAGTCTAGAAAACTTGATTAGTAATGTTGTTCCCTACATGACAGGAGGAACTGATGCGCAAGATCAACCAACCATCTTTTTTAGTGGTGTTAATGTGCATGTTAATAATGGCATGAGTTCGACCACTAGCGTTAATGCAACTGGCAACGTAATCATAGGTTATGATGAAGGTTTAACGGCATCACATGATTTTTGTACGGTTGTCGATAATATCCAAAGCGCTTACTTAGAGCAAATAGAGTGTGAAAACAACAACGGCATTTGGGGTGCAGGCCCTCAAAAAATAGGATCTCACAATTTAGTTATCGGCTACGGTCACAACTATACACAATCCGCTGGGTTAATTGCCGGCTTTCAAAATACGGTTACGGGTGCAAATAGTGTTGTAAGTGGAGGTGCTAGTAATTATGCTCAAGGTCAAGGTAGTAGCGTCAGTGGCGGAATCGAAAATACCGCTAATGGTGAAACTAGTAGTGTTAGTGGAGGTGCCAGACGAGAAGCATCCGCTATAGATGATTGGGCAGCAGGATCATTACTTGAAGACAATTAAAGTCTAATAATGAAAATTAATTTTATACTAACAAACGCTGTCCAATTGGCGCTAGGACTTTTGGCTACATAGATAAGATAACTTATTTTTTTCTTTTAAATTCGCGTTTCTTACGAATGGATTCGCGAGTTTTAACTTCTGCAGGAATCAACTGATTCGGCCCATCTCCGATAAGTTCTGCTCGTCCCATTTCAATCAAAGCTGTTCTTAACATAGGCCAGTTTTTTTCATCATGGTATCGTAAAAAACCTTTGTGAATACGTCTTCTGTCCAAATTCTTTTCTGTATATACAGCTTCACTTTTGTAAGTCACTTTTTTGAGTGGATTTTTTTCCGAATGATACATCGCTGTCGCTAACGACATAGGCGAAGGATAAAAGTTTTGTACTTGATCCAGTCTAAATTTATTTTTCTTTAACCATAAAGCTAAATTAAGCATATCCGTATCATCACAGCCTGGGTGTGCTGCGATAAAATAAGGGATTAAATATTGTTTTTTACCAGCCTCTTTAGAATAACGCTCAAACATTTCTTTAAATTTATCATAGCTGGTCATTTCTGGTTTCATCATTTTATCGAGGGTGTTTTTCTCGCTATGTTC
>CAZRPK010000225.1:0-3083 GCA_964601915.1 uncultured Kangiella sp. | reverse complement strand
AGGGGACTTTTCAACTTTGGAGAAAAGGGGACATTTTAGCTTTGGGTTGACAGAAGAACCTGCCCGACAGTTGGGATTGTTTTAAAACTCGGCTAGCTTGCTGCCGAGATTTTTATCTTTTTTCTAATCGTTTATCTTTAAACTTACAGGTAGACAATTCTTTTTCAAGCCAGTTTAACATCTCCATTTGAGATCATTTCTTCGTTAGTGATAACGATATCAGTCAATATGCGTGTGATATTTTATTTAGTTCAAAGACGTTTAAGCATTCTGGCGCTAGGACTTTTGGCTAGGTTTAGTTATTTACCAATAGTGTAAAAACTAACATGTCATTTTTGTTATAAATGAAATGTCTGTCATCGTTTCAGTATTCCCTTTCTCATCGCTTCACGGGTTAGTTCAGAACGTGATGAAACACCTAGTTTCTTGTATATTTCTTTCACATACCCAGAAACTGTATGATGGCTAATATTCATTGATGATGCGCAGTGTTTAACACTACATCCTTCGGCAATATATGAGAGTGTTTCTTGCTCACGCGCGGTAAAATTTGGTTGAGCAGACGACGGTTCCGATTGATGAAAATAAGAGAGCAGTTTTTCAGCTATTTCCGCAGATATTGCGGGAATATTTTTCTCTATATTTTTCAACATTTCTGCAATGCTTTCTTTAGTTTCATCTTTTAAAATATAACCAGATGCGCCTGCTCGTAATGATGGATATAGATGAGAGTCGCTTGAATAAATAGTAGTGACAATACAAGTTAATTGATGGTCTATTTTTTTAGCATGATTGATTGCGTCGATCCCGGAACCATCGGGTAAATTAAGGTCGACCAAAAATAAGTCGTAACGACTCTCTGATAAAAAGGAGTTTACTGCAATAATTCTATCAATAACAGTTATTTTTACATTTTCACCATAGGCAAGCTCTACCGCTTCTGAAAGCCATATTTGAGCGTCTTTATGATCTTCTAAAATAAGTACTTTTTTTAACAATTTTTCTTTCATTATTGAAACCTAAAATTTACGTCATTAATAACGGAAATATCCAAGAAATAACACCATTATTTCCTTTATTTCGCCAATTGATTTTTCCGTCTAATTCCTTAATCCTAAACTTCATGTTGTCAATACCACAGCCTCTTGACCAATTTTGGTAATTAGAGTAATCAGCTTTTTCTTTAACTGAAATCTTAATGCAATTTAGCCTGTGACGGATTGATACTTCTATCTGATTGCTTTTACCATGTTTTATTGAATTAGTGATGGCTTCTGTCAAAACTGCATAGACATTTTGTGAAGTTTTTGATGTTAGTTCTAAATCTGAGTTTATATTATAGCTATAAAAAATGAGCCGTTTATTTGAATTAAAACAACGCTGATTACAATCAGATTCCCACTCTCCAATTTTATCTGTTAAGTTCTCTTTACCAATAGGAGGTTGTTGTACTATTCCCCTAAGATCGGTTAATGCGGAGCGTGCCAAGTTAGAATGTTCGCTAGTTTCACTTCGATAGACTAAAGATAGTAGTTTTGCGCCAATAGAATCATGCAAGTCGCGATGGATTCTTTCTCTCTCTGTTTTTGTAGCTAGATCTTTTTCCATAATTAAAATTTTGTGATAATTTTTTTCTATTAAAGCCCCTGCATCAGCTATTCGGTTTTCAAGCTCTAAATTAAGAACCTCTTTTTCTTCTAATGCGGCAATAAACTTACTCACTAATAAGTAACTCATGATCAAGAAAAAAAGTGGTAATGTATAATCCAACCAAAGCCCATCGCCTATGTCTAACCATCCACTTTGAACTAGAACGTCATGACAGCCTGCTATTGCGATCCCTAAAACCAATAATAGAATAATAGCCGAACTGAGTTCTTTAGTCTTATACCAATGCCAAGCTACTCGCGTAATTCCTATGCAAGCAACAATGAAACTAAATTGCAACCAAATAGGAAATAAGGAAAACATAATTTCTTCAGATGAAAACCAAATAATCAAATTTATTATAGTACTCAATAGCAATATGACTTTTTCTGATTTTGGGTGGTGTTCTTTGGCTAAACGAACCATTAAAAATGCAATAGATATAGCTAACCAACCTGAGGATAGAAAAATTATTTTTTCCCAGTATTCTTCCGGTATAAGAAGATTCTGAGTAAATATATTAATGCTATATAGTGTCCACATGAAACTAGAAATAGAGAACCAAAAATAAGTACTTTTCCTGCGCCATAACCATATCGTGAATAACAAAATGCCAATTAAAAAAGAGAGTGTTCCGCTGAGAATGTTGAGAGTGACAGAAGTGAAATATTTTGACTGATAGAGTGGGCTAATATTTTGTTCAGAGCCAACCAATACTTTACCGAGTTTAGCATGTTGATTGGTATAACCAATCACTCTAATGTAAAGAGTATTGCTCTTTTTTAATAAAACTGATGGGAAGCTAAACATCATCGGCGTATGCCAGTATCGAGATATCGGTTTAACTAACGAGCCACCAGTGCCCACCATTTCTCCATTCAGCCAAACCTGTGAATTCATAATGACCTGAGGTAAAAAAACAGACCAAGTTTCTTGAGAACCTATTTCATCAAGGTCAAAATTAATTTTATACCATCCCGATCCATATAAACCAGAACCATTCCAATTGTGCGGCAAGGTCACTTGATGTGAGCTAGAAAAATCTGGCGGGGTATTGTTAGTAGAATAAATAAACAACGCATCGCTTAATTCAATAAGTTTAGTTTCATTACTGCTTTTCTCATTTGAAATAGCCGTAAAACTAAAAAGTATCATTGTAAGAAAACAAACTGTTTCCAGTAATCGTTGCATAGCTGGTTGGTTGTTAATTATTCCTGACTTAATCCTAACTGTTTTTCTATCTATTTTAAAAGGAAAATAATAATAAATTTTTATCATTGTCATACCCCCCCTATTTAGGGGGTTACAATAACTTACTTAACTGCTTATTATCTTGGGAGTTCGTTTGATATTAACCCCAGCTTTTATTAAAGGTAATAACATGAGTGTGCCAAGCAAAGCTAAGGCAATCAAGCTGGACAATCCAGCACAGGAAA
>CAZRPK010000224.1:0-3085 GCA_964601915.1 uncultured Kangiella sp. | reverse complement strand
AACTTTAAAAATAATCAAAAGAAATTTACATATGATACAAGAGTTAATTGTTAAACGAAATACCTATGCTGAGATTGACCTAGCGGCAATCAAATCTAATTATCAGTTTGCATGTTCCTGTGCACCCAATACTAAAAATATTGCGGTCATTAAAGCGAATGCTTATGGGCATGGATTAGTCGCTGTGGCAAAAACTCTTGAAGAATCCGTTCCAGCTTTTGCTGTCGCAATTATGTCAGAAGCGATAGAACTAAGAGAGGCGGGGATCTCTAAACCTATTTTGATTTTACAAGGAGCTGAAACTGAAGATGAACTCCGGCTGGCAGGAAGAAATGATTTTTGGCTGTGTATTTATTCTGAGCACCAAGTTGATTTAGTGCGAACGACGAGCATTTCAAATCCGGTGACACTTTGGTTTAAACTTGATACGGGGTTACATCGTTTAGGGCTATCATTTGAGTCGTTAAATCAATCCTTAAAAAATATCGAAGGCTGCCCTTGGATTAACGAAACCCGAGTTATATATACTCACTTTTCATGTTCCGGCGAAATGAAAAATGATGAGACAGATTCTCAAATCAAAAAATTTCATTTCCAAGCGAAAAAGTTGAAAATCGAGGAAGGTACGCAAATAGAATTTAGTTTGGCTAACTCTTCGGCTATCGCACAAATTGAAAGTTCTCACAAACAATGGAATCGTCCCGGAATTATGCTTTATGGTATGAAGTTATTTGATACAGCCCATTCGAGTGAGCAAGAATTAACACCAGCCATGAGCTTTTATTCTACGGTTATAGGTATAAGAGAAATTAAAGTAGGTGAAAGTGTTGGTTATGGAAAAAAATGGACAGCAGAAAAATCAACTAAAATTGCTACGCTGTCTGTCGGTTATGCCGATGGTTATCCAAGGCACGCAAAAAATGGTACGCCTATATTGATAAATAATCAGAGAGTCAGTTTAGTTGGTCGGGTTTCAATGGATCTTATTACTGTAGATGTTAGTGAATTAGAAGATATAAAGATTGGTGATCGAGCGGAACTTTGGGGCAAGAATCTCGATGCCACTGAAGTTGCAGAATGTGCAGAGACTATTAGTTATGATTTGTTAACCGGTGTGAGTCACAGAGTTCCAAGGATATATGTATGATAAATAATTTTTATATAATAAAGACAAATGAAAATAGAGTTGTTTTTTTATTTTTCCTTTTACTAAGTTTTATTACCTTATTTGTTTTTGCTAATGTTGCCGTAGGTGCAAATAAAAAGCTCATTTCTGATATGCCTAGTTCAGATAAGCCTATTCTTGCTTATATGGACACAGTACAGCCTGTATGGGCGGAGCATGGCATGGTTTCTAGTGTTTCAGCTTTGGCGACTGATATAGGTGTAGAAATTCTAAAACAAGGTGGAAATGCAGTTGATGCATCTATTGCCGTTGGCTTTGCCTTAGCGGTTAGTTACCCCCGTGCTGGAAACTTAGGTGGTGGCGGATTTATGGTAATTCATTTAGCCAAAACAGAAAAATTAGCGGCAAAAAATATCACTATTGATTACAGAGAAATGGCGCCATCCAATGCACATAAAGATTTGTTTTTAGATGATAAAGGAAATGTTATTAATGAAATGTCTCTTTTTCATGGTGCCTCGTCAGGTATTCCTGGTTCCGTCATGGGAATGGAAATGGCATTAAAAAATTATGGAACAATGTCGCTCGCTCAAGTGATTCAACCGGCAATTGATTTAGCTAAAAATGGAATTGTCTTATCTTATGATTTTGCCAACTCGATAAAAAGGAAGGAGCTCCGATTAAAAAAATGGCCAAGCAGTGAAGATATATTTTTTAAAAAAAATGGTGATGCTTATCAAGAGGGGGATATCCTAGTTCAAAAAGATCTTGCAAAAACGCTCTCACTAATTGCAAAAAATGGCAGTGATGCTTTTTATAAAGGCGAAATTGCTAAAAAAATAGTTGAGTCTGTCAATAATGCTGGTGGTGTGTTTAAATTAGAAGATTTTAAAAACTATAAAGCGGTTATTCGCGAACCAATAAAAGGTGATTATAGAGGCTACCAAATAATATCAATGCCACCACCATCTTCAGGTGGTATACATTTAGTGCAAATACTTAATGTTTTAGAGAATTCAGATTTAGCAAATATGCGTCATAATAGCGCTGAAACAATTCATCAAATGTCTGAAGCTATGAAATATGCTTATGTGGATAGAAGTGAATATTTAGGTGATCCTGATTTTTATAACGTTCCTGTAAAAGCATTAACCAGTAAAGCTTATGCGAAAGAAATTTATTCCAAAATCAATCCGAATAAAGCAAGACCAAGTTCAGAAATTAAATCGGGAAATTTACAACCCTACGAAAGTGATCAAACCACTCATTATTCAGTTATGGATCAATGGGGAAATGCGGTTTCTACAACAACGACACTGAACTTTAGTTATGGCTCGGGTTTAGTGGCGGAGGGAACTGGTATTTTAATGAATAATGAAATGGATGATTTTTCGGCAAAATCTGGCGTTCCCAATGCTTATGGATTACTAGGCGGAAAAGCAAACTCAGTACAGCCAGCCAAGCGTCCACTTAGCGCAATGACACCAACCATAGTATTAAAGGATGGAAAAGTTTATTTAGTGACTGGTTCACCCGGCGGATCTAGAATTATCACCACGACCCTTCAAGTCATTTTGAACGTGATTGATCATCAAATGAATATCGGTGAAGCGACATTCGCAAGTCGGGTTCATCATCAGTGGTTTCCAGAAGAAATTAGAATAGAAAAAGGATTGAACATAGATACTATTCGGTTGTTAGAAGTTCTTGGGCATCAGGTTAAATTGAAATCAGCAATGGGAAGTGCGCAATCCATTTTGAGAAATGAAAAAGGTTTTTTTGGGGCAAGCGATCCACGTAGTCGAGATGGAAAGGCGGGTGGGTATTAAGATTTATTGAATGATTGCCTTAGCCAACTCTGTCACTTTACTAACCGTAGCTTCAGGCGTTCTTTCAATAAGCTCTATTTGCCGGTTTTTAAAATCCAGTGATTTCATTTGATGATCAGCACCGTTCCCT
>CAZRPK010000223.1:0-3110 GCA_964601915.1 uncultured Kangiella sp. | reverse complement strand
CTAGTTAATAGCTTAACTTGATTATTGATATACTCATTATTTTTTACAGGGTTTGAAATTTTCTTTCTCACAGTAGTATTATCTCGACGTTTCTGAACCAGATCTTCCTCTTGGTCAAAAAAGCGTTTTTTGACTGTTGAGTACGTTTGGCGACAGGTAGTAATTCAAAAAATGGATATCTAATAAATGTATGCACATTTACATTTCAATAGTAGAAGAGTTATAATCCGCAATAGCTTATATCACTGAAACATTACATTTTCTTGATTTTTCTCGTGATGCTCAAATAGATTTTTTAGCTTAGGTAAATGCAGGTGCAGTAACTATTGAAAATAGTGATATCTGATGATTTTAAAAGAATAAAAGTGCTGACAATTAAATACTCAGATTTATCCATGGATTTTGCTGATGCGTGTTTAGTCCTTTTAGGCGAGAAATTGAATATCAGTAGTATTGCCACAGTTGATAGATATTTTGATATCTATCGCCGCAAAGGTAAAAAAATATTTACAACATTTATTAAATAAGAAATAGTAATTCATCAAAATCAGAAGCAATTTATAATAGTCTGCTGAATTTTAGATAGATTGAGAGTTGCCTGCGCCAAGACAAAAATTATTAGAAAGAATGCAAACGGAGAATTTCATTTTGATTAATCTATTTAAGTTGAAATTATTTTTAATATTGCTGGTAACTATTAGTTTAGTTTTTAATCATTTCTCCATCTTTGCTAAAGAAACCAAAGCGGAAAAATTGCAAGGAGAAAAATATCTTTCTTTTGAACATCAGCTACAAGATGTTGACAAGGTAATTGCTCTGGCTAAGAAAAATAATAAGTTAGCTCTAATTGTTATGGGTGCCAATTGGTGCCACGACAGCAGAAGTTTAGCGCGAAATTTATTTGCACCTAAAGTAAAAAAGGTAATCGATACGCATTATGAATTACTTTTTATTAATGTTGGTTTTATGGAAAAAGTTAAAAATGTGATTACGCGTTTTGGAATGCCTGTGATTTACAGTACGCCGACGGCTTTAATAATAGAACCTAATTCGGAATTACTTATTAATCGACATAATGTTCACTCTATTCGTGATGCAGATTCAGTCTCTATTCCAGATACAAAAGCTTATTTTGAAAATATTGCTATTAATCGTTCGAAGTTAGTTCAATCATTATCTTTTTTAGACCCAAAAGTTGATCAGCAAAAATTTAAACAATTGAATCAAGAGATTGATAATTTTGAAAATTATCAAGCAGATCGTATTTATCAAGCCTATGAGGTTATTGGGCCAATGATTAAGGATAAAAAATTAGGTGTCAAAAATAAAAACTTTAACAAGTATTGGAAGTCAGCATCTAAACTTAGATATAAAATAACAGATGATCTTGATAGATTGAGGGCACAAGCAATTAAGATTGCGAAAAATAATGATTCAGACGAAAAACTAAATTTTCCTACTTACCCTAAGTTTGCGTGGGAATAGCTTGGAAATAATGATTGACTGCTAATGAATTAAACCGCAATTTTTACACAGTTGCGGCCTGACTCTTTTGCCAAGTAGGCACCCTCATCTGCTTTTTTTATGAGATGATTTTGTACTTCTTCGAAACTCATTCTTTCTGAATGATTAGGTGACCAAGTACTGATCCCTATCGATACAGTAATTTTGAATTTTTCATCGTAGTCATCTTTTATTATAATTTGAGCAATGCTTTTTCTAATTCTTTCTGCAATTTCTTTTGCGTGATATTGATCTGTTTCTGCTAACATCACGGTAAACTCTTCACCACCAAAACGTGATAATACATCCGACTGTCTTAGTTGTGGTTTTATGGCGTTTGCTACAGCTTGTAATGCCCTGTCTCCGGTTAAATGACCATGTGTATCGTTTACTAATTTAAAGTGGTCAAGATCAAGAAATAAACAAGATAAACTGGATGAGGAACGACTTGCTCTTGCAATTTCTCGAGTAATTGATTGAATAAAATAACGCCGATTTTTGGTTCGGGTGAGCAAATCGACCAAACTTAACAGTTTGAATTGTTCTTGAGTGATGGCATTTTCTATACAAATGCTCACCACCGCTGCTAGATGTGTTAAAAAACTTGTCGCAAGACCGGGCGTAAACCTTTCAGCATTATGACTGCCTAAATGCAAACTTCCAATTAGCTCGCCATTTTTAGTAAGAGGAAGCATTACCGCGCTTTTTGGATATTTATCAGTAAAGGTAAATATTTTTTCAATATCTGTTTTATCTTGTGTCAGTGTTACCTGATATTTTTTGTTAAATTCTTTAGTATAATCTTTAGAGTCATCTGAATACAAAGGTTTTATTGATTTAGTATTGGTAATGTAGCTTAAATTTTCAAAATTTAATTCACCATAAATATCAGTGATTAGCGTTTGCATTTCATTATTTTTATCAACCAAAATAAGCTCTACTAGTTCTAGATCAAATCGTTCATGAAGTTCAATTAGTAGGCGTGTATAAAGTGTAGATAGAGAACTCGCTCGTAAGAAATGAAGTTCTAGATTATGAAATTTAGCTTGTGACTTTTCGTTATGTTTAGCTTTATTTATTAAGGCAGATAAGGTGGCTTTTATTGCATATTTACTCTCTTCACCGCAGATCTTACTGAGCGTTAAATTGCTAGGGGTAAATATTTCGTCAGTTGATTGTCTAAACGTCATTTAAATTGATACCTCAGCACAGCGACAACTTAACAAGTTTGGCACATGTTTCATTGGTTATTATTTTATTTTCACTATTTATGATTTTAATCACAAACAAATAGTTGGGCTTTAACAAATTACGCCTATACTCAATTTATATGTATGAATAATGGATGATTTGAGTGACAAAAAATTTAACTAGTAACGATTTGAACAGTAGTGATTCAAGCGATAAAGTTGAGTGGTCGACAGAATGCCAAGTGCGCCAAATAGATGAACGTCGTTCTTTTGATAGACGAGAAGGGACTGAACGACGCCACCATGCAGGTCGTAGTATCACCGTTCCAGATATGAGAAAGAGTGATCGGCGCATGGTTGGCGAGCGTCGTAGAGTAAGGCTTACGATAACTGGTCGTGCTATGGATGTTTGAATTG
>CAZRPK010000222.1:0-3151 GCA_964601915.1 uncultured Kangiella sp. | reverse complement strand
ATTGTATCTATCAATTCTAATGGCAATAAAAAAATTCCTAATTAATTTAAGTAAAGCTCACTCATTAGTTTAGTCATTCCGTCAAAATCTAAAGATTGACGTCCATCACTTAAAGCAGTTTTTGGATCGGGATGAAATTCAACCATTATTCCGTCCGCTCCAGCTGCTTTGGCAGCTTTAGCCATCGGTAAAACGAGTTCTCTTCTCCCTACGGCATGAGAAGGATCAACAAAAATAGGCAAATGAGTCATTTCTTTTAATACGGGAATAGCACTTAAATCGAGTGTATTGCGAGTAGCGTTCTCAAACGTCCGTATTCCTCTTTCGCACAAGAACACTTGCTGATTGCCTTGTTTTAGAATGTATTCTGCGGCTTGTAGAAGCTCTTCTAGTGTAGACATTAGACCCCTTTTTAACATGACAGGGCAATTGATTTGACCTACCGCAGTCAGTAACGCAAAATTTTGCATGTTACGAGTACCAATTTGTAATATATCAGCATGTTTAGCAATTCTTTTAACATCTAAAGGATTTAATACCTCGGTGATAACTGGTATTTTGTGTCGCTCTCCTGCTTGGACTAAAAGTTCTAATCCTTCATAACCTAATCCTTGAAAACTATAAGGTGAAGTTCTAGGTTTGAAACATCCTCCTCTCAATATAGAGACTCCAGATTCATGTGCATGTTTGGCACAAGATTCTATTTGTTCTACCGATTCAACTGCGCAAGGGCCAGCAATGGTTGTAAATTGATCGCCTCCAATAATATGGTTATTAACAACAATTTGAGTATTTTCTTTTTTATAACTTCGGCTTGCTAAGTGGTAATTAGACTGAGTTTTATTATCTTTGTTGTTTTCTTTTAACTTGGATTGTTTGGCGGGTTGAGTTTTTATTTCTGAATTATCATTGACGGTTTTTGCCAATCGGGTTAATTTAGCTTTGGCTAAACTTTTGGTGGATACTTGGGTGATATCAGTATCTTGAGCAGGATAACAACCTAGAAGACGATAGAAAACACAATTTTTAGAAAGAGATTCGACACATTGTAAAACATGCTTATCTGCGATATTCGCTTCAAAATCAACATAAAAAAGTTGTTGCCATGGTTTGTTTGGTATTGGGCGTGATTCAAGTTTAGTCAGTGGGATATCAGCATTTTTAAAAAGAGTTAAAATATCTGCTAATGCTCCCGGTTGCTGATTAGTTGAAAGCACAATCGACACCTTGCTTTTTACTGCATGAGAAACTTCAACCATTTTTTTAGAAAGTACTAGAAAGCGGGTAGTGTTTTCTGATTGATCGGCTATATCTTTTAAAACAATATTAAGTCCAAAGGTTTGCGCGGCTTCTTCACTAGCAATAGCGCCCATTTTTTTAGTTTGGCTGGATAAAACTTTTTGAATGGCATGTGTTGTACTTTCGACCTGATTGATTTCAGCAACTGTTTTTTTTCTTAAAGTATTACTGCATTGCAATGCCGCTTCTGGGTGTGCTGAAATTTGTGTGATTGATTCGATATCACTGCCATCAATGGAGACTAAACAGTGTTTTATTGGCTGTTTTTGTTCACCAATAATTGATAATTTTGAAGATAATAGAAGGTCGTAAACGGCAGTGATGCCACCAGAGGTAGTATTTTCGATTGGTATGACGCCAAAACTAGCATTTTCTTGCTCAACGTTTTCAATAATGGCCTCAAAAGAATCACAATCGATGGTGCTAAAATTTAATTTAGGATCGGCAAGAGAATTAGAGAAAAAACGTTTTGCAGCAACATAAGAGTAGGAGCCTATACCACCTAAAATAGCAACGGTAGATGAAGACTCAATATTATTAATTTTGTTTGTGCTTTCATTTGAAGATGGATTGTTAATGACTTGCAAAAAATCTTTTTGTAATTTAACAGAGTCTTCAATAATTAAATTATAAATACTGGTAATATAGTGAGAATCTAGCCCTTTTTCACTGGCTTTTGTGAGTAATGATTCGAGTAACTGTTTTTCTCTTGTTTGATCTCTCAGCCTTTTGTCGGTATTTTTTTTATTTTCAGCAACTTGTTGGCTTAGCTTGCGACGTTTAAATAATAACCCTAATAAGTCACTGTCAAGTTGGCTAATATTTTTTCGAATGTCAGATAACTCAAATGGGTTCTTAGGTGAATCTAATTTACTCATGTTCTAGCTTTTCTTTTTTACATAAAGTACTAAGCTATGGTCAACTAACTCATAGCCCATTTCTTCGGCAATTTTATGCTGTAGTTTCTCTATTTCAGCGCTAACAAACTCAATAACTTCGCTTGTATCGACACAAACCATATGATCATGATGGTGCTCACTACTCAATTCAAAAACTGCATGACCATCTTCAAAGTTGTGTCTAGAAACTAAACCTGCCACTTCAAATTGAGTTAAGACTCTATAAACTGTTGCTAATCCGACATCATCACCCGCAACGATCAATAGCCTATATACATCTTCTGCACTCAAGTGTCGATCTTCGGAGCTTTCTAATATCTTTAATATTTTTATACGCGGTAGAGTGACTTTTAGCCCAACGTCTTTTAATTGTTGCCCACTCATTGAAAACTCCTAGTTTCTCTTGATCTTAGTTAAATTATTCACCTAATTAGCTGACTAATTGAGTGACTTGAGCAATTATAATCTTTTTCTTAGCTGATTGGCATAATTTAGATTAGAATAAACAGTTACTAGGTAAAACAAGCTAAACGGTAGTTAGCTATTGACTCGTTTTAGTTTGTAAATGATGACACTTTAAAAAGGTAAAAGAATGATTAAGCAGTTTTTATTGGTATTAGCTATTTTATTTATGACGACTTCTTGTGTGTATAAATTAGACATACAGCAAGGCAATTTGATCGTTCAAAAGGACATTGATAAGTTACGTCCCGAGCTGAGTAAAAATCAGGTGGTGTTTGTTATGGGTAATCCGGTGGTTGATGACAGTTTTTCAGATGATCATTGGGTTTATATCAATACCTATTCAAATAGAAATAAAGAAACCAAAACTAGCAAACGCTTAGAGTTGTTTTTTAAAGAGGACAAATTGGTATCGGCACAAGGAGACTACGAAATTCCTGAAAGTTTACAAAAGAAGTAAGAAAAGTACTAGTGAGATTATCATTAATTTT
>CAZRPK010000221.1:0-3158 GCA_964601915.1 uncultured Kangiella sp. | reverse complement strand
ATATCTTATGATAATTAACTTTCAATAGAGAGTGCAGTTAATTTACGTTGATACATCTCTTTATTTTTCAATTCAAAAGAGTTTTTTAATGCTTTTTTTGCCGCTTTGTGATTCCCTAATATATATTCACTTTTGGCGATGCCAAAATGGGCTTGGTGGACATAGGGGGCCATTTTTAAGGCTTTTCTAAAATAGTTATTAGCTTCTGAATGGTTGCCTTGAGCTAAAGAATTATTGCCAAGTTTAACCCAATCAAAGGGGTTTTTTGTTTTATAAGAGGCAAGTTGACTCGCGATTTTATTTGCATCTTTATATCGATTTTCTCTTTGTAAATAAATTTTATAGTTTCTTAACAGATTTAATTTATCCTCTGAATTTTTTATACCGTATTTAAAAAGAGCTTCTGCATGTTTCTTTAGTCCATGGTATTCATGGACAAGTGCTAGCATATTGATCGCATGTTGATCGTTTGAATTAAATTCTAGTGCTTTACGCAATAACCAGTAGGCTAATACATTATTTTTTTTAATGATTGATTCAGCCGCTTTATTTCGATAGAACATAGCTAAAAATTCATTATTATTAACTTGTCGTCTCACCTTAATCTTTCTTTCTGGAAAATAATCAATAACAATTGCAGGGCGACTAAAAAAGAATAACCCATTTTGTGTGACTGGTTTAGGAGCATAAAGAAGGCTTCTTACATGTTCAGAACTCAAAACAATTCCACTTTCTTCTTGGTAAACAGGTGTAGAATCAACCAATTGGTAGCCTATATCAATATTCAAATGATTAGCGAAAGCACTTGTTAGAATCGCTAAGGATAAACAGTTCCCTTGAGATTTTTTTAACGACTCATTTGCTGTAAGTGTTTGATTAAAATAAAAATAATTTTTAACATATAGTTCTAGATAATTTGAAAGGCGTTTATTGGGAAGCACTGAACGATTTTTTTTGCTATAAAAATATTGTTCGAGAGCTAATTTATGTTCATTTGATAGGCTTAATATTTTTTCAGGTTCAATGACGGATGGCATAGGTAAGAAATTCTTTTCTGTAGCGAAGGGAATTTTTATAGCTGTAGCTGTAGCTGTTTGAAGCTGAATAATGGGCTGGTTTGTACAGGACATTATTAGAACTAATGTACAGATACTTATTGAGGATTTAACTAACTTATAATGATTCATAACGAATTTTCTCTAAATACAACTTAGATTTTCCTCATTTGTGAAACAATGTCTAATGAGATTATACCCTCTATATTACAATAATGACCTAAATACTAAATATTATTGATTTGCCTAAAGATTTCTGAGTTCAGTTCAGATTGGAAACCTGCTTTGAATCGTTTTATAATCGAATTTGAGGAGCAGATAGCTCCTCAAATCTAAAAGCGTATTTACACAGTTAGGATTACATCCTCCAAATTTTCTTTTAAAAATTAGAACCTAGCTTCATATCCAATTTCAAGTTGATCCATTTTGATACTGATAGTTTGGTTTGGATCCAAATTAGATACGCCAGTAACTGTAACGCTAGGCGCATACATTAAAAATACAGTCCATTCATCATCACCAGTTCCACCTGTATATCCAGCTGTAATATGATTTTCAACAACGCCTGGTGCAAGTATATTAAAGTTTACGTCATTATCTCCGCTTGGCGTATTAGACGATCCAATGGGTTGTTCGGTCGTACTGTACCCAATACGGTATGTACCATTTTCATTGCCCCATTCGTACCCAATCTTTATGATTGACATATCGTCCCAACCAAAACCAATACCATTTGAACCACCTAAGCAGCCTACACCAACAGCTGGTTGCTGTGGATTAGTTTGTGTACCATTGATTAGGCTATTATTTAAAGAATCAAAACATTGCCCAGATAGTAAGGGTTCCATACCATTTGCGATAGACTTAACATCACTATATAAAATCTCCTGATAATCAACTAATAGTGTTGAAACGCCACTTGTATTCCAGGAAAAACCAATTGTGTAGGTAGCCGGAATATCAAAATCACCTTGCTCAGCAAATAGTCCTGCATAATCATCAAATTCACCCATATCCATTTCAGTTTGATATGAGATACCAAAAGTAAAGTTTTCGCCCATTGAAAAATTAGCACCGAGCTTAAAACCATACCCGTAAGCAGTATCATGACCATTATTGGTTAATTTTGAAGCGTCAGTAGAAATATTTGCAAAGGATTGAAGTCCCGTTGCCTCAAAAGATTGTACGGCAACAATAATGCTACCACCTAAAGAAACTGCTTCACTTACTTGATACCCTAAACTAGTATTTAAAAATAATTGAGATAAATCTACTCCAGTTGTTGCACCACCAAGCGTTCCAGGAAACTCATCTATAGCACCAGTATTTGGATTTAATTGTGTGGAAGAATTTCCGTGGTATTCAGAATTCATTCCACCGTTACCATACAAAGAAAAACCGAAAACCATTTTTTCATCTAATCGATTAACATAGCCAAAACTGGGAATTGCAAAAAGGGTTCTATTAGAATCGACAGTACCGGCTGTAGTCGCGAATGGTACTTGGCAAGGTAGATAATCTGCTTGTCCTGGTGTGCTAGTGAAACCTGGTGTGCAATGAGGAAAACCTTGGTTCAATGCCGGGTTAGGTGGTAAATCTGTGGGAAGTTGTCTAGGGACTCCTACGAACTGAGTACCTACAGATACGGAACCACTACCTTCTACAGTATAACTTCTATTTGGATTAAAAAATGAAACACCCCAGTCCCATCGATCGTTAAGTTGAGTCAAATTAGCTGGATTATTTGCAGTCGTTAAACTTGAACCCCCTTTTGCAACGCCTGCCCCCGCCATACCTTTTTCTTTGGCGCCATAACCGTGCGAAAAATAACCGTTAGTCGCAAATGCGCTGGTACTGACCATTCCTGTGAGTGCGATAGCTATCGCTAATTTTGACGTGTTCATATTTACCTCTTTGTGTTTTTAAAATAATGCGTTCAATATTCCTGTTTAGCTCTTATCCAGTGATTTATAAGTTAATGGTTATCTAAGTTTTTATCTTTTTAAGACTAATGCTCTAATTAAACTAGCGACTAATATTTATTGGATATAGTATATTCCAAAATAGAAATGAGCATGAAGTAGATAAATTCAATTAAGCGTA
>CAZRPK010000220.1:0-3178 GCA_964601915.1 uncultured Kangiella sp. | reverse complement strand
TATAAATATATTTCTGATATAATGACTGTTCTTATCTATACACATTAAATATTTATGTCCAACTTAGTATTCAAACTTAATGGTGTGCCAGATGACGAAGCGGAAGATGTTCGCCAAATACTGTATGAAGCTGAAATCAACTTTTATGAAACTGACTCCGGCCGTTGGGGCTTAGGTTATGCCGCTATGTGGACGAAAGACAAAGATTCACTTGATAATGCCAAAGCACTAATTCAAGAATACCAGTTAAACCGTTACAATCGAGTGACAAAAGAACACAGAGCTATTGAAGAATCTGGCAGAAAAATATCTAGGTTATCATTTTTTTTGATCTCCCCTATTCGTTTCACATTATTAATACTGTTTGCAGGGTTACTCGCATATTTTACTGTTATACCTTTCTTTCAATAGACTCAAGTAGAAGTACAAACTAGTAGTAAAAAAACATGCAAACTGACCCAGACAAACTGACAAAATCTCATAATCAACTCACTCACTCTGAACAAAAAATAGTCGTGTCTCATACTCAACGAGAAAAAAATGATTGGTTTATTAATTCCATTATGATCAACGACTGTGATGTTCCGTTTAAATTCAAACGGAAAACAAAATACAAAACATTAAACAAAGGTCAAAGAATTAATTTAACTTACTATCAAAAAAAAGAAGTGATCGCTGGTCTAGAATTTGAAGTGATGAAGGTTGTTCGTATAAAAATAGCTTAATTTCGAAGAATTAGAATTGAGGAGTTAGAACTGAAAAATCATTCTATTCAAATTTTTATTTAATAAATCTTGTGCATGAATTCCATTTTCTAGAATATTGATATGGATCGATCCATGATCAATTTCTAAAAAAGAACATAACAATTTAATTTTATAACAATTACCTGACTGAATATTTGCATAAATATTCATGTTAAGTTCTCTAGTTTTTAGAATATTAGTTTTAGTCTATTTAATTTAAACTACTAGCCAACAATTTCAATTAGCTCAATATCAAAAACAAGCGTTTCACATGGTCCAATAGAGCCACCCGCACCATTTTCACCATAAGCTAATTCATAAGGAATGGTTAATTTCCATTTTGAACCAACAGGCATTAGTTGCAATGCTTCTGTCCAACCAGCAATAACTCCATTGACTGGAAACTCTGCAGGTTGCCCCCTGTCGTAAGAGCTATCAAATACAGTTCCGTCAATCAATGTACCGTGGTAGTGAGTTTTAACCTTTGAAGTTAATTTAGGTATACCACCGGAACCTTCATTAATCACTTCATACTGAAGGCCTGATCTTGTAACGGTAACACTTGGCTTTTTTTCATTATCAGTTAAATATTGTTTACCTGCTTCAATCTTACCTTTAGATTGTTCTTGCTTCTTATTTTTCATTAATTGAGTAACATGTTCAAAACCTGCTTGAATTTCTGCAGGAGTCACTGCAGCTTCAGCTTTTAAAAAAGCATCTTTTAATCCTTGAGCGACTAATTCAATTTCTAAACCATTAAATGACTGCCCTAGAAGCTGTCCACCCATATTCATACCAATACCGTATGCTGCTTTTTGTTCTAATGATTCGTACTTGTTACTCATTTATATTCCTTAATAAATTGGTTAAGTTAAGATGGTTATAGTTAAATCGAGCTCGTTAAGCGGATATTTTAGTGACTTTTTTATCGTCTAACTCTGTCGTTTCAGTCGAGTTAGATTCTAATAAAGATTCAGGCTTACCTTTAATCGCTTTGGTTAAAAGATCTTTGTTTTCAGCGATTAACATGCCAATATTTTCTACCTGTTCTTCACTTAAACCTTTTATTGATTTTTCCATCCATAAACTAACATTTTCAGCTAATTCCAACATTTTATCGTAATTATCAGCGGCTTTTTTATCTGTAAATGTTTTTTTAGGATCGCGATCGGACATAAATAAAGTTATCACTGCCATTGGAGTGCTCCCGTTAATATTTTCTATAAATGAATAACAATACTACCTGTACTAGTAGTATTTTGCAAGAGTCATGATATTGATAAAACGACTTTGTTGGACTATCTACATTACCGAGAGTTAACTAAATGTCGCAACCAATGCGGCAAACACCAAATAAATGATAGCGGTACGGTAAACCAGTTCCATTGTTTCAGTATTTTCATTAACATTTCTCTCTGAAATTCCCCTATCTAAGCTTTGTGCAGCGATTCCAGTTTCGGCTATCAATTGCCAATTATCTGCTAATGCATCGGCTAAATAGTCTTTTACTCGGTAGAATCCATTAACAAAATCACCGGTTAATAAAAAGAGTAAGCTGGTTATTCTTGCAGGTACCCAATTAATCCAATGAATAACCGTATCCATTAACGGTGTATGCTCATCAAACTCGCCTTCTTGGCAATGGTTTGAATAAAGGTGAGCTAAACGATAAAGTAGTGCGCCATAAGGTCCAAAGAATATAAACCAAGCTATTACACCAAAATATCGTATTTGGCTTTCTATTAAAATTTGCCTAGTGGTATTCCTGACCAACTCATCGACCTCAGGAATGTTAACATCGGCAGAGTCTTCAACGTCAACAGAGCTTTCTTCTTCAGTTTCTTTTTTTTCGTCTAGTTTTGCAGATCTTAAGCTTGATAAAGCTTGGCTATGCTTAAATGCGGATTCAACATCATCACTTTCAACGGAGTCAAAATAGGGTTTTAGACTTTTTTCTAAGCTATCAGGTCCCAAAGATAAGAACAAGATACAAACAGATATAAGTAAATAGACAAGCCAGTAAATAACACCATCGAATAAATTAACAAAACCCATTAAAATGATCGGCGGTAATAACAATATTAATATTACACCTCCCCAGCCTTCAAAAAAACTTCGCTCTGAAAATACATCAAACAGCTTATTTTGTAAGCTTTTAAACCAACTAAAGTCCCTAACACCTCTAAAATCATTACCCATTTTAAAGTGAAATTCTAAAGCTAAAACAATAATTAGGCTGAGCAAGATCATAATGATTTAAAAACCGAATAAGCAAAACTATTAATTTTGCGGTTAATATTGTGAGGTACGGATTCTTTGACAGCATAATACCTTAAATCCTAAATTCTGTCAGAAACTTTAATTGATAACCTAAAAAAATACAATTGTCTAGGGCGAATCAATTACCCCAGGGCAAGTATATGGACTTCCTC
>CAZRPK010000219.1:0-3185 GCA_964601915.1 uncultured Kangiella sp. | reverse complement strand
CTCTAATAATTTTGGAATACCATCTAACCGTTCTGAATTAATATTTAAAATGGTTCTCATCCCTGCAATACCATCGCCCTGTAAATAATGCCGTTTTTGATATTTTACTAACGCATTATGAAGACTTTGATCAAAAAATGATTTGATGACAATATTATCGGATACTAATTTTTTCAATTGAGTTGATAACCAAACAACTGCAATACCTTGATCACCCATTTTTAATGTCCTATGATACCCATTTGGTGCCTGCCACAGTATTTTATACTCACCTGTCCAAATTGTTGATAATTCATTAAGGTTCACTTCAACTCTTTTTTCTCCAAAAACCAAACTAGCATTTAAACCTCTAATCGCTATAATTGCTCCCCAAAATTTACCTTGTAGGCCTGCAGAAAACTTTAACACCGCAGGTCTATTGAGTTCTTTTAAGCTTTGCCAATTTCCATGTTGGACTTCACATAATAATCCATAGGTTAAAGCGAAGTCACAAGCATTACCATCTTGAAATGGCGAGTATTCTAAATTCCAGAGTTTCATAATATAACTTAATGAATCATAGCCATTGAGATCCCAGTGTTGTGTTCCAAGCATTTTATTAATCAATGTTGGTTGTTGATTATTTGACTGAATATTTTGCTTGGAAGAAACTATTTTTAAATCAGTATTGCTTAATATTGATTTTCCAGTTTCAATAACGTTAGAACTCGGCTGATAGTTTGATGACTCGCTCTGATTAGAAGCAATAGCTTCTGATGAAACTACATCATTATTTTTTATCTCTTTAGTAGCGCTATTCGCAATTATTGACCCGTTACTTTGCTGCCCCAACCAGAAAGCAAAGAAAATGATACTAACTGCCAAAAGCCCAACCACACCCCAAATTAAAAATTGTTTAGATTTATTTAATAACGGATATTCATTTTCTCCAGTCATACCTAACACGTCATTAATGGCACTTTTCATTATTTTCTCATTAACTTCATTTTTATTTAAGTTACAAGCAGAAACTAATGCACGGTCACAGATGGTATTTATTAAGCGAGGTATTCCAAGAGCTTTTTCATGCAAAAGTTCAATCGATTTTTTTGAAAAAAGTTTCCTATTACTTCCTGCAACCTTAACTCTGTGCATCACATAAGCAATGGTTTCTTTGAGGCTGAGTGGACGTAAATGATAACGAGCGGTAATTCGCTGAGCAAGCTGTCTTAATTCCCTTCTTGCCAATTTTTCTTGTAATTCAGGTTGTCCGACCAAAATAATTTGCAACAATTTTTTTTGATTTGTTTCTAAATTAGTGAGCAATCTAATTTGTTCCAAAACATCATCTTCAACATTTTGAGCTTCGTCGATCATTAATACGACACTCAAACCTTGCTCATAACATTTCAACAGATATTCGCTAATTTTATCTGTCAGTGTTTTTAAACTGGTACAATTTTCAGGATACTCAATCTTTAGTTCATCACAAATAGTTGCTAATAACTCAACACTATTCAACTTTGGATTAAGCACAAAAGCCAAACGTGTTTTCTCTGGTAATTGTTGTAAAAGGCAACGACAAACGGTTGTTTTACCAGTACCGACTTCACCGGTTAGTAAAACAAATCCGCCACCATCCTCGATGCCATAATTTAGATGTGCTAATGCCTCCCGATAACGGTTACTCATAAAGAGAAAACGAGGGTCAGGCGATATCGTAAAAGGGCGTTCATCTAATGAATAATAGGATAAATACATAATTTACTTGATATGGCAGAGTTATTGGTTAAACATATTGGGATGGAATGAGTAATATTAAATTATTCGATCACATTACTACAAACTGTATCTTAAATATAGCGAAACATTTACTGGTCAAATAGGTGATCCTTGATAGACTTAGGTTCTATTGTTGATACATGATGTAGATTGAGTCTATACAAAATAGTCAGAGCTATACGAAATAAATGATGCGAAATATATAATGCAAATATTCTTAGTTGGCGGAGCCGTAAGAGATAATTTATTGGAATATCCTGTCGTTGATAAAGATTGGGTCGTAGTTGGAGCTACACCTGTACAATTACTTAACCTTGGTTATAAACAGGTAGGAAAAGACTTTCCTGTTTTTTTACATCCAGAAACCGGAGAAGAATACGCACTCGCTCGAACTGAGCGTAAATCAGGAAAAGGCTACAAAGGTTTTAAAATTTTTGCTGAACAATCCGTTACCCTAGAAGAAGATTTAATACGCCGTGATTTAACTATCAACGCCATGGCAATGGATACCGACGGAAATATTATTGATCCATTTAATGGGATAAAAGATCTTAAAAATAAGGTACTAAAACATGTCTCACCTGCTTTTTCTGAAGATCCGCTTAGAGTCCTTCGCGTTGCTCGGTTTTTAGCTCGCTATCATCATTTAGGATTTAGTATTGCGGCATCTACAAAAGCTTTAATGACTGAGCTTTCTAAATCTGGTGAATTGAAAATGTTAACACCTGAGCGTGTTTGGATCGAAACAGTACGCGCACTCTCGGAAAAGTCACCTCATATTTATTTTCAAACCTTAAAAGACTGCGGTGCTTTAACTGACTGGTTTCCGGAAATTGATTGTTTATGGGGAGTGCCAAATCCAGAAAAATGGCACCCTGAAATAGATACCGGTATTCATACGATGATGGTTTTAGAACAAAGTGCCTTACTCTGCGAAGATGAAGTTACCCGATTTTCTGCTTTATGTCATGATTTAGGTAAAGGAATTACACCAAAAGAACAATGGCCCAGTCATAGAGGACATGAAAAAGCAGGCGTTAGTATCATAAAGAGGTTATGTAAACGGATTAAAGCACCTAAAGAATATGTTGAACTGGCAAAAATAGTCAGTGAGTTTCACTTACATTTACATAAAATAGAAGAATTAAAACCTAAGACCATTGTTAAAGTGCTAGAAAAAACAGATGCCTTTAGAAAACCAGAACGATTTGAAAAATTCTTGCTTGCTTGTGAAGCGGATTATAGAGGTCGAACTGGGTTTGAAACTCGCCCTTATCCTCAATCAGAGGTTATGAAACAGGCTTTAAAGATGTGCGTAGCAATTTCGACAAAAGAAATTATTGATGCAGGTTATATAGGAAAACAAATTGGAGAAAAACTGTATAGCGAACGAGTAAAGTCGGTCACTATGCTTTTTAACAAAG
>CAZRPK010000218.1:0-3224 GCA_964601915.1 uncultured Kangiella sp. | reverse complement strand
ATTATCTACTTTGGACTTAGAAGTCTATAGAAACTGAGACTTTTATTTTATATAGTATAAAAAAGCCCGCAAATGCAGGCTTGATAACGTGATTACAAATAAACCGCTAATTATCATACCAATAAGCATCTAATTGAGCATCGGTAGAAGCTCTTCGACCACGTACAATAATAAACCAAGTTCCTTCAGTTGGATTGGAGACAATACAATTGTGAGTATTACCAGCGCCAGTCTCTAAATATTCAAAATTATTTCTTGTATAGTTTGAAACGGCTTGAGTTTCAGGTTCAGATTCAGCTATATTACCTCGATAGGTTGAGTCACACTCATTGCCGCTAGATCCACCTTCGGTTGTTCCCTAAAAATAAGCTAAGTTACGATTAAGATCAACGCCTACGTTAAGTCCTGGGCAATGATTTGCATTGGTATTTTTACGCTGAAAGATTCCTGTTTCTGCAACTTTTCTTCCATCAAGATTCATTTGAAATAAGACATGAATCTCGTGGTAATCAATGATCCACTAGCGCTTAAAGTCAATGGGCTGACTAACATCAAACTACAGGCAATGGATGTAGCTTAGTTCTCTGATATTTCAAGATCTTCGGCATATTACTGAGTAAGGTGCAGAGGCATGATATTTAATATATAAAAATACCGCAGTCATAAAATTAAATTTGAATGATTTGAAAGAAATAAGAAGTCAGTTGTTGACTCAATTTCTGTATAGGTTGCTTACAACGCCCTAACTCTTTGAATTAATTAAATTAACTTTGAAGCCGTAGAATGTTTATGAACTAAAAGCACATAAACATTCTAGAATTTACATTGGTATAGTTTTGCTTTTATTCAGTAAAATATCGCTATTGTCTAGTTTATTTGCCAGTATATGTGTCTTTCACTGAACATAATAAGCGTTAGCAATAGAATGAAATGAGCACACCTCGTAAACATCACTATCTACCTCAGTTCTATTTAGATGGATTTAAAGTCAACCCTCAGAAGGGTAAGAAACCTCATATATGGCAAATCGAAAAAGACGGGAAGCAAAACCACTATAGTCCTGCTGTAGAAAACACAGGTTGTATACGTGATTATCATTCCATTGATCATCATGACCAGGAACCTGATCATAAGGCAATTGAGTCAGCGCTTTCACAAATTGAAGAAAATCAAGCTAATTTAGTTAAGCAGATTGTTGAGTCTAGAAAAATAAGTGATTCTCAAATAATTGAAATATCAGAGTTCATTTCTCTAATGAGGTATCGGGTTCCCGCATTTGCTAAACATGTTGAGGATAGCCACAGGGCAATAGTACTCGACACTTTTAAGTTAATGTATCAATCTGGTAAATTAGGTACGCCGCCAGATGCTCTCAAGAAAATATTTGAGTCTGTCGGAATTGATTCAACGATAAATATAGTAATATCAAACTGGAAGATCATAGAGCAAATGTTTAATGTTGCATTTTCTGATCAAAACATAAATCTTTTATCTCAGTTAAACTACCAAGTTTATTACTCAAAAGAGCCTGATTTTTTTGTTACTTCAGATAATCCAGTTGCTCTATATCATCCAAACTATGAAGCACTTAAACCCTATGGGGTTGGCTTGGCAATTAAAAATGTAGAACTTACTATGCCATTAAGTTCTGACATATTAATTGTTGCTGGGAAGCATCTAAAGTCTGGATCATATATAGCAAGTAAGGAAAAGATAAATGAATTTAACCGAAGGACGATAGTGATGGGGGAAAATTATGTGTTTTCAAGTAGGGTTACCGACGACTTGAAAGACTTTATTAATAATCTGAAAGGTACCTTTGCAGGCTTCAGATTTGAAAATCTGTTTCATGGTGATGGTAGTATGCATATTTCAAGGTTTATACCCGTACAATGATTGCTAACAAAAATATGCTGGTTAACTAGGCGTTAGGGCCAAAAGGGGTCATGTATGGAGAACCCATCAAGTTTATTAGTTGTTCAAAATCTTGAAGAGTCACTTGAGTTTTATACAAAAACATTAGGTCTTGAGCTAGTTGAAAAACACTCCGATTGCATAAAATTAAACGCTGGTCATCACGAAATTATTATGTTTCAAGGAACTTTGGAGTCAATTGGATATTCACATGGTTATAATGCTAATTCGACATTACTATTTACAGTCAGCGATTTAGAACAAGAAATTAGTAAATTAAAATCTAAAGGTGTAGCATTTGTTCATGAAACACCTAATCAAAATAGATGGGGACGTTATGCCGCCTTTAAAGATCCATCAGGTATTATTCATGAACTGTTCGAGCATCGCACCTAACCAATCGCGGTTATCGAAAATTTACACTGCGTTTCAATTTCGAAAACGCTTGGCGTTAGGGCTAATGAATCATACCAAAGAAGCAGGATTTGTATATTGATGAAGGTATTTAAAGGTGTTGGAATATTCTTCTTATTGGCAGCTTTATTTTCCGGTGGTTATTTGTGGAATACGCTGCGAAAAGTTGAAAGTATAGATCCGTTGGTTTGGGAAAGTGAAATTCAAAAATTCCGTAATGATGACCTTGAGAGACGGCCTACCAGTAAGCCTATGGTCTTAGTAGGAAGTTCTAGCATAGCCTTGTATTCTGAACTGGAAAAACTGATGCAGCCAATACCAATTGTCAAAAGGGGCTTCGGCGGCGCGTCGGTTTCGGATGTATCCTATTATCGAAAAGAAATCATAGACAAATATAAACCATCAAAAATACTCATTTACGTAGGAGCTATTGATATTTACTTCCACCATGAAGGAAACCCAAATTTGGTTGTAAGTTCAATTGCAGATTTATTTACTGATATTCAGAACAATAACCCATCTTCTGATATTTATTATATTGCTATACGTCCATCGCCGTTTCAATCAGATCCGTGGCAAGATATAGATTTCGTTAATGAAGCAATTAAAAAAATAGCTGGCATCAGTGGCAAAATATATTTCATTAATGCGAATAATGTAGTTAGGGGTTCTGACGGTCGATTACTAGAGAATATCTACAAATTCGATAAAATGCACCTTAATGAAGAGGGCAATGAGTTGTGGTGGGGAGAAATCAAGCGGCAGCTCTTGTCTCAGTCATAACAAGGTAATGATTTTGACCATTTTTGATAAAGCTAAAAATAGCAAAATATCACGGCACTATAAATCACTGGAGATAGTATGAGAAATTCCTTAGTCCCATTATTGCTGGGGTG
>CAZRPK010000217.1:0-3233 GCA_964601915.1 uncultured Kangiella sp. | reverse complement strand
ACCTCTTGTTACAATTTTATTTAGTGATAGGTATTGGGTGTAATAAGGGAGTAAAGGTATGTTTAAAGGTAAAAGTGCACATTTTGCATATCGTACTGAAATAGATGAATGCTTAATAACTAATAAAATAACTAGTTATTTCTTTTTATAAAAAGAGCTTTATAATAATTTATCAAACTCCTTATCTAGTTGGTACTTTTTAGACGTCACATAGCTTTCCATACCCTGTAACCTATTTCCCATTTTTTCAAATACCGATCCCGCTCTTTGCAACGTATCAGAAGGCGCTTTACTCTTACTCCACACCTCTTTCACAGACGCTTTATATTTGGCATCAATATCCGTATTTTGTTGTTGCCTACGTTTTTCCTCACCAAAGCAACCTTTTGTACTCTGACTTCCAGGCTTTGAGTCTAAAATAAAACTAGCAACAAAATAGGCCACCACTATAGTGCCACCAGAAAATAGAAAGAATGAGACCGCAATAATTCTTACTAACCATTTTTCTAAACCGAAAAAATCCGCAACCCCTGCGCACACTCCGCATATTTTTGCCTGATCAGGATCTTTATATAATGATCTTTTGTTATTGGATGAAAGATTACTCATGTTTTTTTCTCCAATTAGGTGATTCTGTATCTAAAATGGATTCTAGAGTTTCTATTCTCTCCATCATAGAATCGGCTATTCCAGTCAATTCTTGCAGTCTTTGATGTTCAGATTCAGAGATTCCTGACTGCTTTGTATTTTTAGATCGATAATGCATAATAATCCAAATTGGTGCCACGATGATCATAAATAAAATGATAGGCGCTTCTAACATTATTTTTCTCCCTTGGTTTTAGAAGGTATAGAGTTTGAAGATGCAGAATTTGATGCCGTTTTCTTAACTCGTTTTTTAAGCGCTGCTAATTGCTCATCAATCGCTTCTTCTTTTTCGAGATCATTAATTTCATCTGCTAAAGAACGATTTTGAGTAATGTCATAGGATTCGACTTCTGATTCAAGATCATCCAATTTCCGTTCAAAACGTTCAAATTTACTCACAGCATCGCCACCAGTATTATCATACATCGTCTTTTTAACTTTTAATCGAGATGATGTGGTTTTATGACGCATTAGCAGTGCTTTTTGTCTTGCTCTAGCGTCATTCAGTTTCTCTTGGAGTTGGCTCACTTCGGTTGTTAACCTCGATAGTTCAGACTCTAGTTTATCTAGCTCTTTTTTCAACTCAGCCGCGACATCTGCGGATTTGTTTCTTTCAATTAACGCGCCTTTAGCTAAATCTTCACGACCTTTTTCTATAGCTAACTCTGCTTTACTTTCCCAGTCTGACGCTTCTTTATTTAAATGATCAATTCTTCGTGATAGCTCTTTTTTGTCTGCTATAGTTCTCGCCGATGCAGTTCTCACTTCTACCAATGTATCTTCCATTTCTTGAACAATTAAACGGATCAATTTTTCAGGATCTTCCGCCTTATCTAAAAGAGAGTTGATATTAGAATTAATAATATCTGCAAACCTTGTGAAAATACCCATGTTATTTACCTCTGTATAAATTCAATAAAATATAAAATCATAAAATTAGTTTTAAAATAAAATCACTTGCAACATTAATTGAAACACTTGGTTGGCCGAAACTAGCTCAGCACATTGTGACTGCAAATTAAATTGCGGTTCATTTAGAACCAAAGACACGAGAATTCCAACAAAACCCATCAAACCCATCAACATTACAGGCAATTTTTTCGCTGTATCACGTTTTTTGCCCTGAACAGATTTATTAATTGTCTTATTTTTAGAGTCTATCATTGGGTGCATTTTCAAATTTCCTTTTTTACAAACCTTTTGCTGAATTCGGTTATTAAAATCAAGTGGTTAATTTAACTAAATTAGCCTACTGTTTTTCTTTATATTAATAGGTAATCCATTTATTGTGCCAACAATTGAAATAAGATCTATCTTATTGTTTTTTATAGAAATAAGTCTATTCATAGGTTAATGTTGATTCTATTGAAATATTCAATAACATATTATTTGGTTATTTTAACCAACTAGTTTGTTAGTATTACTTTCAACAAAACACTATTTCTTTATTTTTAATCAAGCCTTAGTACGGGATAAAACGTTGATGCGAAGACAAGCAGCTAATTTAATTGGTGAATCAGGCTCATTTTTAGAATTAATTGAACAAGTATCTTTGGTTGCTCCTATTAATAAACCTGTCTTAATCATTGGTGAGCGTGGTACAGGTAAAGAGCTTATCGCTTCACGTCTTCATTATCTTTCTTCTCGTTGGGATCAGCCATTTATTAAACTTAACTGTTCAGCCATCAGTGAAAGTTTACTTGAAACAGAGCTATTTGGTCATGAAAGTGGGGCATTTACCGGAGCAAATAAAAAACACATTGGTCGGTTTGAGCTCGCTCACAAAGGGACTTTATTCCTAGATGAGCTTGCAAATGCATCTTTAGCCGTACAAGAGAAGCTTTTAAGAGTGATCGAATATGGTGAGTTTGAGAGAGTTGGTGGAAATAAAACGGTCTTTGTAGATGTTAGGATTGTTGCGGCGACTAATGAAGACTTACCGACTTTAGCGGACAATGGAAAATTTAGAGCTGATTTATTAGATCGACTAGCTTTTGAAGTAATCACTATTCCACCTTTACGAGCTAGAAAAAGCGATATATTAATTCTTGCCAATCATTTCGCTTTAGATATGACAAGAGAATTAAAGAGGAAGTTATTTTCAGGATTTGGTGCTATGGCTAAACAAGCACTTTATGAATATTCATGGCCTGGAAATGTTAGAGAATTAAAAAATGTCATTGAGCGTAATCTTTACCGAACACCTGAAGATGAAATGGTGAATAAAGTCCAATTTGATCCATTTGAATCACCTTATCGTTTGTCAGATAGTTCAAAACCAATCATTCAATCAGCTTCTAATATAGAAAGTGAATTGACACAAATGGAAATTAATGAAGATCCGTTACCTATCAATCAGACATTACCTGATTTAAATGTTAATTTGATCACTACACTAACTAACTTTCCAATTGACTTAAAACAACAAATGAATAATTTAGAAATCCAGACCATTCAAAACGCCATGAAAAAAGCTAAATTTAATCAGAAAGTCTGCGCAGAACTATTGGGATTAACCTATCACCAGCTTAGAGGCTATTTAAAAAAGTATGATCTACTAAAATCTTAAAGGCTATATAAATTAA
>CAZRPK010000216.1:0-3237 GCA_964601915.1 uncultured Kangiella sp. | reverse complement strand
TGTATACTTCCGTAATAAATACTATATGAGGAAGTGTAATATGACTATCCCACAAGGTTTTGAAGCTGCAAAAATTCTTTCTCCAAAACGAAACACTACAGAAGCGACTAACGTTGATGAATTAGCACTAGAGCAACTAGACCATTATGGTATTGATGAATCAAGTGACTACGGCAAAGCACTTAAAGATACGGTAACGAGTCTTTATAACGCTCAATCTGATATGTCTCGCATGTGGCAAATCACCAATGAAACCATTGAAAGCCTCGATAAAAAGGATAAAATTGCCTATTTTAACGCAAAACGATTTTTATCTTTCCAGTTAGCAAAGATTCTTGATGGTTTACAAAATCCGTTTAGAAAAACGGCTCAAAGCCTTAATAACAATGCAACGACCCAAATGGCAAAAGGTAGTTATCCATTATTTGATAACATTACTGCTATT
Organism: uncultured Kangiella sp.; assembly: GCA_964601915.1. GTDB lineage: Bacteria > Pseudomonadota > Gammaproteobacteria > Enterobacterales > Kangiellaceae. The sequence goes on along the minus strand of CAZRPK010000216.1, from coordinate 2,792 downwards.
TTTTCGGCAACGCCAGTTATAGCCAGAACGGCAACTTATATCTACGCTTGTACAGAATGGGTTGATGACGCCTTTCAAGGCAAAGAAATGACTCACCAGATATATTCCCGCCTATTAAACCCCACTTCAATTTCTTTGGCCAATGCGATTGTTGATTTAGAAGCAGGGCCATACACGGCTGACTATATGGCATGGAATTTTAATAGTGGAATGGCTGCGATTGACTCTCTTCTTGCAAATGTTATGAATTATGGCGATGTGCTTTTAGTTTCACGAAACATATACGGAGGTGTTCATCAATTATTAGTCGACCACTTCGCACGTAAAGATAAAATGAATATTCAAATCGAATGGTTTGATGGCTATACATTAGAAGAATTTGAAAATCGTTTTAATGAAATCAAGGTGAAATATAACGATCGCCTAAATGATAATTCAATGCATGTTTATATCGAATCCCCCTGTAACCCTCATGGTTACATGCTAGATATTCCTGCGATCTGTGAGTTCACTCATAATAGTGGTAAACATTTAGTGATGTTAGATTCTACTTTAGCAACACCTGTTTTAAACAAACCATTGCAAAGAGAAAATAAACTAGAGCGCCCAGATTACGTCATGCATAGCTACACCAAAGATATCTCAGGAACTGGTGCGGTGACTTCTGGCGTGATCATTGGCGAAGGGTATCGAATGTTTATTCCTAAAGGCGGTGAAGCCAATGGGTTATCTTGGGAAAAATGTATGTTCTGGGATGTCTATTATATTAAAGGTGCTTTTTTAGCATCTGATTTAGCCTACGATGTTTTAACTGGAATGAAAACATTGGAGCAACGTGTTCTTAAAAAAACTGTTAATACAATTGTCTTTGCTAACTTTTTAGCCAGTCACGAAGACTTTAAAGTTAATTCTCATGCAGTCAAAGGCAATGAAAATTATGATCTTAGAGAGAAGTGCTTAACTAGCGGAATGCCTTGTTCATTATTTACGGTTGATATGGAGCATGCCGGTATAAGCCGAGAAACATTTTCAAGGTTCTTTGACGGTTTAGAGCCGGGGTTTAGCTTAATGGTAAGCATTGGACAAACTAACAGTATGGTTTTATGTCCTGCGTTAACTTCTCACTCAGAGCTATCACCCGAAGCGATGAAAGAAGCAAGGATATACCCAACAACTATGCGGATTTCAATGGGTAATGAAAATGTTAAAGATTTGATAGCAGCTTTTGTTAATTCCGCTAGAACCCATATTGATCCAGTTAAGCCTGGTTTTAGTAACATGTTTATGGCAAGCGATAAAATTGATAGTCTGGTTGAAAAAATCACACTTGATATATACCAAAAGAATCTCGCTAACGGTCCAAAAATGGCTGACTTATTAGCAGATTAGTTTTATTCTTATATATAAGACCTTTGCATGAAATCATGACAAAAGAAAGAGTAATCCATGAACAAATCAATCGACTTATATAATCAATCAAAAGAAGTTATTCCGGGTGCTGTTAATTCTCCAGTCCGAGCATTTAATGGTGTTGGTGGAACCCCTGTCTTTGTAGAAAAAGCCAATGGCGCTTACTTTACTGATGTTGATGGTAAAAGTTATATTGATTACGTTGGTTCATGGGGGCCTATGGTTCATGGTCATAATCATCCAACGATTAAAGACGCTGTAATAAAAGCGGCAGAAAATGGTCTTAGCTTTGGAGCGCCAACCGAAATCGAACTAAAAATGGCAAAAAAAGTTTGCACCATGATCCCTTCGATTGATCAAGTAAGAATGGTAAGTTCTGGCACCGAAGCAACCATGTCGGCTATTCGTTTAGCCCGAGGATTTACAGGTAAAGACAAACTGATTAAATTTGAAGGCTGTTATCATGGACATGCTGATTGTCTATTAGTTAAAGCCGGATCGGGGGCTTTAACTCTAGGTGAACCAACATCACCAGGCGTTCCTGCCGATTTTGCTAAGCATACTTTAACCGCAGAGTTTAATAATTTAGAAAATGTTAGAGCATTATTTGAAACAAATGCTAATGAAATTGCTTTAATTATTGTTGAACCGATTGCAGGAAATATGAACTGCATTCCTCCGGTTGACGGTTTTTTACAAGGATTAAGAAAGCTATGTGATGAGTTTAAGGCTGTACTCATTTTTGATGAAGTCATGTGCGGGTTAAGAGTGGGGCCTGGAACAGCTCAGCAACTTTATAACGTTATTCCTGACTTAACAACACTAGGTAAAATTATCGGGGGAGGTATGCCTGTTGGAGCTTTTGGTGGTAAAAAAGAAATTATGCAATATTTAGCGCCTGCAGGGCCTGTTTATCAAGCCGGTACTCTTTCGGGAAATCCCATTGCAATGTCCGCGGGATTAGCATCACTGAATTTATTATCTGAAGAAGGCTTTTTTGAGCCTCTTTATAAATATTGTGAAAATTTAGTCATCGGATTACAAGCGTTAGCAGATAAACATTCTATTCCTTTCACCACTAACCATGTTGGCAGTATGTTTGGCTTATTTTTCACCAAAGAAAAAAACATCACTAAATTTAGCCAAGTCATGAACTCCAATCAAGAAGCATTTAAAAAATTCTTTCATGCCATGTTAAAAGAAGGTGTTTATTTAGCGCCATCAGCATTTGAAACAGGGTTTGTAAGTGCAGCCCATGATGACTCAACACTTGAAAAAACACTTAATGCTGCGGATAAGGCTTTTAAGTCGCTGTTATAACAATTAAACCTGAGAGATCCCCACGAATTTAAGCCAGATCACTGACTTTTTGACTAAATTCG
>CAZRPK010000215.1:0-3249 GCA_964601915.1 uncultured Kangiella sp. | reverse complement strand
CTAATAATAAAATACTTGAATTCAAGATATTATAAAAGCGAAAATAATCACAATATATTATTATCAACAGATCGCTTATAAAATTCAAATAATTAAAAATACTTAGTACCTGAGTTAATTAGTGTATATACATGGCATCAGTGAACTATCAATGAGAATATAGGACAGAAATTATGGAATGGTTAAAAATTTTTCCCCCTTTAGTCGCTGTTTTTATAGTTGTGTGGAAAAAAGAAGTCATTTTGGCTTTGATGATGGCAATTTTCACTTCCGAATGGCTGTTAATCGCAAGCAATGAATCGCTTGGACCCGTTATTGGCGGGCTAAATACACTTGAAAGAATCATTGCTGTCTTTTCTGATCCTGGTAATACACGAATTCTAATATTTAGTTTACTTGTCGGTGCTTTGCTTTCCTTTATGCGTGTTTCTGGAGGAGTCACCGCTTTAGTGAAAAAACTGATATCTAAAGGTTTGGCCAAAAATTCTCGACAGGTCTCCTTAATGGCTAGTTTTACTGGTGTAGTAATTTTTATAGAGTCTAATTTAAGTGTTTTAACCGCAGGAATTTTATCCAGAGGGCTTTTTGATAAATTTGGATTAAGCCGTGCGAAACTGGCCTATATTATTGATAGTACCTCAGCACCAGTTTGTATCCTTATTCTATTGAATGCTTGGGGTGCTTATGTTTTGGCGCTATTAGGTAATTATGATTTGGAAGCTAGTTCTGCTGAAATCCTTTGGGGAACTATTCCTTTTAATTTTTATGCGATTGTAACGCTATGCATTGTTTTTTATACTGCTCATACAGGTAAATATTACGGATCTTTAGCCACAAGCCTCAATAATGAAGAAATAGCAATGTTAGCCCTAAAGAAAGATCGAGTACAAAGTGAAAGTCAGATACCTAATGACAATTTGCCTGAAGTAGAGCAAGCATCAAATGATATTGAAGAAGAAAATGAGGCTATCGAAGAAAATGAACAGGGTAAAGCCCGCTATATGATTCTGCCCTTGTTGACAATGATAGGTGGAATGGTTGGTTTTATGTTCTGGACTGGTGACGGTGTTATGTCCGCAGGAAGTGGCTCAAAATCCGTCTTTTATGCTACGACTCTGGCATGTATTGTCGCTTACTCAATGATGCTAATGAGCGGTCGCTTTAAACATGCGAAATTAGTTAAAATTGGTTTTAATGGTATGTCCGAATTATTGCCATTAGTTGCGATTGTATTACTATCTTTGGCATTAGGTGCGAGTTTGAAGGAGTTAGGTACCGGTATTTATATTTCACAGATTGTTGGGGATTTTTTATCACCCTATTTAGTCGCACCAATGATTTTTATTGTTGGTGGTGTGATTTCTTTTTCGACTGGCACTTCTTGGGGAACTTTCGCCATTCTAATTCCTATCGGCATCCCAATCATCGAAACCATGGGTTTGCCTGCGTCATTTATATTAGCGGCTATTTTGGGTGGTGGCGTTTTCGGTGATCATTGTTCTCCTATTTCGGATACAACAGCAGTTTCTGCCATAGCATCAGGTTGTGATTTGTTAGAACATGTTAAAACCCAGTTGCCTTATGCTGCTACCGGTGGAGCAATTACAGTTCTTGCTTATTTAGTAACTGGGCTGATCATTCTCTAAATTGAATCATCCTCTAGTTTGGATTTTAAGGAAATGATGAATAAATTAATTGCGGTATTTTTTTGCCTCTTTAGTTGCAGTTATTCTTTTTCAATAAAGGCCAAAAACCAATCAGAAGAAATTGATAAATTAGTTTTAAAGACGATGGCTGCTTTTAACGTACCGGGTGTTGCAGTCGGTATTATTAAAGACGGTAAGATTCATCATTTAAAAGGCTATGGTCAGTCAAATATAGAAACTAAAGCTCAGGTTAATCAAGATACCCTGTTTAAAATAGCTTCCAATACTAAGGCGTTCACTAGCGCAGCATTAGCTTTATTAGTTGATGATGGTAAGCTTAAATGGTCGGATAAAGTAAATCGTTATTTGCCAGAATTTAAAATGAAAGATCCATGGGTGACCAAAGAATTTAATATTAGAGATTTGCTAACTCATCGAAGTGGATTGCGAATAGGTGCGGGCGATTTAATGTTGTGGCCAGAACCGACCAAATTTACCCGAAAAGGTGTGATTAATAATTTGCGGTATTTAGAGTCTGTTGGAAGTTTTAGAGATGAATATGCATATGATAATTTATTGTATATCGTGGCAGGCGAAGTTGTCGCTAAAATTTCAGGAATGCCGTGGGAATCATTTGTAAAGAAAAGGATATTTAAAAAACTAAATATGAACCAATGTTTTGCTGGAAGCGTAGATGCTTTAAAAGTAGAAAATTTAGCCGCACCACATGCGATAGTTGATAACTCATTAGTTATGCTGCACAAAAATAGAATCAATGATAAAACAAGCTTGATGGCAGCCGCCGGTGGAATTAAATGTAGTGCAAAAAATCTGCTCATGTGGGTTGGAATGTTGCTAAATCAAGGCAGAGCCTCTGATGGTAAAAAGTTACTTAGTCAAAAGCAAATAAGAACGCTGTGGCAACCAGTGACAAGTTTACCAATTTCCAATAGTATGAAAGTATTTGATGAAACAACTTATCGCTCTTACGCTTTAGGCTGGCGTATTAGTAATTATCATGGAGAGCATAGAGTTTCACATACTGGAACTCTGAGTGGGTTTATGTCGCAAATCATAATGTTGCCTTCACTCAAATTAGGCATCATTATTTTAACTAACCAACAATCTTCGTCTGCAAGAAATGCTCTGGCAAGAGGGTTAATGAATATTGAGTTGAACCAACTTACCGATAAAGGTCAAAAATGGACCAAGGACTGGGTTGAATATTATGTTACTACTAATAAAAAAAGGAATATAATAAACCAAACATCCAGTAAACTAAAAACCAATTTCGAACGAAAGATACTAAATAAGCAATATAAATATTTAGGTAGCTATAAAGATTTATGGTTTGGTAAAATATCGCTAACTAAAGAAGGCGGCTCAGTAATATTTAAATCAGAAATGTCTCCCCGAATGATTGGTAAGATTTATTTTCACAATGGTAGTGAATGGTGGGTAAAATGGAATGATAGAAGTTTTGAGGCGGATGCTCGATTGATTTTTTCGAAAAATAAAGAAGGTGCAATAGAAATGAGAATGAAAGCTATTTCATCCAAAACAGATTTTAGTTTTGATTTTCAAGACCTTCACTTTAATAAAC
>CAZRPK010000214.1:0-3313 GCA_964601915.1 uncultured Kangiella sp. | reverse complement strand
GATTTCACCCCGTTAAACCTCAAGATTTTAAACAAAGGTTCTGCAAAATAAGGTACAATTCGCGCCTTTCGGGATCGTGTGATCTCAATTTCCGTTTTTGAGTGCTGTAAACACCATGTCATATACTGATTACATTCGAAATTTCTCAATTATTGCCCATATTGATCATGGAAAATCAACGCTTTCCGATCGATTGATTCAATTTTGTGGTGGTTTAAGTGATCGAGAAATGTCTTCGCAAGTCCTTGATTCTATGGATATTGAAAAAGAACGTGGCATTACCATCAAAGCGCAAAGTGTTACTTTAAAATATAATTCAAAAGATGGGCATGAATACCAGCTCAATTTTATTGATACTCCCGGACATGTGGATTTTTCCTATGAAGTTTCTCGTTCATTGGCAGCTTGTGAAGGTGCATTATTAGTTGTAGATGCAGGGCAAGGCGTAGAAGCACAAACATTGGCTAATTGTTATACCGCTATAGAGCAAGACTTAGAAGTTATTCCAGTTCTCAATAAAATTGATTTACCTCAAGCCGATCCTGACCGAGTCGCACAAGAAATTGAAGATATTATCGGTTTAGAAGCAATGGATGCGGTGCAATGTAGCGCAAAAACGGGTATTGGAATTGAGGCGTTGTTGGAAGATTTAGTTGATAAAATTCCTGCCCCAAAAGGTGACCCTAACGCACCATTACAAGCTTTAATTATCGACTCTTGGTTTGATAATTATTTAGGGGTTGTTTCATTAGTGAGAGTAGTTGAAGGCACGTTGAAAAAAGGCGATAAAATGCAAGCCATGTCGATTGGCAAACAGCATCAAGTTGATTTTGTTGGCATTTATACTCCAAAGCGTACAGATTTATCGGAGCTTAAAGCTGGGGAAGTCGGGTATGTTATCGCGGGAATTAAAGATATTCACGGCGCGCCTGTTGGTGACACAATTACACACATGAAAGATGGAGCAACCGAAGAACTTTCTGGCTTCGAAAAAGTCAAACCCCAAGTCTATGCAGGAATGTTTCCAATTGCATCGGATGATTATGAGTCGTTTAGAGATGCGCTCAACAAATTGAGCCTAAATGATGCGTCTTTATTCTTTGAACCAGAAAATTCACAAGCTTTAGGTTTTGGGTTTAGGTGTGGATTTCTTGGGTTGTTACATATGGAAATCATTCAAGAGCGACTTGAACGAGAATATGATTTAGAGTTAATCACTACAGCGCCAACGGTCATTTATCAAATTTTAACTAGCAATGGTAAAATTGAATATGTAGATAACCCATCTAAATTGCCTGATATGAGTGTTGTTGATGAATTGAGAGAGCCGATTGCTGAAGTTAATATTTTAGTCCCTCAAGCTCATTTAGGAAGTGTTATTACATTGTGCATAGAAAGGCGTGGTGTGCAAACAAAAATGGAATATATGGGCGTTCAAGTTTCACTAACTTATGAAATCCCGATGAATGAAGTCGTTTTAGACTTTTTTGATCGATTAAAGTCAGTTAGCCGAGGATATGCTTCTTTAGATTATGGTTTTAAACATTTTCAGGCTGCTGATTTGGCCAAGTTAGATGTGTTAATCAATGGCGAAGTTGTTGACTCTCTCGCCATCATTGTTCATCGAGAGCAAGCTCAATATCGTGGGAGAGCTTTAGTGGATAAAATGAAAGAGTTAATACCTCGGCAAATGTTTGATGTGGCGATCCAGGCTGCCATTGGTGGTCACGTTATTTCTCGCTCAACGGTTAAAGCGTTAAGAAAAAATGTTATCGCTAAATGTTACGGTGGTGATGTGAGTCGTAAACGTAAATTGCTAGATAAACAAAAGAAGGGCAAAAAGCGAATGAAGAGTGTCGGACGAGTCGATATTCCTCAAGAGGCGTTTTTAGCTGTATTGAAGATTAATGATTAAAATTTGATAGATAAAATTTAAGGATTTTTTATGAGTAGTGCGTACGGAATTATATTAGTCGTATTGATGTTTGTATCGGGTATTGTTTGGTTGATTGATTCTTTAACCGCAGGAAAAGCCCGTAAACAAGCATTGTCAAAGCTTTATGAACAACTACAAAACCCAAGTCAAGAAGCGATAGACGCTGTTGCAATGGAACCTGTTCATGTTGATTACGCTAAGTCATTCTTCCCAATACTTTTATTTATTGTCATATTACGTTCTTTTTTATGGGAACCCTTTCAGATCCCTTCTGCATCAATGAAGCCAACGTTGACTGAAGGTGATTTTATTTTAGTCAATAAATTTGATTACGGGCTTCGGTTACCAATTACTTCTGAAAAAGTGATAGAAATAGGATTGCCGGAGCGGGGAGACGTAGCCGTATTTAAAGCACCAGACACTGGTGAAGACTTCATAAAAAGAGTAGTTGGATTGCCGGGTGATACAGTTATTTATACCTCTCAAAAAGAACTCTACATTAAACCATTTTGTGCACCGGAAGTTGCAAGAGGGGATTGCCCTAATAGAATTCACGTTAGTAAAGAAAGGGTTGCAGGGCCAGGTTATATTGATTTTAACCCTTCAACCCGTACAAGCCATTTAAATATAGAATATGTAGAAACGCTTGGTAACGCAGTCCACGGTATTCTTAATAACCCTAGACGAGCTCATTACACTAAAGAAGGGACTTTTGATGATGCTGTCTTTAAAGTACCAGCGAATAAATATTTTGTTATGGGTGATAATCGAGATAATAGTACTGATAGCCGTTTTTGGGATACAACTCATTTTGTACCAGAAGAAAATCTAGTAGGGCATGCCGTTAGTATTTGGATGCACTTTGAATTTGGATTTGTTAACCAAGACATAATGGGGTTTCCTATTGGTTGGATCCCGACGGGTGTTGATATAGATAGAGTTGGGGCGATTAGATAGATGTGTGATTTAGAAAAATACCATTATGGTGATATGTTGTATTGCATCAGTGAGGTTAACCTGTTGCAAGTGAAAAATTAATAGAGTTCCAAGTTCTATCAGTACCAAATAACACAAATTTTGTTCAATTAGATATACCTTTTTAACTTTTAATTATCGAGTAGCTAAAACAGCATCACTTACAAACGGGTTACTCGAGCGTTCAGATGAAAAATCAGATAAACCGCCATACCCACAAATATTTAGTGCATTGCAGATCAATATGTGATCAAATACTTTTATATCACTAACGAAGAAACGATCTCAAATGGAGATGTTAAACTGGCTTGAAAAAGAATTGTCTACCTGTAAGTTTAAAGATAAGCCTCACATTCCGCACCAAAATTAGTTTTCTCAACAATTAAATTTCCTGCTTTTTGG
>CAZRPK010000213.1:0-3329 GCA_964601915.1 uncultured Kangiella sp. | reverse complement strand
TGTTGTTTTATTTCGTCTATTTTTCCACGCATTCAATACATGCCATTTCCAGAAGATATTAATACATAAATACCCTAAGGTTGCGGCAACTAGAGCGCAAATAGCACATCCTAGTACAAATGGTTGCCAAAGGGATGTGAGATTTGTTTCTAACCATTGCCAGCTTAGTTCAAACTCAAATCCATTCGAATTTTTGCCAAGCGCAAAAACACCAACAAAATAGGCAAAACCAAATAAAAATGGCATTGTAACAGGGTTTGTTATCCAAACTAGGGCGACTGATAAAGGGAGATTAGCTCGTAAAACTATAGCACCGGCTGCTGCTAACACCATTTGAAAAGGAACTGGCCAGAATGCAAAAAATAAACCAACGATAAAAGCCTTTGCGACAGATCTTCGGGTAAGATGCCAAAGCATTGGCTCATGTATTACTGGTCCAAAAATCTTTAAAAATTTGTTATCCTTAATTTGAGAAGGATCAGGCAAATATTTTTTTATTAGATTTCTTGGCATAAGTTATAAAAAGTCTCTAAAAAGCGTTTTATAAACGAGTATAGCTCTTGAATAAAGCTATTGTCTTGATTTGTTATAGTAATAACATTTAATGGCGAGCATTGTATCTGTATACAAACATAATACAAAGCGAAAAAGTAATGCCACTAGTCAACAAGGACATTTCTTCGCAAAAGAATCAACCAACTATATGGATATCATTTGTTAAATACTGCTTTCAAATTTTTAATTGGGATGAGTGCATTGTTTTGGATACCTAGCCAAAGCATAAGTTTTTATATTTTTATATTTTCTGTTTCAATAATGTCACTTACTTTATCTGACTACCTAATATTGGGTGGTCTTCAAGTTAATAGGAAACGCCTATTATTATTTAGACAACAAATAAAGCGTTGGTTTTTTCTCTTTCTTGGTTTAGCTTGGTCGAGTCTCAATGTATTTATTTGGTTTAATTATTCAAATAATTTAGTCACTAAACCCCATGTATCTAATTTAACTGGCTATGTTTGTAGTGTGATACCTGAAACTCAGAGTACTAACATTACTAACCATTCGCACAACTCTGAAATTAAAAAAATACCCAATAGAAAATCAATCACTTTCGATTTTTGTGTGACAAGCATGGAGTCTGAAATCACTGATGAATTGATTGTTGATCATCCCTTTGAAGTTCCACAGATAAATATTTTTTCAAATAACAAAATAAAACTCTCAATTTACAACTTTAATTCGGATAGCCGTTTGCAGTTGGTTAGTGGCACAATAATGACTTTAAAAGCAAAAATTAAGCCTATTCACGGACGAGTCAATCCCAATGGTTTTGCTTATGAAAAATGGTTAGTTTCAGAATCATATATTGCAACAGGTTATGTTAAAAAAATCACTACTGAGCAAATAGAAGCGAAACCAATAAACACTAGAGTTAACGCTATTAACTCAATAAAGCAGTTCTACAATCACCAACGTCAAAAGCTATATAGCCATTTAGAAAGCATTAGTGCTAATAATCAATTTCAAGGATTAATTTTAGCTCTATCGATTGGTGAAAAAAGGATGATTTCAGATGAACAATGGTCAATATTTAAAAACTCCGGCACTTCACACCTGTTAGCTATTTCAGGTCTTCACATAGGCATAGCCTCTCTATGGAGCTACTATTCCGTTTACTTTTTTATTATGTTCTGGAATTTTTTAACTAAAGGACGATATTTTTTAAGCCCAAAAAGACCAGCGATGCTAGGCTCAATCATCGGAGGTCTTTCTATTGCGCTAATCTCCGGTTTGGGATATCCAGCTCAAAGAGCCGTGTTGATGTTATTGGTATTCTATTTTAACAAAATATCTCATCGCCATTATTCTACTCCTAGCATTTTATCCATTACATTTATTTTGATTGTTCTTATTCAACCTTTTTCAATATTATCTGAAGGTTTTTGGTTATCATTTTTAGCGGTTTCTATCATTTTATTATCACTTTCTTATGGGCTTAAAGGTGAGAATGGACGTTCAAAATTAGTATCTTGGTTTAGAGTGAACCTGTTTATTTTTATAGGCTTAACACCTATATCTTGGTTTTTCTTTTCTCAAGTTTCTATCGTTTCTTTAGCAACTAACCTAGTATTAATCCCTTTAACATCCCTTTTTACCGCACCAATAGTCTATTTAGGAATGTTATTAAGTAGTATCAATATTGAATTAGCGTCATTGATTTTTAATTTAGCCAATAAACTTTTAACCGTTAGTTATTGGATCCAAAGTGAACTGGCAAATTGGAATAATGATTTAGACTATTTTAACACTTCTTTGGGTTTTCCAAGTTTATTGCTCTTGATAATGTCATCAATATTAATTCTTCTTCCAAGTAAATTCCCCAGTAGAATATTAGTTTTACCAATAACTCTTGTCACTTTAATTGGTTTATTTTCACCTAACTTAAAACAACATCAGCCATTTAAAATGGTTGTTTTTGATATTGGGCAAGGTTTAGCGGTCTATATAGGCAATGAAGGAAAACATTTAATCTATGATACAGGTTATGGAAATAGTGACTTTGCCATGGCAAACAGTGTGATTTTACCTTTTTTAAAAGCTAACGGTATTAAGAAAATTGATAGATTAATTATTAGCCACGGAGATTCAGATCATAGAGGCGGACTAGAAAGTATACTGAGCAGCATTTCAGTTAAACAGTTATTTTCCGGAGACAAAATAGATGTTGCTGATCAGCTAATTGAAGGCTTACCTATCCAGAACTGTCATTCAGCTGATTCTTGGCGTTGGGGAAATGCCATTTTTAAATTTATTAATTTTCGAAAGGAAAATCCTTCACGGACTAGCGATGATCTTGCCATATATGATAATAGAAGTAATAATTTTTCCTGTGTGCTTTCTATCTCAATCAAAGGCAAAAAACTCTTACTAACTGGTGATATTGAAAAAAAGGCTGAAACACTATTGATTGAACAAAATGCTATGATAAATAGTCATCTAAAACACGATGTTATTGTGGTTCCACATCATGGTAGTTTAACTAGTTCAACTGAGGCGTTTGTAAAAATAGTTAATGCAAAAGATGCCATATTTTCAACAGGTTATGCTAATCAATGGCAATTTCCAAAAACAGAAGTCATTGAACGTTATAGAAGATATGGTGCTAATATTTGGATAACCGATAAACAAGGCGCTATTAGTTTGATTTTTGATAAAGATGACTTGATGGTTAGTGCAGAAAGGGAAAGTTATCAACATTTTTGGAATAACCATTGAAGATCGGAATTATGACTAAAAAATAACTTGTTTAGATGTTAACTAAACAC
>CAZRPK010000212.1:0-3370 GCA_964601915.1 uncultured Kangiella sp. | reverse complement strand
AAATACAGACGTAAAGTAATCTAGCATGTAAATCAATTCCACAGTAATATGGATGGATGTTATTATAAAAATTCATTGAGCTTCTCCTGTTTGGTTTTGTCACCTACAGCATACCGAATAATTGGGATGCTAGGGAGTTGGCTCAATGAGTATCAAGTGCGTCAAGAGGGATTCCATAAATCGTCACGTTTTTTGCTCAGCAAAAAAAGCGCCAATTTATTCCACCCCTTACGCAGGGCGTTAAAATGCTAGAAACACAGTGGATATTATTCTGAAATATCAAATAAAAAAGCAAATATCCAATACGCGGATAAACGTAATCTGAAAGTTATAGAATATAATTGAACAATATTTATTTTGAAAGTTTACAAGGATCAATTCAGCTTGAAAGTTCAAAGTAAATTAACAATGCAAACAATAAGCAGTGTGGTATATTTGTCCGCACATTAACTAGTAAAGGTTGCCGAAAACTAACAGCCGACTCCTGCGTCGCGTCTGTCATTTTCGTCAACTTAAAGCCACTTGGGCAAGATTTTCACCGTAAAGTATGAAAACCTAACAAACTATCATATCAGTCAGTCCATAACCAATTGATATATATAGGCTTTTTCATAATTATATCTTGGCGCTTGATTAACGCGTCTAAAGGACCTAACATATATACACAACTCACCTCTTATGAGCATTATTTAGTTAATGTTTATTTGAGGCGAAAAGACCGCCTTCTGGCGGTTTTTTCATTTCTAGGGATAAAAAATAGTCAATGGACACAATAGTTTATATAGATGGATATAATTTATTTTATGGTCGTCTAAGAAATACTTCATTCAAATGGCTAGACCCCATGAAGTTATTCCAGTCTATTTCGAAAATACAAAACCCTTCAACAAATATTATTAAAATTAAATATTTTACTGCTCCAGTAAAAGCAAATTTTGCTTCTCATGGTCAAAAATCAACACAATCGCAAGACTCTTATCATCGAGCGCTCAAGCAACTCTACGGTGATAAGATATGTATCATTTATGGATATCATACAGTTGAAATGGGGTACCCTCCTCTATATAAAAAACCAATAGATAAAGACAATCGAGTAGAGGTTTGGAAATTTGAAGAAAAACAAACAGACGTTAATATTGCCCTACATATGTATCGTGATGCGGCTTATGAAAATTGCACACAACAAATTTTAGTATCTAACGACTCTGACTTGGAGCTTGCCTTAAAATTAGTCAGTGAAGACAAACCTCAAATAGATTTAGGGTTAATAATCCCAAGAGCAAAGCCAACCACTACAGGTAAATCAAGACCACCGAACCAAAGGTTGAGTCAACATTCTGACTGGACTCGTAATTATATTCTTGACCAAGAATGTCAAGACGCCCAGTTAAACGGCAAAATACCTACAAATAAAAAACCTATTTTAAAACCTGATTACTGGTAATAGAACAAACTAAATATTTATGCACATAACAAAATAGGATAGGTCGCGCGATAGCCGCGACTTAATCCAATGTTGGACAAGCCCAAATAGTGATGCTTATTAATAGGAAATATCTTTTTCTGGCAGGTCGACTTTTAGTTATTTAGAATTAAATGTTTTTTTAAAGCCGAGCAAAATCATTCAAGTCACTAAAAGCCACTTAAGCAATATCAATCAATGTTATTTTATTTTTTCTTTCCTCCTCATTTAGAGTGAATGGAAGCCAAGTATTTTTCGTACTTAACCACTTGGATGTTTCAAAGAAATTCTTTTTCTAAAAAATGGTGTAAATGACATCAACAGATGACATTGCGGACAACAATGTTCTTTTTTAATTTTAGGTTTAATATTGTCCAAACGAACTTTGAGTTGTAGCTGAATTTTGTTTAATAATGATTTGGCATTGCCATGCAAATAACCGTAATCTCGAATACGTCTTAATCCTTTCGGTAAGACATGTTGCAAGACCAACCACAAAAATTTAATCGCCGTTTCTTCTCGTGTTTTCCATTGTTTGGTTTTGCTATCTTTGTACCGAAAAGTGACCATACCATTTTGAACTTTAAGAATATTATTCTCATTAATAGTACCTCGATAAAGATAGCGCGCCAAATATTTTAATGCCGGTTCGCCTTTCCCGACAGACTGACATTGTGCAATCCATTTCTTAGGTAAGTCATTGGGATAAGCGATGTTTGCGTCATTGAGGTAGGTTAAAAACTTGGCTTTAAAAACAGTCGCTAAAGCGCGACTATTAAAACAATACTGACTGCTTTTTTCTCGCCAACAAGTTCGTAATTGATTGAAACTACCAGCGGGGATCAATACATGAATATGCGGATGATATTCAAGTCTTCGACTATGGGTATGCAAAACAGCCGTCATTCCCAATGAGCCTTGTAACTGTCGATCATTGATTGCAAAAGTATTTAACGTTTCGATCACGGCTTTAAAAAAGAGAGGGTAAATTATTTTTTGTTGTTTCCACACCAACGCTCTTAATTGATAAGGTAAAGTCATTGTCACCATAGAATAACTAACGGGTAATAATTTTTGTTGCTGTTTGGCTAGCCACTGGCTATTTGATAAGTGCTGGCATTGTGGACAGCTTCTATGACCACATGAATGATAAAAAGATTGATGTTGATCGCATGGCTCGCAATCATAACGCATTTCACCACTAGCAGGCGTTTGACAACCAATCAAAGACTTTAATGCATAACGATGTTCTTTGGTTATTTTAGATGAATAAGTATCCAATAATGCTTGCTGGTATTGCTTTGCAATCGCCGCTAACCGGATCATGATTTCACCCATTGAACATTTAGTTGCTCAACTAATGCATTCAACATCAACGCATTATTTTGCTCGGTTTGCTCGGTCATTTTGGTATATTTAGCGGTAGTTAATGGACTTGAATGACCTAAAAAACACTTGAATAGAGCGCAGGCTAACGCCTGCTTCAAGTCAGTGGGTTGCAATTGACAGATATTTGCTCCTGCAATATCTGCATTTCCACCATCCGTGGCGGTTAATGTAGAAGCGTATGGATATGCACATTTTTAAGAATACCGAGCTCCATGAATGGGATTGAGCCAGTTCTAGAAAGTATTGTTTTAAATGTACGGTAGTGATGCGATCGGGGGGCATATCAAAATTAGCCGTAATTTTACGTAAACTCCGAGAATACATCTCGATGGTTCGCTCGCTTTTACCTTGAAGCGTTAATGCGTTAATGCGTTAATATGTTGCTCATACAGGAAGTCACTATGCTTTTGGTCTTTGTCGTTCATGGTCTTCTCCAGACAGTCAGTGCACCTCCTTAATTGAAGATGTATTGAAAGTATGGGTGACAAAGACCTTCTCCGCGTTAGCGGCTTCGTTCAA
>CAZRPK010000211.1:0-3396 GCA_964601915.1 uncultured Kangiella sp. | reverse complement strand
GTTTATAAGAGCTTAGTTAAGTAGTTTTTCTTTAAGCTACTTCTCCTATTTGTTACTATAATTTTAGAGTGCTAATCTAACTTATTGAAATCAAATGTTTAAAATTAGTAATATCGAAAGGAACGTACAAATAGAATATAGAATTACTGGATATCAATTTCCCGCTAGTAAGAGTGACATATGATAAGGCAATCTCAATCCCGTTATCCTTGCAAACTCTTTTGTCTTATTAGATACCAAAACTAAATCTCTTGATCGAGCGATAGAAGCAATTAATAAATCATTTGGATCAATAATCTTTCCTTGAGATGCCAAGTCCGATCGGATACTGTACCCCCTGCCAATTACCAAAAAGCTCAAAATAATTTTTTGGCCATTGATCTTCAACTTCCCTTTTTGCTATTTCAGCAATATATTTATAAACTGAAAGATGAGCTTATTCAGCTTTTAATTTAAGTTTGTCCGCAATCGGATCTGGAATATAAAAGTGAAGTTGAGCCATATATAATTACGCATTTCTTAGAATGTATTTGCTATATGTGGATTACCTGTTATTTTACCCAATCAATCAATCACCCCAATAATCCAATCAGCAAAAGCTTTTACCTTAGGTCTTTTCGCATATTCCATTGGGCATACTAAGTCATACGAATACTCACTCTCTAACCGGTAGGGGAAAGGCTGGACTAACCTTCCGGCAGCGATATCAGGTTGTGATAAGACTAAATGCCCCATAGCAATTCCCTGACCATAGGTTGCAGCCTGCTGAACCATACTACTATGACTAAATACCGGACCAGAATTTAAATCAATCCCCTTTACGCCATTGTGGCGTAACCAACGCTGCCATTCACTTGTATCATAATCATGCAGCAAAGTGTGATAGCGTAAGTCCTCTGGTTTGCTCAAAGCTTTGTCACCATCTAACAATGATGGTGCGCAAAGCGGTGTATAATGTTCATTCAATAATGTCACGCTATGCATTCCAGGGTAGTCACCTTTTTCATAATAAATGGCGATATCAACGTCTTCTTGTAAAAAATCAACTCGTTCATCACTTGCTTTTAATCGAACATCGATATCAGGATGGATTTTATTAAACTCCATTAATCTAGGTATTAGCCAAGCGGTGGCAAAGGTTGGGATCACACTAAGCGTTAATGAACCACTCGCCACAGTCGCTCTAACTTGCTCAGTCGCCACGGTTAAGGACTCAAAAATATCTCTAATTCTTGGCCAATAATTCTGACCTTCATCAGTCAGTAGTAGTTTACGGTTTCTTCGGATAAATAATTGAATACCCAAAAACTCTTCTAGCGCTTTAATTTGGTGGCTTACAGCTGCCTGAGTGACAAATAGTTCATCAGCTGCACGGGTAAAACTTAAATGCCTTCCTGCCGCTTCAAACGCTCTTAGGCTTTTTAATGGTGGCGTTTTTCTTCGCATTTTAAAATTTGCTTTTATCTACTATAAACAAAGAGGATTGGTTAGATACCCAACCAATTCGCATTAGTTTTTATAATGCTAAGCATTATAAACGATCATTTGAAAACACTCAATTAGTGCGTACAATGCACAGCATATCCAGTGAGGAGCAACGTTTAGTTGGTATTTTCTTTGTTCGATATGTTTTTCTTTAAATGAATGAAAGAGTTAGTCATGTTTCTTGGTCAAACATTTATAGATTGCAAAATTTCGAATAAATTCGCTAGCACGAGTTTGAAGTAGGTTTTGTATTTGAAGAGCTGTTATTAAATAGATGTTCGTGGATTTGCGGATCCAGAGTTGGGTGTTATTTATTTTCTGTCCGAACTTTTATTAGTTTTAAAATTTTATTAGTAAAGATATGGCTTCCTACCCCTTAAATTGGTTCAAATAAGTCATAACTAACATTGCTAATCCAGCCTACTTGTTAAGTAGGCTTTTTTTTGCATTTTATTTGGCTATCCACTTCTTCAAACGCTTTCACACCACCGACCTCTAACAATGTTCTTTCTTATCAATTAAATGCCCTGTAAAATTCGTTTTGAATATTGATTAAATTGACCTCAGGAAAACTCACAATGATCATTAAACCAAAAGTACGTGGATTTATTTGTACAAACGCTCACCCGTTGGGTTGTGCAGCTAGTGTTTCAGAGCAAATAGCTTATGTGAAACAGCAAGGTGAATTAACTAATAAACCAAAAAATGTTCTAGTGATTGGTTGTTCAACGGGATATGGTTTAGCTTCTCGAATCACTTCCGCTTTTGCCGCTGACGCAGCAACGCTTGGCATTTGTTTTGAAAAAGAACCAACCGAACGTAAAACAGGTACTGCTGGTTGGTATAATACCGCGGCATTTCACCAAGAAGCGAAAAATGCAGGGCTTTACGCTAAAACAATTAATGGCGATGCATTTTCTCACGAAATAAAAAATCAAACAGTTGATATGATCAAACAAGATTTCATTGAATCAGGCAAAGGTAAAATTGATCTAGTTGTATACAGCTTAGCATCTCCTAGAAGAACCGATCCTGATACTGGAGAAACATATATTTCAACATTAAAACCGGTTGGCGAGCCCGTTGTTTCAAAAACTTTTGATACCAGTAAAAGAATCGTCCATGAAATTTCTTTAGATACCGCTAATCAAGATGAAATCAATAACACCATAAAAGTGATGGGGGGTGAAGATTGGCAGATCTGGATAAAAGTATTGAATGATGCCGAGCTACTGGCCGAAAGTTGTGTAACAAGTTCTTATACTTATATTGGTAAAGAACTGACTCAACCTATTTATGGAAAAGCGACAATCGGAAAAGCAAAAGAAGATTTAGATAGAGCCTCTTCTGAACTAAACTCAGATTATTCCAATATCAATTTAAAAGCTTACGTAACATCATTAAAAGCGGTTGTTACTCAAGCAAGTTCAGCAATTCCCGTCATGCCTTTATATATTTCTTTAATGTACCAAGTAATGAAAGACGAAGGATGTCATGAGGGGGTTATCGAACAAATTTATGGTCTGTTTAATACATTATTGTTAGCTGACAATCCTCCAATGGATGAAGACAAACGATTACGAATGGATGATGTTGAAACTAATGATGAAATCCAAGGAAAAATAAAAGCGATTTGGCCAAACGTCACAACAGAAAATTTTTCAGAACTTGGCGATTACCAAAGTTATAATAAAGACTTTCTGAAACTCTTTGGTTTTGGTTTTGATGACGTTGATTATGAAGCTGATGTTGAGCAACAGGTTGCTTGGTAGTTAATCACCATCACAGCTACCTAACCTATTTTTACATAAAACTTTGCGTCAACAAAAATAGAAACCTTTGAGAATAAATTTTGCTATTGCGGATTATTTTTTTGATTCGCTAGTTTTAATATAGCTTGAATTCAAGTAG
>CAZRPK010000210.1:0-3426 GCA_964601915.1 uncultured Kangiella sp. | reverse complement strand
AGCGAGCCTAGATGGTATTGATGATCATCAACTAGTTAGACAAGTTATTTTTTTAACAGACGGAGCTATTTCTAATGAAGCTGAACTATTTTCATTAATTGATGAGAGACTGGGTGATAGTCGTTTGTATACCGTTGGGATAGGTTCTGCACCCAATTCCTATTTTATGAAAAAAGCGGCGCGTTTTGGTAGAGGAACGTTTACTTTTATTGCAAACACAAACGAGTCGAACGAAAAAATGAGCGCGTTGTTTGAACAAATTAGCCAACCTCAATTAACTCATATCAATATAAATTGGCCTCAAAATTTACAAGCCGATGTATGGCCAAAAAGAGTACCGGATTTATTTGATGGAGAGCCTCTATGGATTAAAGCGAAGGTTCATGAGTTATCGGGATTAATTAACGTTTCTGGCAGGGTTGGCGATACGCTTTGGCAAAGCTCACTCTCAATGGATAACTCCACTCAACAATCCGGCGTAGCGGTTTTATGGGCGCGCGAGAAAATTGAATCAATTATAGACTCTGTACATCATGGATTGGTCAGCGATCAACAAAAGCGAGAAATAATTGATACAGCTATTAAACATCATATCGTTAGTCGCTATACAAGTTTAATCGCAGTTGATAAAACACCGGCGCGTACAGCTGAACAATTGCATGAAAAGATTGTAAAAAATCAAGCACCCAAAGGGAGTCAAAAAAGAAAGTCGAATGTTTCTTCATTGAACTACCCAAATACTAGTTTGGATCTTGATATAAGTTTTAAATGGTTCAATTTAATATTTTTAATCAGTTTATTTGGGCTGTTAATTACTAGAATCCGAGCTAATTAAAATGAATCTAAAACAAGCGCTTAAATGGTTATTTGTTTTAGGCTTAATCTTATCAAGCGTTGGATTGCTAAAAATTGCTTATTACCACACCAAAGCGGAGGTTGCACAAATGATGATTTTATCAGCTTGGGAGGAAAGCTTAGCATCAAAAACAATGACTAAAAAAGAAAATATAAAACCATGGCCATGGGCAGATACTTGGCCAGTGATGCAAATAGGATTTCCTGATCTTAATGAGTCGAGCATTGTATTGAAAGATGCAAGTGGAGAAAGTCTAGCTTTTGGTCCTGGACTAATGACCGATGATATTTTACCTGGCGATATTGGCAATAGTTTTATAGCCGCACATCGAGATACTCATTTTAGTTCTATAGGTCAACTAAAACGAAATCAAGTGATTCAAGTTACTTTGCATTCTGGTGTTTCTTATCAATTTAAAATTGATAAAATAAAAATCGTTGATAGCCGCAGTGAACAGCCCTGGACTAAAACTAAAGAAAAAAGGATCACATTAGTCACTTGTTATCCTTTTGATGGAAGTATAGCTGATACACCTTTTCGCTATCTTGTTAGTGCTGTTTTGATAGAGCCTTTAGCATAACAGAGCTATCAGCACGAAATTAGCTTTCAGTATTCTATTGTCAATTTGAGGTTTCGAATTTATTAAACCAGAGCTTATTGAATTAGATCCTACTGAATTCAAATCGAGTTAAGAGCGTTCTATCTGTAATTGTGCAATATTTGTACAACAACCCTCGACTTTTTGCTCACAACTCTCTATAGTGCGCGCCGCTTATATCAATTTTTACTAATGAATCTAAAATAAGATTTCTGAGAATATCCCATTGATTACTACCGCTAACATCACTATGCAATTCGGCGCGGAGCCGTTGTTCGAGAATATTTCTGCTAAATTTGGTCAAGGAAATCGTTACGGTTTAATTGGCGCAAACGGTTGTGGTAAGTCGACTTTTATGAAAATTTT
Organism: uncultured Kangiella sp.; assembly: GCA_964601915.1. Classification (GTDB taxonomy): domain Bacteria; phylum Pseudomonadota; class Gammaproteobacteria; order Enterobacterales; family Kangiellaceae. The sequence goes on along the minus strand of CAZRPK010000210.1, from coordinate 1,606 downwards.
GAGTGGAGAGTTAGCACCCACTTCGGGAAATCTATCAATAACGGCAGGTTTTACTGTCGGTACGCTGAGTCAAGATCAGTTCGCTTTCGAAGAGTATTCAGTAGTTGATGCCGTCATTATGTAAATGACGGGGTCTACCATTGAAATTAGTAGGTGGTAAGAGACTCATTATACTAGACTAAGTTTAGACAGGAGTGTGGCTTAGGGGGGCCCGTTATCGCAAGATTAACTCGATTCTTGAAATGCCGCTCTTGTCGCCTACATCATCCATCCGAAATCTACCGGGATGATGTCAGTCTTTAAGACAGTGACTCTGTAAGTAGACGAGATTAGATGGATGTAATTTTAATCTATTTAAGGACTTCGCCATGATTCAATCCACTCCTCAAGAACTTCACGTTAGCGTTGATGTTGGCTGTTATCAACATGATAAGGCGGGTTTCGCAGATTTCTTTAAACAGATAGAACACTTTAAAAAATCAAGTAACGGACAAGTTTCAATTGCCATGGAAGGATACAATGGGCACGCTCGGCCTCTCGATCAAATGATCCAATCAAAAAAATATCGTCTTCTTAATATTAACAATTAAAAACTCGCCCGATTTAAAGAGATCTTTCCTGGAGTGGCAAAAACCGATCTCATTGACTCAAGAAAAGGACTGGAACTCTTTCAATTACAACAAACATTACCACTGGAAAAAAATGTTTTACAAGAAGTTTATGCTATCCCTCAAGTCAACCAAGAACTTAAAAGGCTGACTCGACAAAGAAGACGTTTGGTGAATGAAAGAGTGAGTTATATCAATACCCTACAGTCCGATTTAAGAGCATCAAGTCTCGGTCTCGTTGAAATCACAAAAGATGTGAAAAACGTCTGGTATCTTAATTTTTTATCCTCCTCTAAAGACTTAAGGTTACTGGCCAAGAAGAATAAACGTTCATTATTAAGCATTAAACAAGTGGGCGAAAAATATGTTGAAGCTATTTTACAATGGCAAAAACAAGCGGTGTTTAGTGATGATATAATTTTTATGTCACCGATGATCTTGCAAGATGTTAATCGAATTATTGCTTTAAGAAAAATGATTAAAGAAATTGATCATCAAATTATTTTAAGACTAGAGCAATCAGATATCGGTCAACGTCTTTTAACCATTAAGGGTTTTGGTGTGACTTGTTGTGCTGAACTTGCAGCCGAAACCGGTTGTATTGAACGTTTCGAAAAAGAGTCTAGTTTAGCGTTGTATATTGGTATGGTTGCTCTCGATAACTCCTCAACTCCTCAGGTAAATATAAAGGAAGTAAAGCGTCAGAACAGGTTAATCGCCATGCTAAAATGGCGATGATGGTCGCTGTTGATCACAATAGACGGCGTATTGAACAGTCTGAAAAGTACTATAATAAAAAGCGGTTGGAAGGGGGAAAACATAACCAAGCAATTCGTTCATTGGGTCGTCATTTGGTTAGGGTGATATTTAAAATTCATTCATTTTTTTAAAATTAACTTGAAATTTCAAGCGGGATGTTCAAGTCTTTATTGGGAAAGGTAAAAAATTGACAATCATTACAATGAGCATTATAATGATAACCAGATCAAAGAGGTGTT
>CAZRPK010000209.1:0-3500 GCA_964601915.1 uncultured Kangiella sp. | reverse complement strand
TAAAGTTTTTAAGGTACAAAGAACCTGATACAATCCCTTCAACTATTATCTCTACTAGGTTATTTGTATGTCTAAACTCTTTAAAACATTATTTCTTGCTATCATCACGTTAATCTTCATGTCTAGCTGTAGCCAATCTACAGAATCAGATAAACCTAAACCGGCTGAAAGTAAGAATAAAACCGTAAATGAAATTAAGTTAGCGGAACCTAAGCTAAGTAACTTCAGCTTGTTGAAAGATGAACCTTTTGATCGTATTGAATCAGATGAAGCTTGTGAAGCTCCGGTCGTGATGGAGTTTTTTGCTTACCAATGCCCACATTGTTACACATTAGAAACCCAAGCTAAAAAATGGAAAGATGCTAACAAGGGTAAAGTAAACTTTGTTGCAATCCCTACTCATCTAGGAAGGGAAGAGTTTGGCTCCTTTTTAATCATACATCATGCCGCAAACCAACTTGGACTGTTAGACAAAGCGACTCCTGCACTATTTGATAGAATACATAACCAGAAAAAAGGATTTTCTTCTCCTGATGAGGCCATTAATTTTTTAGTCACATTAGGTGCCAATCAAGAAAATGCAAAAGCAGCGATCGAATCCGATGAAAAAATCAAAACCGCTATTGATGAGAGCTTCCGTTTACTTTCAAAATACAAAATTGCAGGTGTTCCAACCATTATTGTTAATCATAAATATCAATTTGATGTCACTAAAGCCGGCGGTTATGACAAGGTTTTTGAAATAGTCGATCAAACTCTAAAACTTGCTTCAAACTGCTCAAAGAACTAAAATATTTATCATTAAAATAAGGTAACTCGATGGATAATATCAGTTGGGATGATTTTGAGAAAATCAAACTACAAGTGGGCACTATTATAAAAGTGGAAGATTTCCCCAAGGCTAGAAACCCCTCTTATATTTTACATGTTAACTTTGGGGAGAAGATTGGTATAAAAAAATCTAGTGCTCAGATAACCATACATTATAAAAAAGATGAGTTGCTTAATAAACAAGTAGTAGCAGTAGTCAATTTTCCACCCAAACAAATTGGCCCTATTATGTCCGAGTGCTTGGTAACTGGCTTTTATGATGAAAATAATAGCGTTATTTTGGCGGTACCAGATAAGCCAATTAAGAATGGTGCAGTTTTTGGCTAATCAATTATAGCAACCAATCATTGCTCGATAATAAAAATTTAAGCCTAGAATAAAATATTAAACTAACTGGATAAAATTATGTTTTCTTCTCTAGTAAAACTTCTAAAAGCACTCAATTCAGAACAAGGTTCTGGTCAGCTTGCTATGGCTCTTTCGCTCGCGGCTATTTTAGGATTAACACCTTTCTATTCTTTACATAATATTTTAATAATATTTGTCGCTTTCAGCTTTCGAGTAAATTTGTCGTTACTCTTTATTAGCTATCCATTGTTTGCGCTTATTGGTTATTTATTATCTGATGTATTTGAATTTGTTGGATTAATCATTTTACAACATTCCAGCCTCATTGATCTGTGGCAATCATTCTTCAATACGTTAATTGGGCGATGGAGTGAATTTTATTATTCAGGTGTTATTGGTTCTCTAGTCGTAGCTTTAATTCTAATAATAATTATTTATCCTCTAAGTAAAATATTAATCGAGTTATATCGCAACAAATTATTAGTAAAACTTGAAAAGTTTAAGGTTGTTCGAATGTTAAAAGCATCTTCATTCTGGACACTGTATGAAAAAGCATAGAATATCCTTTATCAATAAAGTTTAAATGGAAATAAATAATGAAAATAATTAGATGGTGGGGTGTCGTAACTTTTTTTGTCATTGCGATAATACTGATACTGGCGTGGTATTTTATTGCTCCAATGATTATTAAATCAAGTATTGAAACGGCTGGTAGTAAAATGACCGGTGCTAAGTTTGATGTTAACCAAGTCGATCTTCACTTATTTCCTCTCGGTGTTACCGTTAATCAAATAGAGATTGCAGATAAAGATCAACCGATGATTAATCTAGTTGAAATCGAAACGCTTAAGTTTGCACTTGACACCTCAAAATTATTGTGGAAAAAAATATCGATAGATGAATTAAAAATTAATGGTATTCAATTGAATACTAAAAGAACCTTTAGTGGTGCAATTGAGGCTAATCAAACACCAGATAAAAGAAATAGTGGCAATGATCAATTAGTTAGTGGCACATCCGAATTAACTAAAGATGAAATCAAAAAAATGGTCGCAAATGCCGACTTGGTCACTTTGAAAAATCTAGAGAAGTTAGAAACTAAACAAGAATCGATAAAAGTATTTTGGCAAAATGAAATTGAATCTACTAAACATGAGAAAAATTTAAAAACGATTGAATTAGAATTTAATCGACTTTCAAAAAGAGCAAAAAAAAGTTCATTAAATTTAATTAAAGATAGAAAAGCTTGGAAAATTTTGGAAAAGAAGATTAGTAAAGAAAGAAAGAAAATTTCAGATCTAAATAAAAAATTAAAAAATGATAGTAAAAATTTAATTCAACAGGTTAAAAAAGTTAAAAATAGTCCACAAGTAGATTTAGATAATATTATGTCAAAAACAGGTCTTAGTGGTGGGCTAACGGGTATGACTCGTAAATTATCTGATCAATTTATTGGACCTCAATTTACGCCATGGCTAGAAAAAATCATTACCTTCGTAAAACAAAACAAAATGGCCAGTCAAGAAAAATCTGATACGAACTCCGCTGTCTACGATACAGATAAGGGAACAATGGTTCAGTTTAAGGATGAAAACGTATTCCCTAAATTACTTATTAAGAAGGTCAGCCTTAGCGGTAAAGATGATCAATGGTTATCAACTGGCACAGGAAACAACCTTGGTTATTATCCATGGACCATCAATGCACCGGCTGATCTCACTATCAATATTAAAAACCTAAAGGGTAAAAGTAATGCAAATGCGACAATCACAAGCGAGTGGAAAAATTCAAGAGAAATGAATACTCAGATACAATCAAAAATAAATAATTGGAATATTAACAATGTTAAATTACTACAAAGCGAACAGGGTTCATGGATGATTAATTCTGGAATTCTTGATGCTTCAATTACTGGTAATGTGACACTGGACAAAGTTAATTTAAAATTGAAGCTATCCATTTTTAACCCCAACATTCAACCTCCTAAAGGTTTATCTGGTTGGCAAAAGAGTCTTACAACTGGATTATCGAAAACGAATTTAATAAAAGTGACAATATTAGCAAACGGGGATTTATCGAACCCAAGATTTTCACTTAGTAGCAACCTTGAAAAAATATTCTCTTCTGCCTTAGGAGATAACCTTAAACAAAAAACTTCTAAGTACAAAAAGGAGGTTAGCCAACAAATTTCTGAACGAGTAGGCGATTTGTCAAGTCTCAATGATTTAAGTGATAATTTTGATGAATGGAGCAAGAAATTACAAATTAATGATAGTTTACTTAAAAATATTAAAGTAAACTTATAGTGAAAATAAATAAAT
>CAZRPK010000208.1:0-3675 GCA_964601915.1 uncultured Kangiella sp. | reverse complement strand
ACTACAATTTTTCGGAAGCCGCAAGTATTTTTTTGCTTAACTTAATGACATTGGGGCGAACGCTCGCCTTTAGATAAGCTTCAAGGTCAACTGGTCTTAGGCAGCGATGAATTTGTTACTAAAGCGTTTAGTAAGCTACCGAAAGAAAAGCAAAAGGACTTATCAGAGATACCTAAAAAACAACGCCGTAAAGTTTATGCGTTATCCACGTATTTTAAGCAAGAAGATAAAGATAAAGCGATAGCTGATGCTTATTATTCTGGTGGTTACAGCCAAAGAGAAATAGGCAATCATTTGGGATGCCATTATAGTACCATTAGTCAACGGTTGAAGGCTTATGAGCGGCAATTAAAGACTTGACCCCATCCATTTACTAATATTTGTGTGTAATGATAAGCACTGGCGTTATGTATTGTAATACCTAGTCTAAGCTCATGTAGTAACGCTAATAAACTAAACAGCAATAGCATATTGTGGTTCTAATTTTTCTTGCTGGATAGCCATCGTTTTCGTAATATATTTTATTTCACCAACTTTTTCTAAAATTTCTCTACACCTAGCAAGAACATATTTACCTTGTTCAGTGATCCCAATAATTTGTTTGCCTTTTCTTTTATAAATAACTAAATCAAGCTCTTCTTCCATTAAACGTAGTTGTCTGCTCACGCCCGGCTGAGAGGTATGTAAAGCTTTAGCTGCATTTGATACGTTTAATTGGTTGTCTGCGATTGCAACGACAAATCTCATTTGTTGTAATTTCATTTTGGTTACCTCTTTATTAATCTAAGTCGATAATTTTTATTATGCTGATTTTTGCAATTGTGGTTCTTGTTTAAGTTCAACCTTGGAATTTTCATGGATACTAAGAACTGCTCGTCCTGAAGGATCTGCGGAATTTAAAAAACTCTTATCCCATGCTAATGCTTCTTTGGTACTACACGCAATTGACTTACCAGATGGAACCGTTTTAGCTGCACTTTCTGTTGAAAATTTAGCGGCGAATAATCGTCGGTAAAGTAAGCCTTCTTTTGTGTCGGGCGTATTAATAGGAAATTCTCGACAAGCATTACCAAAATCATGGTCGCTGATATTTTGGTCAGCAAATTCTTTAATCGAATCTATCCAAGAATAACCAACACCATCAGAAAACTGCTCTTTTTGACGCCATAAAACATCGTCTGGTAAATATCCTTCAAAGGCATCTCTTAAAATATGTTTTTCCATTTTTCCATTGCCACACATTTTATCTTTTGGTGCAATGCTCATAGCGGTTTGTAAAAACTCTCTATCTAAAAAGGGCACACGGGTTTCAACCCCCCAAGCTGCCATCGCTTTGTTGGCACGTAAACAATCAAATTGATGTAGTCTTTCTAGTTTCCGAATCGTTTCAGCATGGAACTCTTTATCGTTGGGTGCTTTATGAAAATATAAATAACCGCCAAAAATTTCATCTGCACCTTCGCCGGAAAGTACCATTTTGATCCCCATGGATTTAATCTTGCGAGCCATCAAAAACATCGGAGTCGATGCTCTAATGGTAGTCACATCGTAAGTTTCTAAGTGATAAACAACATCGGCTAATGCGTCTAATCCTTGTTGAATGGTAAAGAAAATTTCATGATGAATCGTACCTATTTGTTCAGCGACTTTTTTAGCCGCTATCAAATCAGGCGATCCTTTTAATCCAACCGCGAACGAATGTAGTTGAGGCCACCATGCGGGACTTTGTTGATCATCTTCGATTCGTTTAGCGGCATTTAATTGAGCAATGGCTGAAATTAATGAGGAATCTAATCCGCCAGATAGTAAAACCCCATAAGGAACATCTGACATCATATGTTTTTTAACGGATGAGATTAATGCATCACGTAAACCTTTCTTGTCAGTAGAGTTATCTTTAACTTGGTCAAATGATTTCCAGTCTGGCTGAAAATAGCCTTTAATTTCGCCAGTTCGGCTGTCTAAATAATGACCAGGAGGAAAAGCTTGTACCTCAGTACAACAATCGACAATTGCTTTTAATTCAGAAGCGACATAAAGTTGTTTTTGCTGATCATAGCCATAGTAAAGTGGAATAATACCTAATGGATCTCTTGCGATTAAGTACTGTTCACCAGTTTGATCAAATAGAATAAAGGCAAACATACCTTCTAATTGATTGAGTCTTTTTTCAATTAACGATTGGTGTACTTCAACGTCGCTTTTATGATCTTGCTCATACATGGCCAAGATTATTTCGCAATCCGATTGAGTTTGAAATTGATAGTCAAATTGTTCTGTTTGTTTAAGCGTCTTATGGTTATAGATTTCACCGTTTACTAATAACGCTTTATCGCCTTTTGAATTAATTAACGGTTGTTCACCTGTTTCTATATCAACAATGGCTAGTCTTTCATGCACTAGAACTGCATTATCGCAACTCCATACGCCAGACCAGTCGGGCCCTCTATGTCGCTGAATTTGAGATTGCTGAATGGCAAGACTGCGATAGTCTTTGCTGGAATCTTTTATATCAAGAATACCGAATATGGAGCACATGTCTAAATTTAATTCACTTTGTTAGTCTTTATATGTACTAATCATTAACTAAAAAGCTTTAAAAGTGAATAGTATTTAATAAAAATAGGTAATTGCATTGTTATACGTTAAAATTAACCCTAATATCTAACAATTCATTATAAGTTAGGGTGGATTAGTATGAAAAATTATCGAATCGATAATAAAGCAAATTTCAAAGAACCATCTAATTCTCCTTTAATAGATGATTTAGACAAAGATATTATTAATGCATTGGTGATCGACGCACGTATTTCCTATGCTGAATTAGGAAAAAAGTTCAAAGTTAGCCCTGCAACTATCCATGTTAGAGTTGAAAAAATGAAGCGTTCTGGGATCATTACTGGCCATAAATTGACAGTTGAGCCTAAAAAGTTAGGTTATGGAGTGTGTTGTTTTATTGGGATTACTTTGAAAAGTGCGGGGGATTATCCGGAAGTTTTAAGCCGACTTGAAGAAATAGATGAAGTTGTCGAGGCTTATTATACGACTGGCGCTTACAGTGTATTTACTAAAATATATTGTCATTCAATCGAAGAATTACATTGGTTATTAGTTGATAAAATTCAATCAATAGAGAAAATACGAGCGACAGATACGATAATATCTTTGCAAAACCCTATCCATCGCGCGATTAGTTTGTAAGAAATATTAACTCATAGAAGAAGGTACTTCGAATTCTAATAAATCACTAGGCTGACAATCTAAGGCTAGTAAAGTTGAAAATCGAATGGCTATAGCTTTACCACACTTCAATAATACTTGACCATTACAGATAGGTCACGTGTTAATTATTAGGACAGATAATTTACTCCTAACAAGTGTGTAATGGTCAAGTATTTTTGGAATGTTTTTAAGCCACTTTTTTCATTTCTTGGAACTTCTGGTTCGGTGTTAAATAATCAATAGCTGAATGTAATCTTTCATAATTGTAAAATCGAATGTAAGTGTTAATAATCGACTTTGCGGATGAGTGATTAATAAATATTAAAGCATTAAGTCTTTCTGTTTTTAAACGTCTAAAAAATCGTTCCATGACAGCAGTGTCCCAACAATTTCCGCGACGGCTCATACTTTGAGTGATTTTAAGTTCTTTTAAATAGCGAGTAAACAAATGAG
>CAZRPK010000207.1:0-3677 GCA_964601915.1 uncultured Kangiella sp. | reverse complement strand
TCTGACTATTTCAACGAAAGTTCTAAATGCGTTATAATCCGCCTCCTTTGCCATATATGCCTTAAGTTTGGCAGACAACATTAAATTAATATTAGTCGATAAGATAAACATTATGCCTAGAATTACTCCCATAGAAAAATACCGAAACATCGGAATAGTTGCCCATGTTGATGCGGGTAAAACAACAACAACAGAGCGCATACTTTTTTATACTGGTTTATCTCATAAAATGGGCGAAGTGCATGATGGAGCCGCGACTATGGATTGGATGGAGCAGGAGCAGGAGCGTGGGATCACTATTACCTCTGCGGCAACCACGACCTTTTGGCAAGGCATGGATAAGCAATTCGAACAACATCGAATTAATATTATTGATACACCGGGTCATGTAGATTTCACTATCGAAGTAGAAAGATCATTAAGAATATTAGATGGAGCTGTGGTTGTATTTTGTGGTTCATCTGGTGTTGAACCACAATCAGAAACTGTATGGCGACAAGCTGATAAATATAAAGTTCCGAGAATCGTGTTCATCAATAAAATGGATAGAGCCGGTGCTGACTTTGTTCGAGTTATTGAGCAAATTGAGGATCGATTGGGTGCAACTCCCGTTCCAATTCAATTACCTATTGGAGCTGAAGAAGAATTTGAAGGTGTAATTGATCTAGTTAAAATGCAAGCGGTGTATTGGAAGAATGATGATAAAGGTATGACATTCGAATATGCTGACATTCCTGAAAACTTGCAAGAAGCTAGCGAAACTTATAGAGAAAAAATGATTGAAGCTGCCGCTGAAGCGAATGAAGAATTGATGGACAAATATCTAGAGGACGGTGAGTTATCAAATGATGAAATAAAACAAGGGTTGCGAAAACGTACAATTAACAACGAAATTGTATTAGCAACCTGTGGCAGCGCATTCAAAAATAAAGGCGTACAAAATGTTCTAGATGCGGTGATTGAATATTTACCTTCTCCGGTTGAAGTGCCAGCGATTGAAGGAATTTTAGATGATGGAGAAACCATTGTCCATAGAAAGGCTGACGACAAAGAACCTTTTGCCGCATTAGCTTTTAAAATTGCCACAGATCCTTTTGTAGGGACACTGACATTCTTTAGAGTTTATTCCGGTGTTTTAAAAACGGGCGATCAAATATTTAACCCGATAAAAAAACAGAAAGAACGAATCGGACGTATTGTTCAAATGCACTCAAATAGCCGAGAAGAAGTCAAAGAAGTTTATGCTGGTGATATAGCCGCAGCGATTGGTCTTAAAGATGTAACAACAGGTGATACCTTTTGCACAGTAAACAACCCAATTATTTTAGAAAGCATGGAGTTTCCCGATCCCGTTATTTCAGTTGCCGTTGAACCTCGTACTGTTTCCGATCAAGAAAAAATGGCTGTGGCGTTAGATAAATTGGCTAAAGAAGATCCATCTTTCCAAGTGAAAACTGATGAAGACTCAGGGCAGGTGATTATATCTGGAATGGGGGAACTTCATCTCGACATCTTGGTTGACCGAATGAAAAGAGAGTTTCAAGTAGAAGCCAATATTGGAAATCCACAAGTGAGCTATCGAGAAACTATCCGAAACAACGTTGAAGCAGAAGGGAAGTTTATCAGACAAACCGGTGGAACAGGGCAATATGGTCATGTATGTTTAAAAGTCGAACCGAAAGCTCAAGGCGAAGGTTTTGAATTTATAAGTGAGATCAAAGATGGTGTTGTTCCGAAAGATTATATACCTGCGATTGAAAAAGGTGTTCTAGAGCAAATGCAAAATGGTGTATTAGCTGGTTATCCTTTAGTTGATATTAAAGTCACACTGGTTGATGGCTCTTACCATGATGTTGATTCTAATGAAATGGCTTTTAAGATAGCTGCGTCCATGGGGTTAAGACAAGCCACTCTTGATGCTGATCCAATTCTGTTAGAGCCAATAATGAAAGTTGAAGTAGTGACTCCTGAAGAATACATGGGTGATGTGATAGGTGACTTGAATCGTAGAAGAGGAATTGTTCATGGGATGGAGGACAACCCATCAGGTAAAGTGATCAATGCCGAAGTCCCATTAAGTGAAATGTTTGGTTATTCAACCGCCGTTAGAAGTGCATCTCAAGGACGTGCAAGTTACTCTATGGAATTTTTACAGTATGCTGAAGCACCAGCAAAAGTCGTTGAGTCTGTAAGCTACTAAATTAGCGTATCCTAATATATAATAGAGGTATCCACCTACCCCTTCTGATAGTAAGGTATTTTAGGTGGAGGATCTTTTGGTAGCCAAGTCACTCTTTTTTAACTTACGTTTAAACCCTTGTGAAAATTCAATATTTTGAGAGCAAATATGCAACACGCAAAATCACATCTTTTAATAATAACATTTAGTTTATTATCCCTTTTTGTTAATGCTGAAGCTCGATGGGATGTAAAATATTTTCCTAACTTTGAGTTGATCGATCATAATGGAAAAAAGGTAAAATTTTTTGATGACATGATCAAAGACAAAATCGTAGCGATTAACTTTATTTACACCAGTTGTCCAGATTCCTGCCCACTGGAGACTGCTCAATTAGTGAAAGTGCAAAATATCTTAGGAGATCGCATAGGTAAAGATGTTTTTATTTACTCTATTACGATTGATCCAGATGTAGATACTTACCAAGTAATGAGTGTCTACCGTGAGAAGTTTGGTGCTAAATGGGATTTTATGACAGGTGATGAGCAAGATATCATTAAGATTAGAAAAAAATTGGGATTATATATCGAAAAAATTCAAGACGGATCAAATAATCATAATGTGAGCATGATCATCGGTAATCAAAAAACAGGTCGTTGGATGAAGCGATCACCATTTGAAAATCCTCATGTGTTAGCGGATCAAATTGGAAATTGGTTAGACGGATGGAAAGCACCTCAAGCAAAAAAAAATTATGCAGATGCGCCTAAGTTAAGAAATATTTCAAGAGGTGAGCAATTATTTAGAACGCATTGTGCGATTTGTCATACTTTAACGGGTAAGGAGTTAAAAGGGGCGGTTGGCCCAGATCTGATTGGCGTGATCGAAACCCGTGAAAAACAATGGCTATATGATTGGTTGAAAGCGCCTGATCAAATGTTAGCTAAAAAAGATCCTATTGCAGTCGCTTTGTATAAAAAATACAACCGTGTTGCCATGCCAAATATGAGGCTTAATCAGAACGAAGCAAAAGATTTACTAGAACACATCGATTCTGAGACCAAACGAGTTAGAGCTGGTAAAGGTAAAGTATTTGAAACATTCAAAGAAGAAGAGCCTGTAGAGGATCAAGTAGCAGTAATGAATGCATGGGTTAGAGAGCCGATTGTCGAATCAGATATTCATGCAGGTTATTTCACTCTTTTCAATATGAATGACGTCCCACTTGTCTTGCAAACAATTGAATCAAAAGCCTACGGTAAAGTAGAAATTCACGAAATGAAACACGTTAATGGCTTGATGAAAATGCGAGAGATCGAAGAGCTCGTTATACCAGCTAAAGGTAAGGTGACTTTAGCACCTAGGGGAATGCATTTAATGCTCATTAAACCTAACCAGAAAATAGAGTTGGGTGGACAAGTCGATCTTAAATTAAAATTTAAAAACGGGAAAACACAGAGTCTCGTTATGCCAATACGTTCCAAGTAGCCATCACTAG
>CAZRPK010000206.1:0-3690 GCA_964601915.1 uncultured Kangiella sp. | reverse complement strand
CTTGGTTGCTGAATTAAACTCTTATAAGCAACAAAACGATCAATCTCCAAATAATCATCTTGTTCTCCATCAAAACAGACACTTATTTGAGCGCTAGCCAAAGAATCATCAAATTCAACGGTGTATAGATAGTGAGAAGCGTACGCGAGGTTAGAAACAAATATAAATTGACAAGCCAGAAAAAAGACAATAAACGATAACCTTCCAATCAAGCAGGAATATTTCCTGTGATGCATCGTTATGCCTTTGTTATACTTATGCAAAATGATCGACTTTTATATGCTTGTTTCTTGATAATTAGATTTCGATTGATAGTAAGCAGCATATTCCATTAAACATATAAGGTGCCAATTATGGGATTTCTTGACAAATTACGCGGCGAATTCATTGATATTATTGAATGGACTGATGATAGCCGAGACACAATGGTATACCGCTTTGATCGTTATGACAATGAAATCAAAATGGGTGCAAAATTAATTGTAAGAGAATCTCAACTCGCAATATTCATTAACAAAGGTAAAATAGCCGATATATTTGAACCGGGCGATTACGAATTAGAAACTGATAATCTCCCTCTACTTTCAACCATTCAAGGTTGGAAATATGGTTTTCATAGCCCATTTAAAGCTGAAGTCTATTTTATTAATACCCGTCGTTTTACCGACTTAAAATGGGGTACTAAAAATCCTATAACGCTTCGAGATCCTGAATTTGGTCCAATTAGAATTAGAGCATTTGGTACTTATGCTATTCGCATTAAAGATGCAAAAAGCTTTATTACTGAAATTGTTGGCACTGACGGACATTTCACAACTGATGAGATTACCAGCCAATTAAGAAACTTAATCGTCTCTCGATTTGCTGATTTAATTGGTGAAGCTAAAATTCCCGTATTGGATATGGCAGCTAACTACAATGAGCTTGGCGATTTTATTACCGAAAAAATCCACGATGACTTCCTTGCTTATGGGATTGATATCACCAAAATGTTAGTTGAGAATATTTCTTTACCACCAGCGGTAGAAGAAGTCCTAGATAAACGTTCTAGTATGGGAATTATTGGTAACCTAAATAAATATACTCAATTTCAAGCAGCTACGGCAATGGAAAAAGCAGCAGAGAATAATGGCATGGCTGGTGGTGGTATGGGCATGGGTATGGGGTTTGCGATGGCGAATCAAATGGGTCAAGGAATGAATCAATCCAATAACCCATCAGCAACGACCGTATCTTCATCGCCGCCTCCATTACCAACGACTAAGACTTTCCATGTTGCGATAAACGGAGAGTCCAAAGGACCTTTATCTGTTGCTCAAATAAAATCATTTGTTAAAGATGGTTCTATAACAAAAGAAAGTCTTGTTTGGACGGAAGGAATGGCTAATTGGGAAAATGCGGGGACTGTTGCTGAAATTAACAAACTATTTTCGTCTATGCCGCCACCTTTGCCACCTAGATAAAAAGGTGATCTTGGGTAGGTCATAAGACTTGCCCATCCTACAAAAATTTTCATCTAAAAACCTATATAGGAAATATCATGGCAAGCACTCCACCACCATTAAACTCAGTTAAAGGATCAAATACGGCAGAAAATAGTGAGCCATCGAGTACAGAGAAAGCCAAAGCAAGTGAATTCAAATGCCAACAATGTGGTGCAAAATTAACTTACGCTCCGGGAACTGAATCATTAAAATGCCGTTATTGTGATCATCAAAATAAAATTCCCAAATCAGAAAAAGACATTCAAGAGTTAGACTTCAAAAAATTTCTTGCTAATATGCAGGATGATGAAATAACCGAAGAAAAACTATTTATAAAATGTACCTCTTGTGGCGCAGAATCGAGCACCGAAGCAAACATTACGTCCTTAAACTGCCCTTTTTGCGATAGTGAAATTGTTACTACAGCTAAGACAAAAAAACTGATAAAACCTCGCTCCCTATTACCCTTCAAAATCACTAGAAAGACAGCTAAACAAAGTTATAAAGACTGGCTAAAAGGATTGTGGTTTGCGCCTAATGCTCTAATAAAAAAAGCGAAACTGAATGTAGCTGTTAGTGGCGTTTACGTACCCTATTGGACATACGATGTGGATACGCTTAGTTATTATACTGGTCAAAGAGGCATTTATTATTACGTTACTGTCACTCGAACTAGAACAGGATCCGACGGTAAACAGGAGACATATTCAGCACAAGAAAGACGAACCCGTTGGTATCCTGTATCAGGTACTGTCACCAAAGATTTTGACGATGTATTAGTCGTTGCAAGCAAATCATTACCAAGAAAATATATGAGAGAGCTGGAGCCTTGGGATTTAGAAAATTTAGAGACTTATAAAGATGATTATTTAAGTGGCTTTAAATCTGAAAGTTACCAAATTAATTTGGAACAAGGATTTGAAGTCGGTAAAGAAATCATGGATGATCAAATTCGAGTCGCTATCCGATATCACATCGGTGGTGATGAGCAAAGGATACATTCCGTATCAACACAACATTCCAACATTTCTTTTAAACATATTTTGCTACCCATTTGGATCAGCGCTTACAAATATAAAGAAAAAACTTATCGCTTTTTAGTGAATGCTAGAACGGGAGAAGTACAAGGCGAGCGACCTTGGAGTTGGGTGAAAATTACGTTGGCTGTAATTGCTGTTTCCGGTGCTATCGCTGGTGGAATTTATTTATTTCAGCAAACTCAATAGACTCTTTTTAGAGTAATATTTTCACTTCCCCAAAAATTGCAGTGCCATTAGTTACAATAACTACTGTGTTTTGAATATTAGTGAAATCTTTAATTTTACTGGGCGTTTCTTTTATTGCTTCACAAACACGAGCAACACCTAGCGTATAAACATCCCGTAAAATCTCTAAAAAATTAATCGACATTTTTTAGTTTTAAATTAATATTTAAAACTTGATTTTTATAAAAGATTAACAGTTTTTCGATTAAACACCTGAACTAAAATTTAGCTTAATAATTCATTAGTCTAAAACTGGCTTCGATTAGCCAAGGATAGAGCAAGAGTGGATTGATCTAGATACTCAAGTTCACCACCAACCGGTACACCTTGCGCTAACCGTGTCACTGATATTTTCAAGTCTGAATTATTTTGTTCTACATGGCTGGCTACTTGAGAAATATAATGTGCGGTCGCTTCACCTTCAACGGTAGATGATGTTGCCACTATAACCTCTAAAATATCACCTTCTGCCAATCGTTGGGATAACAAAGGCATGCCAATTTCTTCTGGCCCTATTCCATCCAATGGCGATAGTTGACCTAAAAGAACAAAATATTTTCCGCTAAAATTTGCTGTAGATTCAATCGCTAAAACATCAGAAGGCGAATGAACAATACAAAGTGTATTTTTATCTCGTCGCGTATTTTCACAAAGATGACATACAGGCTGTTCAGTATAGTTTCTGCAAATAGAACAATTACCAATATTTCTCATGGCATTTTCTAAACATGCAGCCAGCACTAATCCTTTCTCGCGCTTTTTATCAAGTAGATTATAAGCCATGCGTTGAGCTGTTTTACGGCCAACACTTGGTAGGCAACTTAACGCATCAATTAACTCATTTAATAACGACGTTTCATTCATTTTAAAAAGGCGCTCATCTTAAAAAGGCATTTTAAAGCCAAACAATTCATGATTACTCATAAGTGCTCACCTTTAAT
>CAZRPK010000205.1:0-3722 GCA_964601915.1 uncultured Kangiella sp. | reverse complement strand
TTTGCGATGTATGCTTGCCACTATTATTGCCAAGAAATACATCGCTTTATAGAAAATTTTTTGGATTAAAGGATGCAGGTAGCGCTTGTTATCCAATAGCAAAAATCAAGAAATAAATCATTGATGAACGTTGGTGTGAATTGGTGAGTGAGATAGGAAAACGGTTTTATGTTGTACAATATACATGACCCCTTTTTTGTTAGCAATCAATTGCGCTGATTCTAAATATTTTTTCTTTAATACTATCAAAATCGCAAGGCTCAAATTTATATGAGTAGCCACCAGTATTATGGTTACTAGGGTATCTCAAATGTTGATCCATGAACTCTAGTTTGAATTTTTGCATGTGAGTCACAGCCATTTCAGCCTCACCATAATTCAAATCACTTGCTTCATAATTTGAAAAGTCAAAAGGATGATCAAGTTGATATTGCTCTTCTGTATAGTGTTTTTTATATTCAATTTCAAGATCAGCAATATAATGTCCTTTTTTAGTTACGCCCTTCTTTAGAAGCATGTACTTATAAAAAAGCTCAACTGAATGGTAAAGCTGATATGCAATGGCATTTTTAAATTCAGAAGTGTTTTTTAGCTCAGAACTAGATTCTGAAGATACTTTACCTATTTCAATATATGCAAGTGCCATTGATAAAAACTCTTGATTGGAATTTGACACTGAACCCTCCTTGATTGCTAACGTTCAGCGCTGGCGAGCCGTCTGTTCGGCTTCGCCCAGCCGCGGCTGGTTAAATTTACGCACTATAAAGGCAGCACCTAAATACAATATTCCTATTTGAACAATTAGAAATAAAACACCATAAATAGTAAGCTTTGTTTCTAATTTGTCTAATCTAGGATTGTCATTAATATTGTCTGGAATAAATTTATAATTATTATCAAGACACTCCTTTAGTTCCCTACCTAAACTCAACTCTTTAAACTCCTCTACATACGGATTTATTGCGCTCTGTTGGATTTCTAATGCTCCGTACAATAATGCGAATATTGCAATAAATACCAACATTAACTTGAAAACTTCCTTTTGAAAATTCAATGTGTTCCCTCGTTTTAACGTTTTAAGTTGTTGAAAATGACAGGCGCGACGAAGGAGTCGGCTGTTAGTTTTCGACAACCTTTGCTGGTTAAAAAAGCGGCCAATGATGCGACTGCCTTTATTGTTTACGTGCTTGCTTTGTTTGCACTTTTAATCTTGTACATACTAAAGTTATTTAAGTTTAATTACCAATTTTTAGAATGGAATTATTACTTATTTATTTCAGTTTTGTACTTTGCTAAATATTTTCAACAACCTAAATATTGTAGCGCTTTAACGTTTAAAGCAGGCGCGCGTGTTTTTGCGTCGACTGCCTTTTCTAGTTAAGGCTGCGGACAAAATGCCACAACCTATTTTGTGAACCTGTAAAGTAGGTTCGTTATTTCATGTTGCCACTTCATCAAAATGTTTGAATTAACATTTAACCATTTCAGAATAATAAAGAAACAACACTTCCAAATTTGTTTGCATTTATTGAGAGAAATATTAACTCGTTGCTCTCAATGAAATTTAGCATCTTAACGTTAACCGTGTGCGAGCCGGCAGTTTGGCTTCGCGAACCGGTTTTGGTTAAAATTTTACTAGATAGTCTCATAAATAACTTCTGATTTAAGATGAAACTCATTTATTTGATTTATGACTCTTTGCACTTCGGCTAAAGTTGCTTTTTCATTAAAGTAAATAATATACCTTTCTTCTTCATCGTCATCTATTTTAAAGTCATAGTCCAAATCAAAATGTTCAGTGCATACATCGTCAATATAATCCATATGCTCCCAATCAATGAACTTTATCATTGCTCCCCAATCAGGATCAGATTTAACAGTTAATTGGGACATGAGGTAATTTTGCATAGTCTCGCTAATATATTATTTTAACGCTTTGCTCAGCTGCAATTCAAAGTGGCACGTTTTTGCGTAAGCAAAACAAGTGCGACTTTGAATTGTCCGCTGGAGCTATTTGTTATGCCATATTAGTTGCAAATGCACCAAAATATGGCTTTAGTATGTTACGTATTTTATCCGATACCGGTCCTTTAGAAAGTCTGACGACTAACTCTGGTAACTCGCCATTTGTTAGACCAAGATGTTGACTTATTTGACTTGATAATGACTTTCGGTTGTATAGTTTTAATAATTTCTCGTAATCTTGATCAGCAATCACCTTCTCAAGCATTGCCTTATTTTCTTCGTAAATTTCATCGATATTGATTGACGTTGTTAAATCACTTAACGCGGTCTTCAATGCGTCAATGCCTTTAGCTCGCTCATCGAAAATATTTAGCTTATATTTTATTTCACTTACAGTTCTAAGTGATATTTGATTTTCCAATT
This sequence comes from uncultured Kangiella sp., assembly GCA_964601915.1. Taxonomy (GTDB): domain Bacteria; phylum Pseudomonadota; class Gammaproteobacteria; order Enterobacterales; family Kangiellaceae. The sequence goes on along the minus strand of CAZRPK010000205.1, from coordinate 1,334 downwards.
CAGAGTTAAGCCTCTGAAAAATAAATGTTGAGGCGTTTGTGTAATCTTCTTGCGCATCTCTAGATAGCCTTTCGCTTACAAGAGCGAGAATTTCTTTTGTACAAAAAAGATTCTCAACCTCAGCAACTTCTAATGTATAAATTCCATGACCTTCTAAAGTTGCTACTTCTTCATCAACGCGTCTATCTCTATCAATGATTCCGTAAACTGTTAGATGGTGAAGTTGTGCACTATTCCTCAAAGCTTTGGTTGATTGTATGACTTGAGTACATGATCCTCTAGGTATGACAAGTAAATTATGTAACATCGTCCGATAGAGAGACAGATCAAAGCTTCCATTTTCGCCTTCGACGAAGACAATGGATTTTCGATTACCCAAAATTTCAATAAGTAAAGATTCGGGTAGTCCTTCTACTTCTTGAATTAACTCCCATTCCCACTTAGTGCCATCATAAGATTTTAACCATATTTTCTTAGCAATTTCTTGTGAAACTGCAAAATCTACATCATGTGTTAAATAAACAAATAGACAATCAGGCCTTAGTTTTTCAAGTTCGCTCCAAAGTGGTGCTTGTACAGACTTATGTAAATGAAGTTCTGGTTCATCAATGACAATTATTCCTTCATTTGGAGCAGCAAGACATTGACCAATTAAATAGAAGGTTACTCGCTCACCATCGCTCATTTCGGATGAGTTGTATATTTTTTCTTCGCTACCCTTAACTTTTGTCTGAATTCTAAGGCCACCTAAAATTAATTCCCTATGTGGGAGTATGGTTTCCCATACTTTTTTTACTTGCTCTAATTTAGTTGTCGGAGGTTCTACTTTATCTGATGATGCTCTTGAAGCAGATAAATATTTTGAACTCTCTTCAGTATGGTCAGAAAAAAGGTATACCATCAACTTTTGATAATCATTAAGCATAAAAGTAGAAGCTTTACCGCCCCATTTATGACCTATTTTATGACCCCAGCCACCATCAGCATTTCCATATAGTAAATCTTTCTCTGCACGTTCCATGGACACAGGTGTAGTTGTATCAGGCATTGAGAGAGATTTTTGTGCCGAAATTCTATGTACTTTTTCCTTTTGAGGTGAATCCATTTCTATCCAAGTACCAAGCCTTGTCTTACCAGCACCATTTGCACCAATTAGCAAAAGACTGGTGTTAGTATTTACTTCCTCATTTCCACCATCTGGTTTCGGTAAAATTAGCGAAAACTCTCTATCCATATTTTTCTCAGTTTATTTACTTAAAAGGCATAACGCCTAATTAAGTGGCCGTAGCGAAGCGGAGGTCCAAGCGCGTTTTTTGCGCGTGCTTGAATGTCTT
>CAZRPK010000204.1:0-3727 GCA_964601915.1 uncultured Kangiella sp. | reverse complement strand
AATAGAGTACACTGCTTGTTTATTATTTTTGATAGATTGCACTAAAAATGAATAAGCTAAATTTTCCTAGTAAAATTAAATATTTTCAAAAGTTTAAACTCCTCATTTATACCCTCATATTCTCGATATTAAGCGTTAGTTGTAGTGATGATAATCAGAAAGACACGAATCGAAGCAGTGGAAAATTTGCAGGTAAAGGCAGAAAGCCTGCATCGATGATTCCAGTTGAAGTAGTAAAGCCAAGCATTGGTTTAGCCGCATCCTATTATGTAACTACCGCAACACTCGAACCAAGTAGTGATGCAAAAATTAACTCAAGAACGGTTGGTATTGTTAAACAAATTCTTCATGAAGAAGGCGATGATGTTGAAGCTGGCGATGTTCTTCTGATACTTGAAGATGATGATCAACAGTTACGGCTTAAACAAGCTAAACAAAAACTATATAGCACTCAAAGAGAATTTAATCGTTTAAGTAAAATGAAAAGGACAGGTGCTGTTTCTTCAACTGAAAGAGACTCCGCTGAAATTGCTTTTCAATCAGCGACAACAGAAAAAGAATTAGCTGAACTTACGCTTTCATATACTAAAGTGACTGCACCGTTTAGCGGAAGAGTTGTTTGGCGAGCTGTCGATTTAGGCGCCCACGTTGGTCAATCTGAATTGCTTTATAGAATGATGGCAATTAATCCTTTATTAGTTCGTGTTCATATTCCTGCCAATCGTTTAGGGATGGTAACTAAAGGTCAAACAGTTCAATTAAATATTGATAGCGCTTCCGAAACAATTAGTGCGTTAGTTAAATTAGTGAGTCCTATCGTCGATCCTAGCACTGGAACCATCAAAATAACCCTCCATTTAGAGCAATATCCTGAAAATGTTCGCCCCGGTGATTTTACCGAAGTTCATATGGTAACAGCACAGCATGAAAATGCATTGTTAGTGCCTAGTATTTCTATTATCGAAGAGCGCGGAAAGAATTTTCTTTACACTGTAGTGGATGGCAAAGCGCAAAGGCAGTCTGTAACCGTTGGTTTTATAATGAGCGATCAAACCGAAATTATTGATGGAATCGATGCCACAGATGATGTTGTTTTTAAAGGGCAAAGAAATCTAAATAATGATGTAAAGGTTGAAGTTCTTTTTCCTGAAGCAGGCTCTTTAAAAAGAAGTACCTCGAAACAAAAAACTTCTAATACCTCAAATGAGAAAATGAAGAGAATGGATAAAAAGCACGTAAAGAACGAGAAAATAAAACTAGAGAAGATAAATGATCCGTCAGTTAGTTGAATTTTCGGTCACTCGTAAAGTGACCATATTAATGATTTCAATCGGTTTAGTTGCCTTTGGTATGGTGGGCGTTTCCCGCTTATCTATCAACTTGTTGCCCTCTCTTAGTTATCCTTCATTAACGATACAAACGGAATTTACCAATGCTGCGCCAGCGGAAATAGAACAACTAATTACTCGTCCAGTTGAAGAAGTAGTCGGTGTATTAAAAGGATTAAAACAGATCCACTCGGTATCACGTTCGGGTATTTCAGAAGTAACTTTGGAATTTAGCTGGGAATCTAATATGTCTAATTTGGCGATGGATATTCGCGAGAAACTTGACCGCTTAGACTTGCCGCTAGATGCAGATACTCCAATTGTTTTGCGTTACGACCCTGCACTCGATCCGATTATGAAGTTAAGTGTTTCTTCTGACAGTGATGTCATACCTTTGACTCGCCTGCGACTTTTTGGCGATAAAATAGTAAAAGAAACTTTAGAACGAATTGAAGGTGTAGCATCCGCCAAAATTCAAGGCGGAGAAGAAGAAGAGATCCATATTAATATCAATCAGGGTAAAGTAGCCGCGATGGGAATTGATCCTGAACAATTGGGGCAGTTAATTCAAAACTCTAATATTAATAGACCCGGTGGATCTTTAAAGAATGAGCAAACTCAATTGCTTGTTAGAACGATCAATGAATATTCTAGTTTACAAGAAATGCGCGATCTGCGAATTACACCTCCGGACAAAGCGTTAGTCCGTTTAGGTGATGTTGCGGAAGTCATTTGGACAAGTAAAGATAAAGAAGAAATTGCACGTTTTAATGCTAACGAAGGGATCTTAGTTTCGCTTTATAAAGAAGGCGATGCTAATACGGTTGAAGTTGCAAAAGCGGTAAAAGTGCGTATTGCTTTTCTCCAGAGCAAACTGCCTAAAGGTGTTAAAGTCGCGGTGCAATTTGATCAGTCACATTTTATAGAGCAGTCGATCGATGAAGTAAAATCGTCTTTATTTTTTGGGGGACTATTAGCGATCGGTGTGCTTTGGTTATTTCTGAGAGATTTTAGACTGACTGTAATTATCGCTACAGCTATCCCTCTTTCAGTTATTGCATCTTTTATTTTTATGTATCGTTTTGATGTTTCTCTCAATATTATGTCACTTGGCGGATTAACACTTGGTGTGGGTATGTTAGTTGATTCCGCCATTGTGGTGTTGGAATCTATCCACCGCCAAAGAGAGAAAGGTTTAAATATTACTGAAGCAGCGATAGAGGGAACTTCGTTAGTCAGTGGTGCTGTTTCGGCTTCTGTTTTGACCACCATTGCTGTTTTTATTCCGATTGTTTTTGTTGAAGGAATTGCAGGGCAATTATTTCGTGATCAAGCGTTAACAGTGACGTTTAGTTTGGTTATGTCATTGGCTGCGTCATTTACATTAATTCCTATGCTTGCATCTCTTGGGAAAAATAAAAAACCGGTAAATTCTGTTAAACCTGCGAAAGTACGTAAACTGGTAGATAGACAAATAGATAGACAAATAGATAGACGAACAGGAAGCGAAACATTTTTTTATCGACTCAATAATCGTTATGAAAAATTGTTAAAAATAGTTTTAAGATTTAAATGGATTAGTGTGTTCTCTGCATTTGCTATTTTCTTTTTATCCTTGATATTAGTGGCTAGAATTCCAACCGAATTAATTCCTCAGTTGAGTGAAGGTGAGTTCTATTTTGATGTGAGTTTACCAGAAGGAACCGCTTTACCAACGACCAATAAACTTCTAGAAAAAATGGAGATTATAGCACTGAAAAATCCACTAGTTAAATCCGTGTATGTTTCTGTCGGTAGTCGAAATGTTAGTGGTGGGTTATCTTTAAAAACAAAAGATGAAAATTTAGCACAAATCAGTATCATGATTAAAGATCGTTCAGACAGCGATATGGAAAAACAAGTGATTGAAGAGTTAAGAGAAAGTTATAGTAATATTGCCGATGCCGATATTCGTTTTGGAAGACCTTCATTTTTTAGTTTAAAGACACCAATGGAATTGTTGTTCTTTGGTGAGAACTTAGAAGTCATGCGTGATTATACGTTGTCGCTGTTGCCTAAAATAAGTGAAATTGACGGACTTATTGATGTGCGTGCATCTTTAGAAATGGGTAACCCAGAATTAGTAGTCATATTTGATCGTGACCAGCTAGCTCGATTGGGATTTAATATCCAATCAGTTTCAGAAACAATTAATCGACGGGTTAATGGTTCGGTCGTTTCTCGCTTCCAACAACCCGATAGACAAATTGATATTCGACTTAGAAATAGAGAAACAGATCGCGATAGCGTTAATGATATGGAAAATATCGTTATTGGTGAAGTCGCAGGCAGACCTGTCACTTTGAAAGCGGTTGCATCGATAGAATCATTACAAGGCCCGGCAGCTATTGATCGCATTC
>CAZRPK010000203.1:0-3741 GCA_964601915.1 uncultured Kangiella sp. | reverse complement strand
TCAATGAGTATAATCGAGAGTCATTGAGAATAAATACAAGGCAGTTAGAGCGATAATCAACGGCGTCATTTAATAATTCAAAGGTTTTATCTACGTCGCCTAATAAATTATAAACAATTGCTGATTCATAAGGGCAGGTGTATCCAGAATGTTTTTCGGCTTCTATTAATAGCGGTCGGATTTGTTCTAATTTTCCAGCAAAACCATACGCTTGAGCTAAAGCTAATAAAGGAAATGAAGATGTATCGAGTTCTATCCCCTTTTTGGCTAATGTAATTGCTCGCTCATAGTCTCCGGACATTGTTGCTGAAACACTTGCACCGCTGTAAATTATTCCCACTTTGGGATGAAGTCTTATTTTGTTCTCACTCCATACAATAGCCTCTTGAATTTCACCCAACATAGCAAGTGACCAATGACCCCAATCGGCTATTTCAATGTTTAATGGATCCAATCGAATAGCATTAGCGAGCGAACGATGAACGCCTTCTTTGTCACCAAGACCCGTATAATAAAGAGCAAAGCCAAGCTGAGTGAGTGCAAGGTTTGGATTTCGATCATGTGCTTCATTTAACATATTCCAAGCATCTTGCCATCGCCAAGAAAATGCATAAGCAAGACCAAGTGAAGAACGGGCTTCGGCAGAATCAGGATTGACTTCAAGAGCTTCAATAACAGAATTGATCACACGGGGCAGTATATCGATAGGTTTTTCGAAGTAGACCATTAATAGGCGATAAGCGTTAGCTTTAGCGACGTAAGCCGCTTCAAAACTTGGATCCAACGTGATGTTTTGAGTATAATTCAATGGCATGAACCAATGATTCAGACGTAAGGATATCTACCTGATGTTGACCTTCTACAAAATACTCATAGGCTGCAAGATTTTTAGTTGGCGTTTCGCCTAAAATTTTACGCTCTTCATCAAGGATAATAATTTTTAATGAATCAGAGACTGACGCAGCGATTTTTGACTGAACTTCAAAAATATTAGTATTGTCAATTCGGCTTTGATAGTTCCCATCCCAAATAAGTTTACTATTTTGTATATCATCAAGTTCTGGAGTGATTCGGACTAAGCCATCTGCACCAATGCTAATCATCGCATCCAAAATATAGCGGACGTTAGGTAATTGTTGGTGAATATAGGATGCTGTTTTATTATCTCTAAAGGTGAATGCCGACGATGATGGGATCACCTGTAAGCCTGATATTTTTCTTAAATTGCGAATAACTTCTCGAGTCATTTGATCGGCAAAAGGTTTCCATTTACCCGTCTCGTTACCTGATATGGTAAAAGGAGCGACCAAAATTTTTGGACGTACTAAAGTTTGTAAGTTTTTGCTTGTTGTTGTAGCTGCTATCGTTGTTGAAACGTGATCTAAAAATACATACCCGATAACAATGAAGATAATAGAAACAAAACCTAACCAACCAATGATGGTTTTCAATGTGTATTTTTGCGAAAGTTTAGCTCGACTGTTACCTTCACTTCTTGTTTTATTAGAATTATGCTCTTTAATGGTTTTTTCAGAGGTGATAGAGCTAGAGTTCATGGTTGAAGGTTTTTCCTCAACTATTGCAATAAATTGATAACCTCGGCTACGAATTGTTTTTATTATCGCTTGTTGTTCGCCATCATCACCTAAAGCAGTTCTTGCCATAAGTCATCAAATAGTTGTTGGCGCGTTACGACTGAATTTTTGTTCTTAATTAGGTAAATGATCAGGTCAAAAACTTTGGGTTCAATCGATTTTATTTGCCCATTAATCGACAATGTAAATTGTTTTGTATTGAGTTCTGAGTTATTAAATAGAAAAATCATTTCTCGATCCATCTTGAATTTTAAGAATAATAAGCTATTGATAACGAATAAAGCTATTACGCTCAATGTGCCTAAGTGGGCAATCCATACTTGAGCCTACACCACTTTACACAATAATTAGGGTAATTGTTAGACAATTATTACGTAAATTTTATGTTTCTAAAGAATGTTTTTAGTAAATTGAGAGTGCAAGTTTTCTCGCAAATGCACTTAAATGATTTGTCGTATAACGAGATAATTTTTATCGCGACTTAGATGGTTCTTTGTCGAAATTTTACCAACAAGGAAATATAACGTATGTTAAAAAATATTAGAAATATCACCAAAACTCAGTTTTTAACTAGCTTCTTTACTCTACTGCTTTCGATTTTTGTAACGGGTCAAGTTAGCGCAGAAAATGATAAGAATCAGGTGTCTCGTTATGGCGATGGACACTCAAGCAAGACCTTAAGCTTTGATATTGCAGAAAACGGGTCTCGATTTTCATTTGATTCTGAGCCCGTAGATGAAAATGGTTTACCAGCATACGGTGGAGAGTTTATTACTCAAGGTTACCTTTACCCACATGGTTTTCTTGATAATAATGAAGGTGTCAATGAAGATGGAAGCCCTGCTTACCCTGACGACGTGTTAGGACGATGGGTTTGCCGTGGATGGCATATTGGAGAAGGCGCTAGTACCGTGACAGGCCCGTGGGTTGTCACTACTCAAATCTTTGATTTAAATGAAACCTATGGCATGCAGACGATAATTACTGAGGGATATGAGTTATCAGATATCGGTGAGCCAATCGAACGAGCTATCACCGGAGGCACTGGTAAATTCGGGCGAGCAAAGGGAACATCAACGCAGAAATTGTTAGGTTTTAATCCTTCATATGGCGTAAATGTAAGGGTTGTATTGCATCCTAAGCGCTAGAGTTTTACGGTTCTTTTGAGTTTCAAGTGGATAAAGTCATTTGGCTGTATCCATCTTTAATTTATCAATTGAAATAACTATATGCCAACACCACTCGAGATCTTATTAGATCCCATCTCCTTAGGAATATTAACTTTGTACGGTTTTATGATTATCGCTGAAACACTTCTTCACGGTAATACATTATCTAAAATTAAAGGCTGGTTGTCACGAGCGAGTTTTGTTTTTGTTGTATATTTTTATCTTTCTAGTCTCATTTCTAGAAACAATATGATTCTTATTTTCAATTAAAAAAACAATCAAGTTAAATACTTGAGGTTCAACGGAAACTTCTTCTGAATTAACCAATAATTGAAAGTTGGTTGTATCTAGTTCAATATTATTAAATCGATAGAGCATAATTTTGACTCAAGTAGACTAAATAGTCTTTAAGTTTAATTGTTAGTGAATATTACGGGCATTGACTTTGTATAGCAATGCCGAGGAACTTAACGAAATTTATCAATAGCTCAATTATATGAGTAAACAGATAATTTCATTAGTTCATTTAACATAAAATAACTCTTTGATAAAACGAGGATTAAACTTAGATAAGGGAATAGTCGAAAAAATATGCAAAATTGACCAAGTGCCAATGATCTTTAGAAAACTCTGATCGGTAATATTATATCCAATCAAATTATTGAATAGCATAATAAATGCCACCGACATCAACGCAATCTTTGAAAAAAAAGATACTGTCTTTTTGATGTTTTTTTCATTAACAAATAACATCCAAAAAGAGAACACATACCAAGTGACTATGTGATAAAAGCCCATGTAATGAAAATGCAAAATTTCTTGATTCATTTGAGTGTAAATTACGATCGAGATCAATGGAAACTCAAAGAGACTAAGCGTTGTTTTATCTTTGGTTTCTATTAGTATGGCAAATAGACTTATTACCGCAACAGCAAGAAAAATATTCATTAATATTTGTGGCATCGCGATAAATGCAA
>CAZRPK010000202.1:0-3754 GCA_964601915.1 uncultured Kangiella sp. | reverse complement strand
TTGGCTGATCATCATCGATGTTATTGACTGATCAAGATGGATGTTAATATGCACTTACATAATTAGCAACTTTATCAATAAAAATAAGGGAAAGGCATTTTATGCCTTTTTCTTGTAGTTTTTGTTTTTTGTGAAATGACGAAGTATGAGCCACTCCAATTGTAAAGCCCAAATACTTTGCATACTTCCAGAAGCTTTAATTTTTGCTTGTATTGGGGTTTTCCCGTTTTTGGTTTCTGAAAGTTCTAATTTTAAAGTAGCTTCATCATTTTTTTCGGTAACAGTTAGAACTTCAATTTTTTTCACTAAACCTTGTTTGTAACTGTCGTAAGGCGTTAAACGATAAGTTTTGTTTTTTGTAATTTTATGAGTTGCCGAATATCTAATTTTAAATAAAGGGTTGAGTTTAGCAATTTGTTTAATGGAATTTGGCGTGTCCATTCCTTCTTGTGGCTCATCCATTATGATAATTGGATTGGTTCGTCCAATGGCTTCAATAAACGGGATGTTCGCAAATAAATCTTCTCTTTTGGCTTGGTTCAAAATTTTGTCTTCCGAGTTGAAAGAAGCCAAAGTCATTACCATTATTTGTGGATGCTGTTCTTCTACAAAGTTGGTTACTTTATTGAGTCGTTTACTACTGTATTCAAATGCTTTTGGTGTAAACCCATAAATTTCTTCCAGTTGTTTTTCAAAAGTTGAAAGTGTACTCAATACTCCTTGCCTTATAGCAACAGAAGGAACAAGAATGATAAATTTTGTAAACCTGTAATGCTTGAACATTTCATAAATGGATTTAATGTAAACAAGGGTTTTTCCTGTTCCTGTTTCCATTTCAATGGTTAATTCTTGCGCTTTTTCAAGTTTAGCAACGTCTTCATCAATTCCATTTTCAAGTAAAATAGATTTGATGTTTTCTGCTAGCTACTCATTTGAAAGTGTACAGATATTTGAACGAATGCCATCTGTGCAAGCATTGTCAAATGTGTTTTTGTCGTTTCCATGAAATACATTCACAACTGATTTAATTGCGGTTTCTTGGTACTCTAATACTTCTAGCTCTAAATTCATTTGGACTTTCTTTGCTCTTTATTTGGCAGAAAGAATATCACTAATAACTTTATATCTAAACTACTATAATCAAACTATATCACCATGGAACCATAGAGTTAAATACTCTTATATCTCTTTCTCCGTGTATCCGCGGTGAATTTGTTTTAATCATTATTCTTTTTCAACCTTTCAACTAAAGTTAAAATATCGTAAACCGCTACCGGCTCATTATGCTGATTAGTCACTTCTACAGCCCAAACAACAATTCCAGTATCATATTTATCATCAGGCTTTTTAGTCTTTTTAATTTTACGTTTAGCTGTTAACTGAACTTGTATGGTGTCACCAATTCCGACGGGTTCTACAAAACGTAAATTATCAATTCCATAGTTTGCGATAACAGGCCCTTGTCCAGGATCAACAAACATTCCGGCAGCAGCGGAAATAATAAAATAACCATGTGCAACGCGTTTTTCGAAGAACGAATCTTTGGCGGCAATTTCATCAAAGTGTGCGTAGAAGTGATCACCTGAAATACAACCAAAATTAACTATGTCGGCTTCCGTTACAGTGCGTCTATGAGTCACTAAGGTTTCACCAATTTCTAATTCATCAAAATATTTTCTAAAAGGGTGAACACGATCAGTTTTAGTTTTTGCGCCTTTCGTATATTGATTAGTAATCGCCATAATTGAACTTGGCGATCCTTGAATGGCGGTTCGTTGCATATAATGTTTAATGGCGCGAACACCACCTAATTCTTCACCGCCACCAGCACGACCAGGGCCGCCATGAACTAGACTTGCGAGCGGTGAACCATGTCCAGTCGATTCTCTTGCACAATCAGCATCTAAAACTAACATTCGCCCATGATGTGAAGCGCTTTCTAAAATAATATCTCGCGCATGCTCTGTGCTTTTAGTGATGACAGAACCTGCCAAACTTCCTTTGCCCATCTTTGCCAATTCAATGGCTTGTTCAATTCCATCGTAAGGCATTAAGGTACTCACTGGCCCGAACGCTTCTACTTCATGAGCAATGGTATTTTTGAACGGATTGATACATCGTAATAGTGTTGGAGCCATAAATGCACCTTGGTCTTTATTGATATCATTCATGTCAAGCCCGACTAAAGGGTAGCCGTCAAAACCATTTAAAATAACTTCGTTACCAGACATTAAAGCTTCAACTGCGGATAACACATCATCTCTTTGACTTTTACCAACCAATGCACCCATACGAGTTTCTTTTTGAGTTGGATCTCCAATTGCTGTCCCTTTTAATCTTTTTATAAGAGCGTCACTAACCGCTTCCATCATATTTGATGGAATAATTGCGCGGCGAATAGCGGTACATTTTTGACCTGCTTTGGTTGTCATTTCCCGAGCAACCTCTTTTATGTATAAATCAAATTCAGCATCTTCGACGGATACGTCGGGAGCCAAAATACAGCAATTTAATGAATCAGCTTCCATTGTAAAGGGAACGCTCTTGGCGATGATATTCGGATGGGCTTTTAATTTTTGACCGGTTGAAGCAGAGCCTGTAAAAGTCACGACATCTTGCTCATTCACATGATCAAGAATATCGCCAACGCTTCCACTAATTAGCTGAACCGTTCCTTTTGGTAAGATTTCAGATTCTACAATGGCTCGCACGACAATCTCTGTCAGGTAACAACTTACTGTACCCGGTTTAACTATAACTGGAACACCAGCAATAATACTCGGCGTGATTTTTTCTAACATGCCCCAAACGGGAAAATTAAATGCATTAATATGCAATGAAACGCCCTGCTTAGAGGTCAATATATGCTGACCAACAAAGGTTCCATTTGCAGAAAGTGGTTCAACAGATCCTTCAACAGCGAATGTATCATTATTAAGTTCACGCCGAGCAATGCCTGTGTAACTAAACATGGTTCCAATGCCGCCTTCGATATCGACCCAAGAATCAGCTTTAGTCGCACCACTCATATAAGAAATTCGATAAAACTCATCTTTGCGATCAAGAAGATATTTGGCGAGAAGTTTGATTAATTCTGCTCGAGCATGGATGGTTAGCTTTCTAAGTTCTATCCCGGCAACGGTTCGACCATACTCAAGAACTTCAGCAAAGCCTGAATCGAGTGAATGAACTTCACCTATGACTTCATCATTGACGGAGTTTAGTAAAGTATCTACACGGCCGTTACCACTACACCATTCACCATTTACGTAACTTTGTATTTTCATTTATTTCACTTGCTATCTATTTATTCGATACATAATATCACTACTTTCTATATTTTGTGTAATGCTTACTTGCGTCACCATAGAAGCAATATGCACAAAACAATTAAAACGATAATTATTTTATGTTTAACATAAAATAATATTTGACTTACATAAATAAATAACCTAAAGTGTTTAGCATGACAATTAGAATCAACATAGATGTAGAAATGGCGAAGAAGAAGGTTTCTTTAACGGAACTTTCTAATCGAGTCGGTATTTCTATGACCAACCTTTCTTTATTGAAAACAGGTAAAGTGAAGGGAATTCGTTTTAATACCTTGTCGGCCATTTGTAAAGTATTAGAGTGCCAGCCTGGCGATGTTTTAGAGTACTTGTCGGAAGAGTAGATCGAGTGCACCCAATTTTAAGGAGAAAAATATGAGTGTGCCAAGCAAAGCTAAGGCAATCAAGCTGGACAATCCAGC
>CAZRPK010000201.1:0-3763 GCA_964601915.1 uncultured Kangiella sp. | reverse complement strand
TATAGCCTCGAACCTGCTCCACGTCCTAAGGACGTGGTTTTAATATTTAATAAAAGAAATATTGAATGTTGCATCAATTCAATCAGAAGTAAAATATGGTCAAGAAAATAGTCGAATTGATATTCTTGTTCAACATACTGATGATACTAAGACTTATATTGAAGTGAAAAGTGTAACGTTGCTTGATTCCAAATACAAAAATCAAGGGCTAGGTCAATTTCCTGATACCGTTACCACAAGAGGGCAAAAGCACGTTCGAGAGTTAATGGATTGTGTTGATAAAGGTGATAATGCCACTCTATTTTTTATGGTGCAACATACTGGGATCGATATTGTTGAAATTGCTAAATAAATAGATCCTGACTACGCTAGTTTGGTGGAACAAGCGATAAAAAAAGCGTTAAAGTCTTAGTCTATAAAGCTCAAATTAGTTCGAAAAATATTGTTTTAGATCAATCTATACCATTCCAAGTATGACAAAATACTAGCCAGATATTATTTAGAAAAATTAGCATGGCAAATTTGCCAGTTCAAATATAATATTTTTCAGATCTATTATATGTGTAGGCTTACGTTATTCAAGCTAGGTTAGTTATAATATGAAAGAGAATGTTGCAGAATTATTAAACTCCTCTAGCGCCTAAACTGCAACAATAACTCTAATAGATTCTAGCATTATTTCTGTTTCACCAAGGTATTTCTCTAATAGCTTAGTTTGACGATTCAAATAGGTGATCTCTTCGGGGCGAATATTTGGGTTTATTTTCTTCAGAGCTTCTAGTCGCGAAACTTCGTTAGATTGTTGACTTCTCATTGACTCAAGTGTTTTTAGCTTGATATCGTTGCCTGATTTTTCAGCTAAGAGTTTTGCTTTATTCAAAATAGCCTTGACTGTTTTCTCTTCGCTTTTTAATACCAGTCGAGCATTCACTTTGTCTAGTTTTTTGCACTGACTGCTCAATTGATCATGACTGACATTATTTGCTAGATTAGCTCCTTTGTCATTCATTAATAAACGTATACAAGTAAAAGGCAAAAAGCGTTGTGCTTGTAGATATTTTGGTGCAATGCTTTCTAGTTTAAATAAACTTTCGATTAAAATAGTACCTGCTTTAATCCCTTTGTTCTTCAAAATACAAACGCTAGCATTACCTTTATTTTCATTTAAAATAAGATCAATTGCACCGCTTACCATGGGGTGCTCCCACGTTAAAAAATGCATATCATCACGACTTAATGCAGTTGCTCTATCAAAAGTTACGGTTAATCCATCTTCAGGTAGACTGGGAAAATTTGAAACAAATTGGTGATCACCAGGACGAACGACAATCGCCTTTTCTGAATGTTCTTCAAAGTCGATACCAAACCGATGCCAAGTTTTTTGCATAAATACTTTGGGTGATATTTCATCCATTTTTTCAAGAGCATTAACCAAATCATCGGCTTTTTCTTGATTGAATGAAGTCATTGCTAATAGTTTATCTTTTCCTTTTTCTAAATGGCTACATAATTTTTGATGAATGTTTTGAGTTTTTTCAATTAAAGGATAATACAAATCAGCAAAATCATTAGTTTCAATCTCTAGATTTGCAATAGAAAATAATTTTAATTTTTTCTTTAACTCTTCACCAGTTTGTAAAAATATTTGAGTGCCTGCTGGATTGGTTCTTCTAAAAGCATTCATGCCCTGTTGATACCAATTAAATAGAACTTCTTGGGCTGAATTTTTTATGTAAGGCACATGGATTTGAATCGTATGTTTTTGACCGATTCGATCGAGTCTGCCAATTCTTTGCTCTAACAGATCAGGATTGAGTGGTAAATCTAAAAGAACTAATTGATGGCTAAATTGGAAATTACGTCCCTCACTACCAATTTCACTACAAATAATTGCCCGTGCTCCATCTTCATAATCGGCAAAGTGTGCGGCGGCTCTATCTCTGCTAATTAAATCCATATCTTCATGGAATGTACAACAATTAATCCCGAGTTTAAAACGACAATAAAGGTCAAGATTTATAGCTGTTTCTTTACTCGCACAAATGATAACAACTTTATACTTACGATGTTCTTTTAAATAATTTTTTAGCCATGAAACTCGGGGATCTTGTGGGCACCATTCATCATTCTGAAATCGAGTTTCGGGATGGATCGCTAGCGCTATTTCATCCATATTTTCCGCACAATTATTGGTCAGCAACTTATTATAAGTTTCATTTGACTCTAAAGCATAAGAGCTAATCTCTCGTTTAGGAAATCCACTGACGTTATTTCTTGTATTTCTAAAAACAACACGTCCTGTGCCGCTTTGATCGAGTAAGTCTTTTATCTGTTTTTCGGTATCTAATTTTGACTCAGGAATTTCAAGAATGATCAGTTCTTCTATTTTTTTGGCTGTATCTCCGTAATTTTTTTGCTCTTTTTTAAAGGCTCCTAAATCATAAAAGCGATTAGGATCAAGCAACCTTAATCTTGCAAAATGACTTTCGATTCCAAGTTGCTCCGGTGTGGCAGATAACAATAGCAATCCAGGCGTTTGCCGGGTAATTATTTCAGCATTAATATACTCTATACTGGCTTCTTCTTTTGACCATTGTAAATGATGGGCTTCATCAATAATTAACAGATCCCATTCACCTTGAGCCATTTCGTTAATATCACAATTGGCCATTGTTTCAGTTGAACACAATACTAATTGTTCACTCAAATAAATATTTTCTTCAACATACTCCATTTTCGGTATTTTAATCTCTGAACCTTCTTCAGCAAATTCATCAACTAAAGAGTTTTTCAAAGCATCAATTCGAGACTCATCGAAAATATGAAAATGTAAGTTGAATCGGCGATACATTTCTACAAACCATTGATGAATTAAACTTTGTGGAACAATAATCAGTACCCGTTGTGCTCTATGACTTAACAATTGTTGATGCAAAATCATACCGGCTTCGATTGTTTTACCTAATCCCACTTCATCGGACAATAAAACACGAGGCGCAAAGCGAGCACCTACTTCGGATGCGATATAAAGTTGATGAGGGATGAGGTCGACTCTTGGACCTTGTAATCCAAGAACTGGTGAACGTTCGAGCTTACTTTTTGCTTGCATGGCTGAATAACGTAGTTGAAACCATTTTAAAGAATCAACTTGCCCAGAAAACAAACGATCACTGGCCTGATCTAGCTTAAGTTTGTGATTAAGTTGCGTTTCTGGGAGCGGTAGTAATTTATTTGAATTTTCAGGATCGGTTACCATATAAACCAAAGTGTCATTTAAGTTCTCAACACTTTGAATGGTAAATTGCTCTCCGTGAGAGGTTTCAATTGTTTGACCCTTTTGATACTTTATTCGTGCAAGTGGCGCACTTGATTTAGAGTAGTTTCTTTGTTCTTCAGTTGCAGGGAAAAATACGCTGACTAGTCGATGATCGACGTGTTCAACGATACCAAGCCCTAATTCCGTTTCATTTTCACTAAGCCAGCGCTGGCCAACGGCAAAATCAGTCATAAATTATCAATTCAATGTTAAGAGCAGTCAAGATCTGTCAAGATCAATTTTGGGAGGCGGATTATACGTGATCCATTCAAGAATTTCATTGTTGATTTTGATTAATAGCGGTAGTTATGAATGTATTGCAGGGTGGGATCACCAGCAATTTCTGATGAAAGTGACAGGCTATTCTCGTCCACAGTTAACTCGTTTGGTTGGACAACACAAAATGACGGGGAAAATTGAATGGAAGCCTTGCAGGAATAATGGTTT
>CAZRPK010000200.1:0-3787 GCA_964601915.1 uncultured Kangiella sp. | reverse complement strand
GATATAAAAATTTAAACTCTAAATACAATATGCCAAATAAACAACCATCAACTATAAATAGTAGAATTGAAAAGCTGGATAACCGCTTAGCCAATCAAATTGCCGCTGGTGAAGTAGTTGACCGCCCTGCATCGGTACTAAAAGAATTATTGGAAAATTGTGTTGATGCAGGTGCTAGTCGTATTGAAGTCGAAATTGAGCGAGGAGGTACACGTCTCATACGTGTAACTGATGATGGTTCTGGAATTAACAAAGATGATCTCACTTTAGCTTTGACACGTCATGCGACCAGTAAAATAAAGACGGTTGAAGATCTTTCTGCTATTTATTCTCTCGGTTTTAGAGGCGAAGCACTAGCAAGTATCAGTTCTGTTTCTAGATTAACGCTTACTTCACGTACTCACGATGATGAACATGCGTGGCAAGCAGTAAGTGAAGGGAGAGATATGGCGGTGGATATTCAGCCTGCATCAGCCATTGCTGGGACAAGAATTGAAGTGCGAGATTTGTTTTTTAATACGCCAGCTAGACAAAAGTTTTTACGAACTGAAAGAACCGAATTTTTCCAAATAGAGGATGTATTTAAAAGAATGGCATTATCTAGTTTTGATATTTCTTTTATTTTAAAACATAATGGAAAAATTATAAAAAGAGTGCCTGCCGTTAAACTCCTCAATATAGAGCAAGATAGAAAGATAAAATATTTAATATCGGAACAAGAACGGAGTCGGCTGGCTATATTATGCGGAAAACCATTTGCAGATTTGTCTTTAGCCGTAAAATGTAAACACGAAAATATTTCAATAAAAGCCTTTGTAGGCGGTGTAAATTATCACCGTAGTGAATCAGACATTCAATATGTCTTCATTAATAATCGAGCAGTCAAAGATAAAACGCTTACCCATGCAATAAGACAAGCCTATCAAAATCGTTTACCTTTAGGGCGAATGCCAACCTATGTTATATTTTTAACCATTGATGCAAATAAAGTTGATGTCAATGTGCATCCTACAAAGCATGAAGTTCGTTTTGAAAATCAAAGAGAGGTGCATGACTTATTGTTTCATTCGATCAGCGAAGCTTTAGATAATGCTTCAGAAATTAAATTTGAACTAAATGATAATGAATCATCTTCGCTTAATAATAGAAGTCAATCTACTGAGATTAGCAAGTCGGCACCCAACTTTAACAGTAACTCAAAAACGCAAAGCTATTCTAAAGAACGGATATACCTACAGAGTATTAGAAATAGCAATACTCAACATAGAATATCAGATAATTTTAGAAATTATCCAAGAAATGATTTTGTCTCATCTGAAAGTAATGAAGTTAAGGATGATTTTAGCAATAGTTCAATTTTAGATTTTACAAGATTAGGTGACGGCTTTAGCTTTTTTAAATTGAACTCTAACATTTGGATAATAAAGGAGTTACCGTGGTTAAAAAAATGTTTTATTAAATTTTTTGAAAAAAACCTAAATTTACCCACTATTGCTTTGTTATTTCCTGAGAACTTTGAGATAGACCCTTCTAAATTAGAAGATGTTAAAATTAATATGGGGTTAATAAAAATTGGCTTCAACTTTTCACCGGGAAAAGGAGAGCAAATCCAGTTAAATGGTATTCCGGTATGGAGTAAAAATATAGGAAAAGAAGAAATATTCTCATTTTTTAGACACTGTATTAATAACTTAAGTATTAAAAGTAATGTTTATGACATCATTCAGTTCATTGATGATTGGATGATAAGTCCGTACTTAATGAGTTATTTCTTAAATTTAAATATTCTCGACTTTGAAATTGAATTGGCTAAGACTGATTCATTTGTGAGGAAAATCGATAGTGAATTTGCCAAAGTTCTATTCCATCAAAAAAAAGTTGTTTTGAAGAAAGAACAATTTGAACGAGATAGTTCAAATGTTGCAATCTAAAAATAAACGACCAGTTATTTTCATTATGGGACCTACTGCTAGTGGTAAAACTGCTTTAGCGATAGATTTAGTTCAGAAAGGCATAGAAAGATCGATAGATAATAAAGATGATTTAGAAAATAGCTTTTGTGGTTTTGAAATTATCAGTGTCGATTCGACTTTAGTTTATACTCAATTGAATATCGGAAGCGCCAAACCGAATGATCACGAACTTCTTTTGGCACCTCATCACTTAATAGATTTCATAGACCCCCAAAATAGCTATTCAGTTTCTCAGTTTTATGAAGATGCTAATGATCTGATTGAAGCAATCCACCAGAGAAATAAAATACCACTATTGGTTGGTGGAACTATGCTTTATTTTAAAGCACTACTTAATGGTCTAGCAAAAATGCCTGCAACAGATGAAGAGGTACGTTCAAAAATCCAACAAAAATTAAAAATACAAGGTATTGAGACTTTATATTCTGAGCTGACTAAAATTGATCCAGTTACAGCGAATAGACTCCATACAAATGATACCCAAAGAATAACCAGAGCGTTAGAAGTTTATCAAATGAGTGGCAAACCTTTGTCACAATGGCATAAAGAACAAAGCGAACATGAGTTTCCTTACCCGTTACTGTCAATCGCCATTTCGCCAGAAGAGCGAAAAACTCTGCATAAAAGAATCGAGGCGCGATTTGAACGAATGCTAAATAATGGGTTTTTACAAGAAATGTCAGATCTTTACTATCGTGGTGATTTGAATTTAGATTGTCCTTCAATGCGTAGTGTTGGCTATCGCCAATATTGGCAATATATGGAGGGGGAGTTAACACTAACCGAAGCGAAAGAAAAAGCAATTATTGCCACTAGACAATTAGCTAAAAGACAACTAACTTGGTTACGAACTTGGCCAGATGTTTATTGGTTTGATTTATTGGTTAAATCACAGCATGAGTCTTGTTACAAACTGATAAATGATTTTCTTGTTTCCAAAGCAACAGTTATTTAGCTTTTTTCAACCATAAATAGATTGAACTTATCACTATTTATCCCCACTAAGTATAAGAGAGCATTTTTTTAGCAGTATATTCAGTTTACTGCTAAAATTATATGTATTAGGCGCGATTGCTTTACTTTTGGTTATGCAGCAAAAGTTGTATCGGGTTTATATCACAGGAATGACTTGGACTAATTTATTTTATAAGTCCAAACGTAACATGGAAAGTATTGATCGAAGTTTGCTAAATCAGTCTGCAGGCTTTCCTAAACTTAAAACTTTATTGTGGATAACTGGGCGCTAATCGTGTAGTTCAATCGATAAATAATAACAATAATATGGAGTCTATTATGTCAAAAGGGCAGTCTTTACAAGATCCTTACTTGAATGCGCTACGCCGTGAACATATCCCAGTGTCTATCTTTCTGGTTAATGGGATAAAATTACAGGGACAAATTGAGTCATTTGATCAGTTTGTTATTTTGCTCAAAAATACCGTTAGCCAAATGGTGTACAAACATGCTATTTCAACGGTTGTACCCGCAAAAAATGTTAAATTGCCTCACGCCGATGAAGATACAAGTGGCGAAGGTGCTGGGAATTATTAATAAGGTAAGGATTCTATTAATTTGATAGAATCCTTAGTTTCTTAGATCTAACTAATAAGTGTGATTCAGGTTGTCTAACGGTTATTGATCAGGTTTTTAACAACTGATGGATCGGCTAATGTTGATATATCTCCTAATTCATCAATTTCTTTAGCAACAAACTTAATTCGTCCGTAGTTAAGGTTTAAACCCCGCCTTGTAGGCGGGTCACGGCAACCGCATGAATGGTCAGATCAGTCATAATATTGGTGAAAGCACTTTCT
>CAZRPK010000199.1:0-3852 GCA_964601915.1 uncultured Kangiella sp. | reverse complement strand
AAATTTAAAAGTCAGAATGCTTTGTTGGTAGGGTGAACTGATTTTTTTAGGTTTACAGCTAGCATACCAATATTTTCTTCAAGCATATCTTGTGCAGCGCCAACTCGTGTTGAATGACAACTAAAAAGAGACGAGCTTTCACCTATTTTATCCGCTACGTTTTTATATAAATCTAGCACATTTCCTTCGTTTAAAGTTTTGGGCAATCCATACTTTTTGTCGGCTCTAATTGTGCCGCTTTTAGTTAAAGAACAGAAAAGAGTACCCGATAAAAGGTTTGACATTAATAACCATCGTTTGATTTCTTTGACAGTATCAACGGCCAAATAAGCTTTGGCAATTTCACCTTCTTGATTATCTTTACGCTTGCCAATTTTCAGTAAGGCAGATCCGTCTGCGTGAAAATCAATATCCTCAATTTTTAAGGATACGAGTTCACTAACCCTCAACATTGAATCAAACGCACAATGGATCAGTGCACGATCGCGCGCATGTTTCAGCCAAACACCGTTTTGACGACGTGCTGCTTGAGCTTTACGAATTGAGAGGCCTTGTGTATCTTCGAGATTTTTAACCGGTAATAATTCCTTGATCCTCAAGAGATGTGACCAAGTCAATCCTTTAGCTTGATGTTGATCACCAGCCAGGTTGGAATGTAGATCGGCGCTCTCAATTCCGAGTTCATCTAATTGAAGTAATTTTAGCTCATAAAAAGTTTTTGGCTCTATAGAGCGACTCTTTTGCTTCTTGTAACCTCGACCAATAATTTTGAGAGATTCTTTCACTAATTCATCGTTCAATGGATTAGTCGCACCAGAAACACTGTGTATTTTACTGATCGATGATAATCGTCTTCGGAGCGTGGCCGGTGCATCAATTCCCACCCAATATTTGATATAGTCGATCAACGTCTCGATGGACGCAGGAAGTGCCTGTTTAGATTTAGATTGAACTTCTACGAAACTTTTACCGGACTGGCACCAGTTAAAAAAATGCTGCCAATCTTGGCGATACGCTTTAAGCGTGTTTTCAGGTTTTGAATCACGAGCCAATAACAACCAATCACTCAAACGACGTCGGATCAATATTTGCTCATTATTATCAACCAACCCGTTGTCTGGAAAATCTTTGTCGGTGAGAAGTGTATTATTGTTTTTCATCGAAGTAGTTCAGAGTGAGTATGATGTCTTTATAACACAAAAATGGATCTGTTGTTATTACAAAGGATAAGTGCCATTATCCACTGTAATAACGACAGTCAAAATCAGCCCTAAATTTGGTTGTTTTCAGTCAGAACTCCAAATCGATGCAACACCGAAATGTTAAATTCAGAAGCTTAAACTGTTTGTTTAATAACCAATTTGCGTCCATCGGGTAACCTCAAATAGTCGAATGCTGGTTGCCTGTGACTCACTATCGAGCCTTTCCAGCTCAACTTCAACCACACCACCCTGTTGTCGAACCCTGCCTGGCGTTTTGAGTACTTGCCGAATGAGGCTCAATGTTTCGTCCTTCTTCGGATGATATTTGCAAAACAGATCTTGCAACCATTTCTCGCTATTGTAGTTCATGCACTTAATTAAGTTGATAAACAATCTTCTTTTTTGCTGGCTAATAACGCACTCATCTTTTAGATTTGATTTAACCTTTGTTGGCACATCCTTCTTTTCCAGCTTGAGTAATCCTATCTCCATTTCGAAATTCTTCATTTCAAATTTTAACGTTTCTTCTCGCTTCTCAAATTCTGCTATGGTGATCTTATCTTTCTCTTTAATATCATTAATTCGATTGGTATATTGATCTTTTAATGCCGTTAGTGCCTGCTTCTTATTGCTTATCTTGCCGTTGATCTCTTTCCGCTTGTTCGGTCTTTCTATTATCTTATCTGGCGCTTCCTCAGTTTTATACGTCGTTAGCATGTCAATATTGAAATGTTCTCCCATATATTTAAACCCATTTTCCTCTATCCACCGTTTTTGCATCCGCGCAATAATTTCTGCCGCACTCAACTCTAGATTGGTTGTTATTATGGGGATCTGCTTTCCCTGTTTTCCAATGAATAATAGGGTTCGTACCAGGCCATAATGTTTGGTTGTCCTTTCTTTTTCATAAACCCAATTTTTGATCGTCTCTCCATTGATATCAACTGCTACTTCTGCAAATAATTCCAGCGCTACTTCTGCTCCCTTTTTAACGTGTTTTAAGTAAGTCGCGAAAAGCATTCCTTGCCTGGTAATATTCTTAAAACACTCAGCAGAAAATCCGCCTCTATCGAAAAATAATGTTTTAGAACTGACGCACCCATAGGCCTCTTTCATTTTGTTTATCAATGTCTTTATGTCAACATTTAACGTCGTATTGGTTGGCGACTCAAAAGACAATATATGATGCCCCAGACTGTTATGTAAATAGACACTGTTTCGACCTCGTGATGGCTGTTTCCGCCTTGCATCATAGCCTTTGGGGATCTTGTACTTGCCGTAATAACAACTAAAATGACCGTCTGTGTAATAGATCTCATCACCCAGTTCTGTTTGCTGGCTCAGGTTTTTATAGTGCGCCGACACCGTACTTTCAAATTTCTCATGTCCCACAAGATCATCAATGGCGTAGCGTAAACTTTGTTGCCGGTAAAAACCACCCCGCACTAAAACTTTAAAATGTTCTCCCAATAAATGTTTGGTTTGCTCTATGCTTTTCAGGCGAAGGGCGTGTCCAAAAAATAGCGTCAACATAACCCGTCCTACACTTTTTTTACCTTGATAGATGGTACCTTGAATACCTTCAATAAAGGGCTTTAAAAACTGACTCTTCCACAGCATGCCATATAAAATAAAACAACCTGCAAAAATATTATACCGCCATTCTCCTTCATCAACTTGTTGTTCTTTACACTCATTGAAAGCATCAACAACACCCATATCATTTTCTTCTCGCGTTGATATTTCTTCGTTGATCAATGCTAATTGGAGGGTGAGTTCTTTGCTGTCCTTTTCAAGCTCTATCCATATTTTCTTTTCTACTCGCCACCAGTTTCCTATTCGTCCGCCACTCACTTTAATTCCAAAACGTTTTTTGACCCATTGAGCCGCTTCATCGTAAGTCGGGCAATCTTCTTGTGTTAATAACTTTTCTAAATCGTCGGCTATTTTTCCTTTGATCCTGTGGTTATTCTTAGTCCGACCTTCCAGGTTCGCTACGATACCTGCACTTCCTTGTTCACGAAACTTTTTTACCATTCGACTGATATGCGGCACCGTTAATTCAAATACAGTCGAGAGCACTTGTTGTTTCACTTTGTGGTTCAAAAATAACTGCACGATAACAAAGTTTCTGGTGTATAGATCACTCGTCTCATAACTCGCTAAAAGTTGTCCTCGGATCAACACAAAGCACTCACGGGTGTTAACGCCACGGATCAGCTGAACTTCCTGTTCATACCGCAAGCTATCTTCATTACGACTTAAATCTAACGCCAATTTTGCCATTTTCGCCTTTATCCAACCGGTCAAGTTTTAGTCAAAATTCGACGGTGAGCCCTTGCGAAAATTGATATTTCTAACGTTGTGTATTATATAACGACAAGCCTTTAATATCAATCAGTTAGCTAATTCGACTTCTAATTAAATGGGTTAATTTTGGAGTTCTGTTTCAGTTATAATATGCGCACTACAATTTGTATTGTACCAATTGTAGTGCGCTGCTTGTAAATCCGTTTTTACGAATTTTAAATATTGTAGAATCAAAGGGTTAAGCGTTCAAACTGTACCTTTTCGTGCGAATCACGGCCAGACCTCTAGTCGTACAGGAGGTATATGGGAAAAATCAAGACCATATAAATTGAAATCTTTT
>CAZRPK010000198.1:0-3860 GCA_964601915.1 uncultured Kangiella sp. | reverse complement strand
ACTCATAAAGTTTTAACCCTTTTTTATCTAATAAATAATCGTGACACAACCAAACAGAAACTAAGTAGCCTGAAATCACTAACGCTAAGCCATAAATCGCTAGAGTTTTATCAATTTGCGCATTATTCGCTAATACATCGACATTAACGCTAATGAGTACGCCAACGGCTGTTGCAAAACCATAGACAAGATAGTGACCGTATCCCCAAATAAATGATTTCTTCTTGTTGGCCAATTCCTCTTCTATCGAGTCATCGAAATACAGCCACCACATCGAAAATAATATAAGTACAGAACTGGCAGCTAAAGTGACTAAATCATCTGAATATTGCTCAACAACATTTCTAAATGCATATACAACCGCTAACATGGATTCGCCCAATACGATAATGGCTAACAGTCCTAATCGTTCTTCGATGTGACCAAAATGATATTTAGTATTTTCTTTTTTATCGACTGCATGCTCTGCTATGTAAGGAATAACCATCTCTAGTACTAAAAGTGAAACAAATAGATACCAATTTTGAAAATATAAAATGGTTACTGACCATGCTATTTGGATCAAAAAAACACCAATGGCATATCGTAAAGCCACAGGACGTGAGTCTAAATCATCGTAGGCAACTTTTAACCACATAAGAATGTAGGGCACTCTCATGGTTATATAGCCAACTAACATGATCAAAAAGTTGTTATCTGCAAAAGCCGGTTTAACGCCGACAGATATGATGATGATGCCTATCATTTGTGCGAATGAGGAGAGTCTAAATTGAGCATCATCGGTATCATAACCAGACGCAAACCAAGTATAACTATTCCAGGGCCACCATATGCAGAAGAATATTAAAATGTACATGGAAATTGCGTGAGTAACATGATGCCAGCCTGCAAGAGCATGGTGGAGTTCAACGGCTAGACTAGCTATGGCTACGACATAAATTAAATCATAAAATAATTCAAGTGCTGTAGCTGCACGATGAACTTCGTTGACGTCACGTGCAACAAGTGAATTAACCAGTACAGATTTTGGAGATTTAAGTGAACTCATTCAGTCTCATCACCCATCATTTTATTTCTCAGCACGAGAAACTCGGTTCCTTCATACCAATTTGGCCATTGATTATCGGTCGCTAGTAAATAACCTGTATTAAAATACAATTGTAGGTCTTCTTTAGCGCCATCCCATCCCCAATCTTCTGCGTATTCATCACATAATTGATGGTAACATTTCGCTACGCGCGCGCCAATTCTCTCGGCAATTTCGGCTTCAATAGGATTTAGTGCTATAGAACCGCCGCCAACACTTAGTGCAGGAACGCCCTTTTTAGCTAAGCTGAAATGATCGGAGCGGTAGTAGTAACCACGCTCAGGATGAGGCTCAGGTGTTAATTTTCTATTCTGCTTCTTTGCAGCCGTTGCTAGTATTTCCTCTAATTCCGATTTTCCATAACCTTTAACACTGATATCTTTTTTACGACCAGTAATATTAATACTATCCATATTAATCAGACCAACTATTTTCGACAATGGTATTGTAGGATTATCGGCAAAGAATTTTGAGCCAAGAGTTCCTTGTTCTTCTGCCGCAACGCCAACAAAAGTTATGGAACGTTTAGGTTTTTGGTTCAGGCTCGCATAGGCTCTGGCTATTTCTAGTAAGCCAGCCATACCGCTGGCATTATCGTGGGCACCGTTATAGATCTGATCGCCTTCTAAAGTTTTGTCTTGACCTAGGTGATCAACGTGAGCCATATAAATGATGTGTTCGTCTGCGGTTTCGCTACCAGGCAGGGTCGCTACAATGTTATTCGAACCAGATTCTTCAAATGTTGAAGTGACTTCAACGGATGCGGTTAAATTTAAATCAACCGCTTTAAAACCAGTAGCCTTGGCTTTAGCCTTTTCAATCGCAAAATCCAAACCAGCTTTACTGAATAGCTCGTGTGTTTTATTGACATCAATCCACATTTCAATATCAACTACTGGACTACTATTTGCTGTTCTTGGTAGATGGAACTGAGTATTGGACCAGCCATTTTTGATGACACTCCAGCCATAGCTTGCAGGCGCTGTTTCGTGAATAATAATTGCGGCTTTTGCGCCTTGTCGACCAGCCTCTTCATATTTATAGGTCCAGCGTCCGTAATAAGTCATAGTTTTGCCGGCGAATAAATCAGGGTTACTAGTGGCATAACCTGGATCATTAACCAAAATAACAACCGTCTTTCCGGTAACGTCTAATCCTTCGTAGTCATTCCAGTTATATTCTGGAGCATTAATGCCATAACCAACAAAAACTAACTCAGAATTTTCGATACTGCGAATAGTCTCTTTTTGGCGCGTATTCGCCACATAATTATTAGGATAATCAAACTCGATGTCTGCAATTTTGAGGTTTTGACTAACGCTGGAATTAATCGCGAGCAAGCCGACTTTTTGCAAGTAACTATCACTGTTGCCGGGTTTGAAACCCAAGGATTTGAAGTTTTTGATCAAATATTCAGCGGTTAAAAGGTCACCTTCTGATGCGGGTGATCTTCCAGCGAGTTTATCTGAGGATAAATATTTGATATGTTCCTTTAGATTATCAATTGAAATACCGTCATAGGCTGCTTGAAAATCAGATTGTTGAGTGGCTTCTGAAGTATTTACTTTTGTTGATAACTTTTCAGAGCATCCGACAATAACAAAGGCGGAAAGACAAATAGCAAGTGAGATAAACGTGTGTTTAGTGAGTTTTCTTTGTGTATGATAAGTGTGCAGTGACATTGATTGGTTCCTCTAAAAAATATTTATTAGGAGAAGTAGATCCCTAGTGTATCTGAATTGCAGTTTAACATTTCTTAAATATGTTTGCGGTTTTTATACAAGTTCAAAAGTGTAAGAAATCTCAACTGATTTATTTAACATTAAAGCCGCTGAGCAATACTTTTCAATTGATAGCTTGCAAGCTCGCTCTACCGCTTTTTCTGACAAGTCTTTACCGCTGAGTAAATAATGCGCTTTAATTTTTGTAAAGACTGCTGGTACAGCATCGGCTCTTTCTGCGACTAATTCACATCGACAATCAGTTACTTGGTGTCGCCCTTTTTCTAAAATCATGACAACATCAATTGATGAACATCCACCGACAGCGGCTAGAATTAATTCAAGCGGAGATGGTGCAGATCCTTCTCCATCCATTTCAATAGTCTGTCCCGAAGATGTTGCAGCGATGAATTTTTGTCCATTTTTCCACTTTGTAGTAATTTGCATTTTTTCTCTAAAGTCTATTATTTTAAATTACATGCCTCTGTATTTAACTCAGGTATTTTGGAGTTGCATGCAAATGTAGCTTAGTTCTCTGATATTTCAAGATCTTCGGCATATTACTGAGTAAGGTGCAGAGGCATGTTAAATTATTATCACTTTAACACAATGTAGTAGAAGATGGTTCTATTAGACTTGTCCAATATGAAATGAGCCTGAAGTCATATTTTAGATAAATCCAATATAAAGCTTACTTTTCTACCAATTCTGTTCATGATCTCAACCTATGAGAGCGATCATGACATTAAAACAATTAGACACATTGGATTCCATTAGAAAGTTCCTAGAAGGCAACCAACGCGTAGCCTTTAGCGTATTGGGTAGTAAACCAGAGCGATATCAATTTATTCGCAAAACACTGGTTAATTTTGTCTATTGCAAAGCAACTAAGCCGGACAAAGGTCTGTTGAGGCAATATCTCAGTAAAATCACGGGTTACTCGCCATCTCAACTTAGTCGACTGATTTCAAAGCATCGAAAAACGGGAAAAGTCGATTGGAAACCGGCTAAGAATAATGGGTTTTGCCAAAGATATAGTCACAAAGATATTG
>CAZRPK010000197.1:0-3926 GCA_964601915.1 uncultured Kangiella sp. | reverse complement strand
TAGTAATTGTCTTCCAATAATATGTCTATTAAATCGTATTTCGCTTACTTTATAGACAACTGTTCTATTAATCGATTTAGGAGACATGTTTTTACAATGCGCCTTTTTGGTTATGCTCGTGTTTCAACGAGTCAACAATCTCTTGATATTCAGATCAACTCTCTTAAAAAAGAAGGGGTTAAATCTAGTCGAATTTTTACCGACAAGATTTCTGGTAGTCATACTGATAGAGAAGGACTGCAATTACTGCGTGTTAAAGTTGAGGGCGGCGATGTCATTCTGGTTAAGAAATTGGATCGCCTTGGTCGAGATACTGCCGACATGGTCCAGCTAATCAAAGAATTTGACGATATGGGTGTTGCAATACGATTCATCGATGACGGAATTAGTACCGAGGGAACCATGGGTAAAATGGTTGTCACAATATTAGCCGCAGTTGCTCAGGCTGAACGGCATAGAATTTTAGAACGTACAAATGAAGGTCGTACTGAAGCCTTAGCTAAGGGAGTGAAGTTTGGACGTAAACGAACAGTGGATCGTGACAAGGTGTTAACTATGAAAGCTAATGGGATAGGTCCGACTGAAATAGCCAAAAAGCTAGGTATAGGTCGCTCTACTATTTATAAATTGTTGAAAGAAGAAACATAATTTACAATAACGGTTGATTTGAATTACCTGATATTACATATTATATTAATTATGAATGGATAATCTAATGGAAGAAGAAATTTCATCGTGGATGCTAGGGAAAATTGCTAGTGGAAAAGCCATTTTATTTCTAGGTGCTGGCGCTGCTTATGATGCAGCTACCTCGCAAGGTCCAAAAAGTATTAGTGGCAATCAGTTACGAGACCTATTAAGTGATGAATTTCTTGGAGGCGAACAAAAAGACAAAAGTCTTGTTCAAGTTGCTGATTATGCGAAATATCAAGCCGGGCTTAATGAAGTCCAGACTTTCATAAGAAATCAATTTGATCCTCTGCAACCAACAGATTTTCATAAGTTGATTCCTTTATTTAAATGGCATTCCATCTTTACCACTAATTATGATCTAATAGTAGAGCGTAGCTACGACTTAGTTCAAGGTCGCCTTCAAAACTTAGCGCCTATAATTAGAGATGGCGATAATTTTAGTGATGCCATAAGTGATCCAAACGTAGTACCCTATTTTAAGCTGCACGGTTCTATTTCAACTATAAATGACAAAAGTCTACCGCTTATTCTAGCAAGTGAAGAATATGCAAAACATAAAACGAATCGAAAGAGGCTATTTCAGCATCTAGGGGATTTTGGAAAAGAACATCCAATAATATTCTGTGGCTATCAAATCGCTGATCCTAATATACAACAAATACTTTTTGATCTATTTGATGATGGAATATCGCGACCAAATTATATGGTTGTTAGTCCCGGTATAAATAAATTTGATGTCACTATGTGGCAAGCAAATAGAGTTAATCCCCTTAAGAAAACACTTAGTGAATTTCTAAATTGTATAAGCCAAGAAATCGAGCCTAACAAGCGTATCCTCGGGACATTAATAAAGTCCAGTGACAAACCTTATTACAAAGCAATAAAAGACTCAATTTCACTTTCTGAACATTTAAAACAATATCTCGATACTGAATTAGAATATTTGCATTTTGGAATGCCCTTACAAGGTGTAGAACCTATGGATTTTTACACTGGATTAGATGACGGATGGGGAGGGATTAATCAGGATTTGGATGTAGTAAGAAAGATTAGTGACCAAATTCTCATTGATTCAATAATTGACGACAAAGTTGAAGGCTCTAGAACTTTTCTAATTAAGGGGTATGCAGGAAGTGGTAAAAGCGTTTCGTTGAAACGACTCTCTTGGAATGCATCAAAAGATTTAGAAACCCCTGTCTTTTTTGTAAGAAAAGGAGCGGTTTTACGTCCGTCTTTAATAAAAGAATTATGTCAAAGCGTTGACAAAAGAATGTTGTTGGTCGTTGATGATGCATTGAAAAATAAGAACGACTTACTCAAGCTCTATGAGCTTTTAAGTTATGAAGACGCGCCTGTATCAATAATAACTACTTCTAGAAGTAATAAGTGGAACCAGTTAGGTGGGGAGTTAGAACCATATGTTTCTGCTGAATATAATCTGAACAAGTTGACAGACAAAGAGATTGGCCAATTAATTGATAAACTACAGACTCATCGTTGTTTGGGGAATTTAAAAGAACTAGATTTTTCCGCAATCAAAAATAATTTCGGTTTAACTTCTGATCGTCAATTATTAGTTGCACTTCATGAGGTTACTTCAGGCTTGCCATTTGAGCAAATTATTTATGACGAATTTCAACGAGTAACTCCTGCAGAAGCTCAAATTTTGTACATGGATGTTTGCACCTTAAACAGGTTGAACGTACCAGTTAGGGCCGCTCTAATTTCTAGAATTTCTGGTATCAGCATTAAGGATTTTAACAAAAATTCCTTCGCGCCTTTAGAGCACTTAATAAAAATTTATATAGATCAACGAAGCAGGGACTATGTATATGAAGCTAGACATCCATTAAT
The DNA here is from genome assembly GCA_964601915.1 of uncultured Kangiella sp. GTDB lineage: Bacteria > Pseudomonadota > Gammaproteobacteria > Enterobacterales > Kangiellaceae. The sequence goes on along the minus strand of CAZRPK010000197.1, from coordinate 1,379 downwards.
TGCAGAATTTGTTTTTGACAAAGCTTATTCAGAACCAAAAATGAAGGCAGAGCAATTAGTAAGAGTCATATCCAAGATGAACATAGATTACTCGGTGGACGAAGAGGCATTTATTGCCCTTATTAAAGGAAAAACGCTTGCGTCTTTATTTAGCGATAAACAATTGGCAAAAATTATTTATGAGGCTGCAGAAGAGGCAGGGGCACCGTTACATTATATTTGGCATCAACGAGCCGTTTTCGAACTCAATCACCCTGGTACCGACTTAAGTGCGGCAATGCACGCTATTTTAAGCGCAGAAAAACATCTAGACAATAACTTTCCGGACAAAGCTATTAAGCATACTAAGGCATTGGTATACAGGAGAATGGCAAAAGACGCAACTTCCCAATTGGAAGTTGAGAAGTATCGAGCAGAAGCCAGGTTAATACTTGAAAGGTTACTCAAATCAAGTAAAACCTCACGACCTTCACATGCTTTGGCTGAGCTTGGTCTTGATGAATTGGATGATAAGTTACGGAGTATATCTGAAATTACGGAAAATGGAGACGAGCTGCGGGAAAGAGCATTAGTGAGCATTGTAAAAAAAATAGAGGACGTTATATATAAGGGGCTCCAACGATTTCCAGGGAATGAATATCTGCTAATGGCTAAAGTAAAGCTATCAAAAAAACTCAATGAACACAAAAATGTTAGTAAGATTTTGGAGAAAGCCTATAATACGAACCTTTCAAGTGAATATGTAGCCATATCTTTGGCAACAAACAAAAATGAAGGTGGTGATTTACAGGGGGCTATTGGTGTATTGAGAAATTCAATAGCGCAAAGTCCACATAGTAAGGCATTACATTTGGCCCTCTCGAAATATTTGATTCTTAAAAACGATCAATCATTAGCGGAAGAAATAATATATCATTTAAAACATAGTTTTTCACCTGGGGACACTAACTATGATGCACAGTTTTGGTTTGCAAGACAAAACTATCTATATGGAAACAGAAATTCTGCCAATGAAATATTTAATAGTCTAAAGAAGACAAAAATTCCCCCATATTTACGACGGAAGTTGCAAGGTCACAGTGTTGATTTTAATGGCAGTCAAATAAATTACAACGGACAAATAGTTACTGAACATGTCGATTTCTTTTTTATTAGGTGCGCTGAACTTAATGATCAAATATTTGCTCATATTTCAAATTTCAAACATGATTCGACCGATATTATTTTAGGCACAGAGGTTAGTTTTAACCTTGCATTTTCAATGAGAGGACCAGCTGCGAGTAATGTAAAAGAACGTTGCTGATTGCGGCATTTAATAGCCTGTAAGGGTGTAACACTCGCTCTGATCATATCCTCGTTATCGAAACTACATTCTTAGG
>CAZRPK010000196.1:0-3995 GCA_964601915.1 uncultured Kangiella sp. | reverse complement strand
CTATTGTCGAAAGACAGACAAGTTTTACCCTCTCAACACGACTCAATGATAAATCGGCTGAGACTGTTACTGCTGCAACAATAAAACTATTAGAGCCTTATAAAGATGCAGTATTAACGATTACAGCTGACAATGGTAAAGAGTTTGCGTATCACGAAAGAATGACAGAAGCTCTCAATGCTAAAGTTTATTTCGCTGATCCCTATTGTTCATGACAACGGGGTCTAAACGAAAATACGAACGGATTACTACGGCAATATTGGCCCAAGAAAGAAACTAAACTATAAAACACCTGCTATAAAAATGGCAGAATACATGGCTGCTATCGTAGCTTAGATGATTATGCACTTGTGGGTTGGATCTGCGCAGTTACTAAGCGCACTATAGTTAATTAACTGGATAAATATCTAGTTTTGATACGAAAACTAAAAGGAAGGAAGTAATGAATTTTAATGACTCTAAATTTAATCTCAATTTTTTGGTGGGAGCTAGTTTATTAGCCCTTACAGCTTGTGGCGGAAGTGATGATCCAGAACCAGAATCAGTAAACGTTGCACCCAGTGTAACAGTCTCTGGAAAAACAGCTCTAGAAGGTTCTGAGGTAACTATTACAGCGGATGGTCAAGACTCAGACGGTACTATCGCCAGTTATTCATGGATTCAAAAGTCAGGGGCTACAGCATCATTAACTGGAAGTGATTCTGCAACGGTAGAATTTTCGGCACCCGCCGTAATAGCAAATGAAGATATAATATTAACCGTGACGGTTACGGATGATGGCGGGGCTACTGCATCGAGTGATGTGACTGTTTCTATAACGGCCAACATTTTAAACGTGACGTTGAACGGTCTAGTGACTGACGGACCAATTGCTAATGCAAATGTTGAAGTCACAGTTGGCAATCAAATATTTACCACCACCGCTGATGGTGTAGGTCTTTATTCTGTTCCATTATCATTGGATGATTCGTTTGCAGATCAAATTGTACGTGTATCTGCAACTGGCGAAGAAGCAAATAGCACAACAAAACTCGTTTCCTATGTTGGTGCTTTTGCAGAATTAGATAACGCTGCAGGTGAAGATGATACGCTGACAAACACTGAAGCCTTTGGTGTCAATGTTACTCACTTAACCTCCGCTAATGCTGCATTAATGGAAGGTGTCAATGGTGGTCTACCATATTGACGAGCGCTCAACTAGCTAGTTCGCAAGCTGGGATTGACAGCACTCTTGTTCTTCCTTTATCCACCGCTATTAAGTTAGTGATTGATTACTCTGCCGCAAATCCAGATCTAGAATTACCTGAAGGTGTGAGTGATACTTTTGCATTAGTGAGCGATATTCAAAAAGTGAGTGAATATGTATCTAACGCTCAAAACATGGCGGCTGAAAGTTATGCTGAAGCGCTAAACGCGACTCTTACAGATAATAACGTGATTGCTGGCAATTCAAGTAGTGAAATTCCAATTGCAGATACCTATTATCAAATTCTTCCTCTTGGCTATGCCGGAGGTGATCGTATTTTAGTGAATGAAGACGGAACGGGGTACTTAAGTGACACATTGACTGGGTCCGATTTTACATGGGCAACAACCGACACAGGTATAGAAATGACGTTTGGCGAAAACGGATTTTCATTGAACACGTTTTTTCAATTTCTTTTGATTGATGGTGCAACCGTTCAAGTTGAAACTGAGGTGATTCAAACGGGCACAAGTGTTCAATGGATTACCCAGTCCGAAACAAATGATTTACTTCTCTACACAACACATACCTTATTTCATTATCCAAATGGTGAGTTAGTCGATAGTGAAATAACTGACAATCCAATCGTTAGTAATTTCGTCAAAGAAAAAGGAATTGTTCGCGCAGAAAACATTTTAGATGTTAGCGGCAATAACCGTTATAGCTTAAACACCGATACAGTCATTGAGGAAATCCTCGAACCAATTAGTGGTGCTATCGCGTCATATCATCGCTCTGCGCGAGATGTACAATTTACTGGTGACTTAACAAACGGCGGAGACATATCGATCATCATTCCTGAGCTTCAAGGCAACGGTAGCATAACCCAATTAGAAGTGAGTTTGCCATGGATCATTGGTGATAACGGACATTTGATTATCCAAGGAGACGAGGTTGACGGTAGTGATGATACTGATATCGTTTTCTTAAAAGCAAATGATGGCAAAACTCCCGCTATGAATATCTTAAATAATGAAAAAGATGAATTGGATAACCCATTCACTAAAGCTCAATCGGGTTTCACTTTGCTTGAAGAGGCTGAATGGGTAGCAGAAGGTGCTTCTGGGATTTATAAATTATCATTTCTTTTTGATGAACCACTATCTCACTTTTGGATTGAACTTAATGCAGATGGAACAGCTCTACAGGCGTGGTCAGATGACCTTAACTTAGACGGTGAGTTAACGGACAATGAGATAAGCCAAAATTTCGCAAGATGGCAGTTAAATGAAAATGGTAACGTTGTAGTAAGAAGATTGTGGTCTTCTAGCACCTTTGCAATTTGTGATTCAGGTAGCTTTGAACTGGCTGGCGATTGTGACTTGTTATTTCATGAACGTGAATGGGATTTACATCAAATAACCGATGATGGTTCGTACTATATGCGCCAGATGCATCGTTACTTTCAAGATTACAACTTTGTTGGATTGGGAAATCATGTGCTCAGTTTTGCTAGCACGGATAATCGCTCATTTATTAAAGTAGATGAACGTCCTGTTGAATTACCTGCAATGTCAAAATCGCAGCCTTTAAAAATGAACGGCAAAGGAATAAAAACATTTGATTTTGATGTTTATATAAAAAAAGAAATGAAAAGAGAAAGCAAAGGACGTAAATAAATTAACTTAGTTGTTAGTTAGCAATTCTCGGTGAAAATAATTTCTTTTAATAATCAATGGGTTAAAATAACATTTCTGGAATATTTTCGCACTATTTTTTATATGTAATTCTTATTAATCAATATATTACGAGCGTTTTTACCAAGAACTGCTGGTTGTTAGTGACCAGTTGGCGGCATTGCAGAACATCCAGTTTTTCCTGCCAATCACAAAGGGTTTTATTGCACGCTCTGCTCGGTTGTTATCAATATTGATGTCACCACTTTTGATATAACCACTCAGTTTTTCCCATTGATTTAAACTGTATTGGATCGCTTTTCCAATCGCTGATTTAGGCAGCACTTGTCAATGGATTTATCCAACCATTCTTTTAAATCGATTAATAACGGCAATGATTTTTCTTGTCGAATTTTGTATTTTTTATTAGCAGGTAAACCCTTAATTTGTTTTTCAATCCCATAGAGTTTGGCTATTTCTTTGATGGCAATGTCAGCGCGACCCATTTTATTTTTAGGCTGTGCCGTTTTTGCTTCTTTAAATTTTCGTCTCGCATGTGCCATATAACCAATTAACTCTGCATCCACTTTCTCGTAACCTGCGTAACCATCCGCTTGCAGATAACCATTGGATCCCTTTAAGTAATCCACCGCACAACTTCCAGCGCGACTGGCTTGATCATCATAAAGCACGATATTTTTAATTTTATTTTGGTTTTCATTTTCACCCGGCGAATCTGTGCCCGTGCAATAAACCCACATATAACATTTATTTTTATCTTCTCGGATCACTTTGAGCGTCGTTTCATCGGCCTGAACCACGGACTGCTTTAATAAGTGCTGATGAAGCTGCTCGATAATGGATTTAAATAATGTACTGCACTTAATCATCCACTCGCTCATCGTTTTTCGATTAAGCTCAATACCATGCTGTTTGAACATGGTTTTTTGTCTATAAAGCGGTAAGCTGTACTGATATTTACTGGTAATGATTTGGCTTAGTAATGATGGCGTAGCCATATTTTTTGGAATAGGGCTTGCTGGAACGGGCGCTATTTTAATTTGTGCCGGAATGAATTTATGTACAGGATGTACGGTAACACGGTTTTGCAGGAGCAAAAACCGTTAAAAAGG
>CAZRPK010000195.1:0-4011 GCA_964601915.1 uncultured Kangiella sp. | reverse complement strand
AATAAAAAACCTAACCAAAAGTCCTCGCGCCAGAATGTTTGAAGGTTTTTGAACTAAATAATATATCACAAGCGTATTGCCCTATATCATTTTCATTCACTATTTGATTGAGCTCTGTAACAATGCTTTGCTGACTTTTTCCATGCAACATAGTAAACAAATTGTAAGGCCAATCCGGCATTTGACGAGGGCGTTTATAGCAAAGGCTAATTTTTTCTTGAAGACCCAACAAAGTTCCAACTTCATCAACTTCATTGTTTGGGACATCCCAAACGACTATTGCGTTACATTCATAACCAACACTTTCGGGATTAACAATCATTCCAAATCGACTAATAACATTTGAGTCATTTAATTCTTGAATAAAATTTAGAAGTTGTTGCTCTTTAACATTCAAACTATCGGCTAAGGTTTTATAAGGCTCTTCACAAATAGGCAGACCTTTAGAAAGCGCCTTTAATACACGTTTTTGTTGATTAATATCCATCACGGTTGAACATCGTCCTTTTGTTTCTCCTTACTACAACAATCATCACCAAGTTTGACAACCATATCGCTATGATAGGACTCTAGAATTGGTAAGTTTAATAAAGGGAAATCGATATGGTTAGACAAGTCATCAATCAATGCTTCTACTTTTTTCAAAGACTTATCCTGAACCACAAACCATATATTATAGTCATGTTCTCGTAAATGATTATGAGAAACTTCATCATAGGAATTAATTAAATGAGAAATATCATTAATTCTTTCTTCGGGGACTTTAAAAGCGGCTAAAGTACTCACGCTCGATTTTTTGCGGGTTTTGACTGCTGCAAAACGACGAATAATCTTTAATTCTTGAAATTCTTGGAGGCGATTAATCACCCATTGCTTATCTTCATTAATTTCTTTTGCAATAATAGCAAAGGGATCGGAACTAAGAGGTACACACTTTTGAACACGGTTAAGCAACTTAATATCGGCTTCACTAAGTTCAGAAACTAAATCCGTAGTTTTTTTAGTTTTAGACATCAATATATTCTTTTCTTAAATCGACAATAGCACCGGACGATTATGCCCCATATTTAGTGCATTATAAGGAGAATATAGTCTGCAAATTGCCCACTTGTGCACAATTACATTATTTTTAATGCGTTAATCACCAACTGGATCAATTTCCAATCGCCACCGGACACGACTTGCGGACTTCAAACTTTCAATAAGTTGCACAGAATGATGCAACAATTGATGCAATTGCTTTCTTTGGTTGGTTTGAATATAGAGTTGATAACGGAATTTTCCCGCTTTTTTAGTGTACACCGCAGGAACAGGTCCTAAAAGTTCCAAGTCAAAAATTTTGGGTAATTGTTTTTGTTCTATTAACACCCTTTTAAGAACATCCTTTGTTTCCTGTAAAAAATTCTTCACATCACCAATACTTGGCGCTTCAGCTTGCAATAAAGCGTTATAGGAAATTGGAGGCAGATTAGCTTCTTTTCTCTCTTCAATGGCTAATTTCGCAAAACTTCTATAGCCACGACTAAGTAAAATATTTAACATTGGGTGTTCTGACAAATGCGTTTGAATAATCACTTCACCTTGATGTTTAGCGCGTCCTGTACGTCCTGATACTTGTGTAATTAACTGTGCTGCATACTCAGGTGCTCTAAAATCACTACTATAAAGCGCGCCGTCCATATCAACTAAGCCAACCAAGGTAATATTTGGGAAATGGTGTCCTTTTGCTAGCATTTGAGTACCGATTAAAATGTCAATCTCCCCAGACTTAATGGACGTGACAAAATCAGTCATAGCTGTTTTTTTTCTAGTGGTATCTCGATCGATCCTTTGAACTTTTGCGTTTGGAAAAAGTGTTTTTACGGTTTCTTCTAAACGTTCTGTTCCTACCCCCACAGGAATCATCTCTTCACATTGACAATTAGGGCATTGATTTGGCACTTTGCGATTAGAACCGCAGTGGTGACATTGTAAATGTTGATATTCGCTACTTTCACTTGCATGAAAGGTAAAGTGACGCTCACACCTTTTACATTCACTACTCCAACCACATTGATGGCAAAGTAAAACAGGCGCATAACCCCGTCGATTTAAAAACAATAATATTTGACCTTTTTGTGTTAGATGATGCTTTATCGAATCAATTAGATGAAAGGACAACCCTTGCTTGATCGGTTGGTTTTTCATGTCAATAATACGGTATTTAATCTCGGAACTAGTCAATGCTTTTTGTGTTAAATCAAGCTGTGTTATTTTATTCTTTTCAACATTAACTAAAGTTTCAATAGATGGCGTTGCGCTTGCTAATAACACTGGCGTATTTTCCATACTACCTCGCACCATAGCAATATCTCGGGCAGAATATCTTAAACCTTGTTGTTGTTTAAAAGAAGTATCATGCTCTTCGTCAATAATAATAATACCCGGATTTTTAAGTGGTACAAATAAAGCACTACGCGTCCCGATAATTATTTTTACTTGACCATTTCTTGCTTTTAACCAAACTTGTAATCGCTGTTTATCGCTCATCCCCGAATGCATAGTCGCGATCTCTACATAACTATTTCCAGCATTAAATCTACGTTCAAAGCGTGAAACAGTCTGCGGTGTTAATCCAATCTCTGGGACTAAAACCAAAGCTTGCTTGCCTTGCAATAATACCGATTCAATTATCCTTAAATAAACTTCAGTTTTACCACTTGCTGTTACTCCAAACAATAGCCATGTTTTATAAATATCTAACTGCTTAGATACTTCTGCTACTGCGAAATATTGCTGTTCATTTAACTTTAAAGCGATTTCTTTATTTCTTGATTTTTTAAAATGATGTTCATTTACGTGAAGTGAATTAAAATTTCGTTCAATCCATTTTTTTCCTGCCAATGTTTTTAAAGTAGTTAAACTAAGGTTGTATTGATTAATCTGACTATGAGCTAAACCTACGTTGTTTTTATTTGAAATTTCAATCAAACACGCCATCGCCAACTGTTGTTTTACCGCATTCTTGGGTATTTTTTTTTCTCGATATAATTCTGTACCCAATTCAGTTATACACCAATAACTTTCTCTAGCTAATTCAGCATCATCACCTTTTAATAAGGCGTTCGGTAACATTGTATTCCAAACATCACCGGGTGCCGCATGATAATAATTTTGCATCCATTGAGATAATTTAATCATGCAGTTATTAACTAACGGCGATTCATCTAATAAACGGTTGATCGGTTTGATTTTTTCAATTGCTAAATTCGAACTCGAACCTATTTTATTAATCACGCCAATTTTGATTCTATTAGAAAACGAAACTTCTACCCGCATACCTATTTTTGGTTCAATCGCATTATTGACTGATATCTTATAATCAAATAAACGTCTTAGCGGCACGTTTATCGCGATCCCCAATATAACAAATTCGCTTTGTGCTGAATTTGTTATATCGTTGGAACCTTGTTTATTGGTTGAGTTCTGAATCAAAGTTAGTATCTGGGGTCGAGTTTTTGGGCTCGGCATCGTTAGAATTGGCGGCGCAATTTACAGGTAGGAGAGTAATTTATTTTAGACTTAAACGCGAGCATTTAATCCCATTGCATACAACAAAAGTACCGCTCAGCAGTCTGAATTGATTACTCCTATAATGATTCTTTTGTGTTTTGTTACAGCCCCCCCCAAACAGGGGATGGCACATTTTTATTTAATAAGTTACTTTCATTTGACAGAAAGGTACGAATTCAAGTTAGTCACTTAATACACAAGGAGTGTTTTATGCTTTTACCCCAATACAAATTACTCAATAATAATCTTTATAAGATTACTTATTGTATTGCTCTGTCATTTTTAATGGCGTGTGGTGGCGGTGGAAACAATGATGATTCTCCTAGCAATGTTAACAACACGCCTCCAATCGTGAGCCTCACGGGCAACGAAACTCTAATCTTACACTTAGGCGATACATTTAGCGATCCCGGAGCAACAGCGGATGATCAAGAAGATGGAAATATTTCTGCTTCAATT
>CAZRPK010000194.1:0-4070 GCA_964601915.1 uncultured Kangiella sp. | reverse complement strand
ATTAATTTTGTTGCAACACATTCATCAACTGGAGGTTGTTGGCGCATCGCGCAAGTGATATGGGAATTTAAGTGTAAAGTTTAATGATTTTCAGGATTTTGGTGAATTTTACACCAAAAACAATGCTTTCAACGTCAATAACCTATAGAATACGCGCCTTTATTTTAGTTGGTTATTTTCCGATTTATCGTTTAATACCAACATAGCTCTTTTTTTGAGGCTGTTCCATTGATTAGTAAGTTAAGAAATATCGCGATTATCGCTCACGTTGACCATGGTAAAACAACTTTGGTTGATAAATTATTAATGCAGTCAGGTACTATAGAATCTCGTAAAGAACCGACCGAACGTATGATGGATTCTAACGACTTAGAAAAAGAACGTGGTATCACTATTCTTTCTAAGAACACGGCTATTCGTTGGAATGATTATCGTATTAACATTGTAGACACTCCAGGACATGCTGATTTTGGTGGTGAAGTTGAGCGTATCATGTCGATGGTAGATTCTGTTTTATTATTAGTTGATGCAGTTGATGGCCCAATGCCTCAGACACGTTTCGTCACCCAAAAAGCATTTGCTCAGGGTTTAAAGCCAGTTGTTATTGTGAATAAAATTGATCGTCCAGGTGCTCGTCCTGACTGGGTAATCGATCAAATATTCGATTTATTCGATCAACTAGGGGCTACCGATGAACAACTCGACTTTCCGGTTGTTTATGCATCCGCTTTAAATGGTTACGCATCGCTTGACGATAGCGTTCGTGAAGGGGATATGACGCCTATATTTGAAGCTATTGTTGAACATGTTGAAGCGCCTAAAGTTGAAGTTGATGGACCGACTCAAATGCAAGTGATTTCACTTGATTATTCTAGTTATGTGGGCGCTATTGCGGTTGGTCGTGTTAATCGCGGAACTATCAGAAAAAACCAACAATTAATTAGTATTAACGCCGAAGGTAAAACAAGAAAAGTTAAAGTAGGTCAAGTCTTAGGCTATATGGGCTTAGAAAGAACGGAAATTGAAGAAGCGAATGCGGGTGATATTATTGCTATTACAGGAATTGGCGAACCAAAAATCTCTGATACTTTATGTGACCCTGATAATGTTGAAGCGTTAACCCCTTTAACTGTTGATGAACCTACTGTGACTATGACTTTTCAGGTGAATACTTCGCCATTTGTTGGTCAAGAAGGAAAGCTTTTAACTTCACGCCAAATACATGATCGTCTTCAAAAAGAATTAATCCATAACGTTGCTCTGCGTGTTGTACAGTTAGATGATTCTGATAAATTTAAAGTATCAGGTCGTGGTGAATTACATTTATCTGTATTAATTGAAACCATGCGACGTGAAGGCTTTGAAATGGCTGTTTCTCGTCCTGAAGTTATCATGAGGGAAGTTGATGGGGTCATGTGTGAACCTTATGAAAATGTCACTATAGATGTTGAAGAAGCACACCAAGGTACTATTATGGAGGCTTTAGGTGAGCGTAAAGCCGAAATGCGCAATATGCAGTTAGATGGTGCAGGTCGTGTTCGACTTGATTTTTTCATGCCGTCTAGGGGGTTAATTGGTTTTCAAACAGAGTTTTTGACGGCTACCTCAGGTACTGGATTAATTTACCATACCTTTGATTCCTATGCGCCAGCATTTAAAGGTGCTTTAGCACAACGTCGTAATGGTGTCATGATTGCTAATTGTACAGGCAAAGCCGTTGCTTATGCTTTATGGAATTTCCAGGACAAAGGCCGTTTATTTATTGGTCATGGTGTTGAAGTATATGAAGGTATGGTTATTGGTAGTCACAATCGCGATAATGATTTAACGGTTAATACGATTAAAGGTAAACAGTTAACTAACGTTCGAGCTTCAGGAACTGATGAAGCGACGGTTTTGTCACCACACATTACCATGAGCTTAGAGCAAAGCCTTGAATTTATTGATGATGATGAGCTGGTTGAAGTAACACCAGATAGTATCAGAATTCGTAAAAAATATTTGACTGAAAGTGAAAGAAGAAGAGCTTCGAGACTACCTAAAGATAAGAAAGGTTAAATTCTTAACAAAGCTCTCTTAGAGGGCTTTGTTAGGTCTATATTTCCAGTTTGAAGCTTGTTGCGGGACGGTGAGTTTTTTTGATAAAAAAGGCGAGTTATTGTTAACACGATTTTTAGCCAGAATGCCGGAGCATAAAAAGAAAACACTCAAATTCCAATTGGCCATGCAGATTGAACAGATTAAAAAACGAAGACCCGATCTTAAAATGGTCAAGATTGTCGATGGTGCGAGAGATAACAGGACTTTCCTAGACGACGAAATCAAAGAAGGCGAATGTGTATTAGATTTCTACCATGCATCGACTCATCTACATGACGCGATGGAAGTTATTTATGGCAAGAACAACGTTGAAACTATCACCGAGTACAAAAAATATCGTCATCTATTACGCCATGATGAAAAAGGGATCGACAAAGTGATCAATCATTTAAAATATCAACTCAGGAAAAACTCCAAGAAAGAAAAGATCAAAACTGAAATAACCTATTTCTCACGGCACCGAGCTCGCTACCAATATGCTCGTCTAGCAAAAACAAACAAACCGATTGGCTCGGGTATTGTTGAGGCTGTTTTGATCAGAGCGAGAGTTACACCCGTTATCAAAAATACCGCTCCTTATTTTAGTTAGCCCGATCAGAATTGGTAAGTATCTTATTAAGTATCATCCTTATCTAGCAATTCCATTAATCCTATCAACGTGACAAAAAGGATAGCGCCAACAGGCCAAAGAATCCAAGTAACCCCCCAATCCATAGTCCACAAACTCCAGCCAAGATATATAGCGGTTAACAAAGGCCAGTAGAATGCGGCAAGTTTTTCGATACGTTTTGTGCGTCTACTTTTTTTTGTGTAGGAATATCCTTCCTGCAAAATGCGGTTGTAGGAGTCATATTTAGTTGAGACAGGAATCAATATGTATATTCCAGTCGCTATCATGAGGAGCAAAATAATTAACATCATTAATATTACATCAGAGCTACCAGATAACATGCTACCAATCATCAGAGGGACAAAACTGAAAATGAACATAGAAATAGCAATAGATAATTTTAGATTATAGGTACCTCTGAATTTTTGTAATTTTTCTTTAAAAGCGCTGTGTACGCCATAGGCCAGCTCAAATTCTTCGTTTTCTATAAGCGTTAAGTCACTTTCATATTGGTTGGTTCTAATAAAAAAGCTTACCCCAATAGAGATCAACACCAATATGAGTATAATTCCTGTTGTTGTTGCGACATTGGATGTTAGATTTAATTGATTTGTTTCAGCCATTGCCAATAAAGTAAAGAGTGGCACCGTCGAGCTTACACATAGAAATACACCCTTGGCGATTAAGTGCGCCATATCCATCTTATTCTCAACATACTTCATTGCTTGTTCTAGGCTAATTTGTATGGCATTGCTCTCTAAATTACCACTGATGGATTCAGGTGCCTCAACATTATCCTTTAGAAGATAATCGGTCGTTACTTCAAAAATTTCGGCCAGAATAATTATTTTGTTCAAATCTGGTATGCTGTTAGTGCTTTCCCATTTGGAGACTGATTGCCTAGACACATTTATTTTTTCAGCCAACTCTTCCTGTGACCAGCCAACCTGCTTTCTTAATCTAACTATCTTTTCTGCTAAAATCATAATGTTTATTCCTTCATTTTCTGTAGAGAGTAAAGCATAAGAAATTGGGTGGTTGCAAGCTATCAAGTCGGGTTGAAAATCTGTCAACCAGCGGTTGCAATTTAGACTAATTAGTTAAATTTATCCACAATTTACCCATTATTTTGCATTATCTTAATCTCTAAATGAATGCATGAGAGTACATAATAGAGCCATTTAGTTCATTTAAGGACCAATTTGGGGAATAAGTGATCTGAGCGGCGCAAATCAAACTAATTCTGAATTAGTTTCTACGTCCTTTTTAATAAGCTCTTTTGCTGAAGATAGTGACGGAGAATTGTATGTTCTTAACTTTTCTAATAGGCAAATTTTTAGGATCGATCCCGCATCCGGTG
>CAZRPK010000193.1:0-4074 GCA_964601915.1 uncultured Kangiella sp. | reverse complement strand
TAGTTATGTGTTTTAAGTTGTTTTGAGGAGATCAAAAATGACTTTAAAATACTACGATTGTATTAACTATAACTGTATCGCTAAAAGCCGTGTTTTCTTTCCTATAGTCGTTCTTGTTTTATTAGGAATATCATTACATACCTTGGCGACAGGAAAAGTTGCTGCCAAAAATCAACAACCGTATTTATTGGTTAGTCCAGAACGGTGTGTGGCATTACGACAGGGTCAGATTTGCTATCAAGAAATTCAGTTTAGCTGGCGAGTGCTATCCAAAGATAGATATTGCTTATATGATGAGCAGATCGACAAACCTCTCACGTGCTGGAGCGGGAAAACTGAAGGTAAATTCGAGATGGATTTTCAAGCTCCAAGTAGTCGCGCTTACGTATTAAGAAACGAAGATCGCAATTTTGTAGTCGCTAACACTAAATTTGTTGTGGCTTGGGTTTATGGTAACAAGAAGAGGCGTCGATCTAGTTGGAGGCTATTCTGATTATGAAAACTAGAATATTGATTAAATTACGAATAACAAAATGGTCAATCAACATGAAAATTATATCAACCAATTTTGCAGGCCGTCAAAGATAGTTATTTTATGAATGAGCAACTAAAAAAATCTATTCTAATTGTCGAGGACGACGAATCTCTGGCAAACTGGTTAGCTGACTATTTAGCAAGCCAAAATTTTGAAGTTTGCGTTGCTAATAGAGGCGATTATGCACTCGAATTAATCCAAGCGGAGAATCCAGACTTAGTATTGTTAGACATTAACTTACCGATAAAAGATGGTTTTGATATTTGTAGAGAAGCCCGAGTTTTTTATAGTCGACCAATCTTAATGATGACCGCTAGAGATGAAGAGTTAGATGAAGTTCTGGGATTAGAGCTAGGTGCTAACGATTACATCACTAAACCAGTTCGAGCGAGAGCGCTTCTTGCTCGAATAAAAAGCTTACTTCGTCGTTCTGAGATCACTAATGAACCATCGGTAGGTAGTGACGGTCTAAATTTTGGGTCTCTGAATTTTGGATCTTTAAAAATTGATAAGCATTCTAGAACCACGAAAATTGAAAACAAAACCATCAACATTTCTTCTAATGAATTTAATGTGCTTTGGATATTGGCGAGTCAAGCAGGCTCTATTGTCAGTCGAGAATCACTAATACAAGAACTAAGAGGTATTGAATACGATGGCTTTGACCGCTCTACGGATATTTTAGTCTCACGCTTAAGAAAAAAGCTTGGTACTGAATCTTCTTTGGAACAACGTATCAAAACTATATGGGGAAAAGGTTACTTATTTTCTCCAGAACCTTGGTCTTAAAGCTTTCAAGAAAAGAAAATTTCAAAATGAAAAAATTATCACTTTCTTTAATCATTATTATTCTATGTGGCACTTTCGGCATAGGCTGGGCAATCGATCAATATGTTGCCAATCGTTCCGATGACACAAACAAGGATATTATTTCCTATTACCAAGATCTAGGTTATCAATTCGCCACTTCACTGGATAATATTACTCAGATCGAGCCCTTTATCCAACAGTGGAATAAGCGGAACTCTAATCAACTTTCACTAGTCGCTCAAAAAGATTTTCCTTTGCCTTCAGAGTTAGAATCTGATTTTCTTGACGGGAAAGTTTTGGTACTTGAGAGCGATGGAAAATTATCGCTACATTATTTTTTACCGAATAAATCACTGGTCCTTGCTTTTATGCCTGAAGAATTATCGAAGCCACTAGACGCTTCGACTTTCAGCCTATTGCTGACCGTTTTATTCTATATTGGAATTATTTTCTTCGTTATGATTTGGCTTTATCCGTTAATCAATAGACTGACCGTACTACGCACTACTGCCAGCGAACTTGGATCGGGGGATTTAAGCAAGCGCATCCTGTTAAGTCGCACATCTTACATCAATGATATTGAAAATGAATTTAATCGAATGGCACAAAAAATTGAAACCTTAGTGACTGACAACAAAATCATTAGTAGTGCCGTTTCACACGATTTGCGAACGCCTTTAGCAAGGCTACGACTTGGGCTAGATGTTTTATCAGAATCAACCGATAAGCAAGAACGCGAAAAATACCAAGCACGTCTTAGCCATGATTTAGACGAAATGCAGTCTTTGATAGAAGTGCTTTTGAACTATGCAAAGTTAGATCAATCGCTGGTGAAAATTGAAAAAGAGCCGGTTAATTTATGCAAAATCATTTATTCCTATTGCGAGCATATTTCAACAGAAGAAAAATTAATTTCCTTGATAAATTTCGACAAGTTATTAATGGTTAATGGGAATGAGAAATTTCTAATGATGCTGTTTTCGAACATAATAGGAAACGCGATAAAATATGCGAAAAGTCGAGTCGTTGTTGAAGTTAATTTAATAAATAATTTTGTTCGTTTTGAGATCAGCGATGATGGAAACGGCGTAGAAAAAAAGAATCGCAAGCTTATTCTAAAACCTTTTGTAAAATATAATAGCAAAGGCTTTGGAATGGGTTTAGCGATAGCAGACCGTATTTGTCAGTGGCATAAAGGAAAACTGGAAGTCACACAATCTCGCACACTTGGAGGCGCATTGTTTCGAGTAACACTACCTACCGTTAATTCAAAATAGAATAGACGGTAGCGTTTATAAGAAACGAGCACTAGTGAAGTCTAATAACGATACTACGCAACTTTCGAACTCACTTCCTGATGCGCTAAATATTCGTCATAAGTCCCATGAAAATCAACCACTTCATGATTCTTTATTTCAACAATTCGAGTCGCCAATGAAGAAACAAACTCTCTATCATGGCTAACAAAAATTAAAGTTCCATCCCACTCTTTAAGCGCATTATTTAGCGCTTCAATCGCTTCCATATCCATATGGTTAGTTGGCTCATCCATAATCAAAACATTAATATCACTCATCATCAATTTGCCGAATAACAAACGATTTTTTTCACCACCAGAACAGACTTTAGCCTTTTTATTAAAGTCATCTTCTGTGAATAAAAGACGACCTAACATGGCACGAACTTTTAAGTCATCGTGTTTTGCCGTGCGCCATTGAGACATCCAATCAAACAATGACAATTCACAATCAAAATCGGCGGTGCTGTCTTGTGGGCAATACCCAAAACTTGCATTTTCTGACCATTTAACCGTGCCTTCATTGGCAGGCAACTCATCAACAAGACAACGCAACAAAGTTGTTTTACCAGCTCCATTTTCACCAATTACAGCCAACTTTGCTCCAGCTTCTAAAATCAAGTTACCCTTTTTGAATAATTTATGATCGTCATATCCTAAAGTTAAATCTTCTAGAATTAATGCTTGGCGATGGAGTTTTTTATCTTGTTTTAAAGTGATAGAAGGCGTTCTTCTGCTTGATGATTTCACTTCATCCAATTTGATTTTTTCTAATTTCTTGGCGCGTGAACTTGCCTGTTTTGCTTTTGAAGCATTAGCAGAAAAACGGTTGACGAATCCTTGTAGCTCTTCCATTTCTTGCGCTTTTTTAGCATTGCCAGACAATAGTTGTTCTTGAATTAAAGAAGATGCCGCCATAAAAGCTTCATAGTTACCCGGATAAATACGTAGTTCGCCATAATCAATATCGGCCATGTGGGTGCAAACGGCGTTTAAAAAATGCCTATCATGAGAAATGATAATCATTGTACATTTGCGTTGGTTTAAAACTTCTTCCAACCAACTAATAGTATGTATATCTAAGTTGTTGGTTGGTTCATCGAGTAATAATATATCTGGGTTTGAAAACAAAGCTTGAGCCAGTAATACTCGTAATTTCCAACCTGGAGCTACTTGTGACATCAGTCCATAGTGATAATGCGTTGCTATTCCCGCTTCCAATAATATTTCTTCAGCCCGGCTTTCTGCGGTATAACCATCCATTTCTGCAAATTGAGTTTCTAAATCAGCAACACGCATTCCGTCTTCTTCCGTCATGTTTGGATCTGCGTAAATTGCTTCACGCTCTTGCTTTACTTTCCAAAGCTCCGCATCGCCCATAATGACGGCATCAACTACTGAATACTCTTCGAAAGCGAACTGATCTTGACTC
>CAZRPK010000192.1:0-4157 GCA_964601915.1 uncultured Kangiella sp. | reverse complement strand
TTTTAACTTCTAAATAATGGAAAAATTAATGTTATATCGAACTATTAACCTTAAATACCACAAGAATATAATGAAAAGAAGCGTAAATTTCACTATAGTTAATGGACTGAATCCAAACAAATACAGATATATTTTACTAGCAATGTTTCAATCTGCAATTATTAACCGTTATTTTGCCATTCTTTTGATTTGGCAATTCATAAATGTGGCTAAAGCGACAGAAAAAGCAACCGTAATTTTTGCAGACGAAATGACTGAAATAGCCACAACAGCTAAAGGAGGTTATCCCGAGCTTGCTACACTTTTAAAACAAAAAAGAAACACCACAACACCTACCTTTTTCCTTTATGGTGGAGGAGGTTTAGGGCCTAGCACGCTTTCTTCACTAGATAGAGGCACCCATATTATAGATCTACTTAATAGTTTAGAGCCTGATGCGATGGGAGTTGCTAAAAGAGAGTTCAGTTTTCTTGAAGATGAACTATCCCTTAGGTCTTATGAAGCAGCTTTTCCTTTAATCGCTAGCAACGTTACCGATAAATTTACTCACAAAATCTTGGATGGACTAATCGAAAGCGCAATAGTACAACAGGGGCGAGCTAAAATTGGTGTACTATCTATCCTTGATCCAAGTGTGATCGAAGAATATGCGATATCACGGATAATGGTTACTAATTCAAGAGTTGCTTTAGAAAAGCAGTCAAAAATTCTACGTGAGAAAGGGGTTGATCTAATCGCTCTTTTCTACTCAACACCTGATCCGATGATGAAGCAGTACATAGAAGATGGGCTAATTGATTTTAGTTTGAGACGAGATGAACACTCACCTCCAGAAGGGTTTATCAATGAGAAGCTTCACCCTAACGACATATTACTCAGTAATCCTGCAAGAGTCGCAATTATCAATCTGGAGTGGATTAAAAATAAACCGGAATCACTGAAACTAAACTGGTCTTCTAAAAAGCTCAATTTGTATGCTAAAGACTCCCATGTTTTAGAACAGGTTATAGACCACACTGATCGGTTGGCAATTTTACTTAAGCAACCTATTGGTCTATTAACAACCTCTATGAGTACAAGTATAGAGGACGTTAGAACGAGAGAAAATGCCTTTGCCAATTTTATAACCGATACATTGATAGAGTATACTGATGCCGATATAGCATTGATTAATGGTGGTACAATAAGAGGTGAAAAACACTATGATAATAATTCCATTATCCGTCGTGGCGATGTGATTAGAGAACTTCCATTTCGCAACAAAATAGCCTTATTGGAAATCTCAGGTAAACAGCTTCATACTGCACTTGAAAATGGTTTTAGTTTAATTGAGAAGGTTAAAGGTCGATACCCTCAAATATCAAGTATGCAAGTTACATATGATTCATCTCGTCCAATTGGCAATCGAGTAATTTCTGTAAAAATAGGTCAAGAACAACTGGTTTCGAAAAAATTATATAAGCTAGTTACCACAGATTACCTTTCTGTAGGGGGTGATGGTTATTCAAGTTTTCGAAACTTAAAACAATTAAAATTTAAGAATCAAATGTCTCGCCTAGTATCCAAGATTATTATTGATAGTATCAAATCAAAAAATAAAATAGCCGTTTCAGTTGATTCACGTCTTATTGATATCAGCCACCAATAAGTTAGGGATATTATTTATTAAATGACTAACAATCAAAAAAGAACATCAGATCAAGCAAACTCTAAAACCTCACAGCCATTGACTCAATATAAAAGAGTTTCTTTAGCAACAATATTTAGTGGTGCATTTTTTAGTATTGTTACCATTCTTATTCTAATTAATATTGTTATAGCTTTACGTCTATCAGATTTTCAATCAATACTATCTCAATTAACCCGTGATGTTTTACCAAAAATAACTTTATTCGGTCAAACTTTTGACAAAGCTAATCAACTAACGTATTTGACAGCTCGACTATCAAGCTCTCCATCACAAGCTTTTCGATTAATAGTATATCGAGATATTGACGAAAAAATTGTACAGATCAAAAATTTAGAATTAATTTCTAATAGTGATTCTGTTTTGAAAAATCAATTAGATTCTATCATTAATGAGTTAAATGGATTAAATCGTCTTATCGAGAAACGCATTAATATTCAACTTCAAATCAAATCACAAGCTAACAGACTGTATCAACTACATTCAGATGTTATGTCAGTATCAATAGATCAAATCTTAATTGATCAAAACCCAAAATCTGATGAACAAGTATTTTACTCATGGATAGTTGATTATACTGAAATAGTTACATTATCAAGCAAAATTCTCGCGGCCAAGCGACTAAATAAGGTGAGGCAAATATCAAATAATATTAAAACAAAATTTCAATATTTGATAAAAAATAGCCACCTACTCAAACTCAAAAGTAATCAAAATGCATTAACTTTAGTTAGTCAATTAGAGGATGTATTAACCAATTCCGATGGGCTATTAGCAACAAAAATACTCGAATTAAGAAGTATTGGACAAGCGACTGGACGTAGTAATTTTGTTCATAACCTTGTAGAAGATTTTGCTCGACAAGTACAGTTTCAATCGCAGAGTTTAAATAGTGCTGTTCTACTTGATGCCGAAAAGACAACAACATTCATAGAAGTAGAGTCTGATTTTATTAAGTTGATGGCTGTTTTTTCCATTTTATTTTTAGTCGCGGCTATTTATTTTTTACACCAAAGAATAATAAAGCGATTAGTTAGATTAAACTTCAGCGTTATAAGCCGTATAAGTGGCGGAAATTTAAATTTAAATATAAAGGGAAATGACGAAATATCTGACATTGCACAATCCTTTAATATATTAATCAAAAAAATTGAAGAGCAAAAACATACATTACAAGAGCTATCTTTAACAGATGGTCTAACTGGAATAGCTAATAGACGCAGTCTTGATGCACGCCTATACAGCGAGTTAAATATTGCTAAAGAAAAGGGCTCTTCATTATCAATTTTAATAATGGATATTGATTGTTTTAAAAATTTCAATGATCATTATGGTCACTTATCTGGTGATGATTGTTTAAGAGATATTGCTAAAGCCTTTAAGAATTCATCTTTAAGAAAAAAAGATTTTGTTGCGCGATTTGGCGGAGAAGAATTTGTGATCATACTTCCAGATACGGATGAGAAAGGTGCAACAACAATTGCTAACTCAATGTTGAAAGTTATTTCTTCTTTAAAAATTACCCATGAGTGGAATACCGCATCACCTTACGTTACGATGAGTATTGGAGTAGCCAGTTTTTCTCCACAGCAGCCAATCAGTGATGAGACTTTACTTAATAATGCTGATAAGGCATTGTATACTGCAAAAGAACAGGGTAAAAATTGTTCTATTCTTTTTAAGAACCATTAATAACTATATCTAACTTTAACCAAACTCTAGTTTTAAAGAAGAAAAACTTATAAAATGGCTTCTCTCCTTTAAATTACGTTAAGAAATCCATCCTTGATTTTTAGCTTTATTTGATAAGCCAACAAGAGCAACTAACACAACAATAGCTGGCATAACAGCTTGACCTGGGACATACACTGCTAAAGAATCGGTCACGAAAGAGGATGTTATCTAAAAAGAAAATATCACTAGAGAGACTAAAAAAATTTGTAGTTTATTAAATATAACTTTCTTTGAGCTGGCAAAACACACAATTAATTCCAATAACCAACAAGTCGTTCTAACACTCCATCAAGAACAATTCTTGGCAAACACCCCGATCTTACTCGTTTATTTTAAATGGTTGGTCAGCGGCAAGAATCCAGAGAAACTACAAAATAAGTAAAATTGCAACAATTAAATTTTTAAATGCATCAATAGATATCTTAAACCCTAAATTAGTCAGATTTAACCAAGAGTTTAATGAATTAATTGATATTGACATGCATTTATCACCAGAGGAAAAATCAAGTTTTGGACTGCTCACCGCAACAAGACTTTGGGTATTTTCATTGGTAGAGCAATTCAAGCACTCATGAAATTATTGTGTCTGTAATGATCATTCCTACCGTGACCGTTGATAATGGTAAAAATTATGTTATTTATACAGAAAATAGCTAATCATTACATAAACATTAGCCAATCGTTAAGTTCGTCCGACTTATTTTAGTTATCTTCTTCTGCGAAACTTATATAAATA
>CAZRPK010000191.1:0-4200 GCA_964601915.1 uncultured Kangiella sp. | reverse complement strand
TCATATTAATTCTCTACCAATACAGCAAGTTTATAATTACTTATTTTTAGCATTAAACGCTTCTAACTGCTCAGGTGTTGCTTTCGCTTGGTGATTTTGTTTCCAGTCATCATATGTCATGCCATAAACGATTTCTCTAGCTTGATCATAATCAACACTTTCACCTTCATCTTCCGCAGCTTTTGAATACCATTTTGAAACACAATTTCTACAAAAATCTGCAAGGATCATTAAGTCAATATTTTGCACCTCTTTATGATCATCTAAGTGTTTTAAAAATCGCCTAAATACTGCAGCTTCTATTTTTGTTTGTGTTTCTTGATCCATTTATTTACCTTAAATAATTTTATATTTCTGTTCTAGTAGATTTCAATTTCAATCTTAGTTTGGATTTCGAACGACTGAATAAACTCAACATTTTTGCAGGCGCATCTTCCACTAAGGATATTGTCGCTGGTAAAAATAAAGTCGTTAGTATCGTCGAAAATAATAAACCACCGATAATAACATAGGCCATCGAATAATAATAAACGCCACCCAAAGAAGGTTTTTGTACAATTATAGGAATTAAACCAACTAATGTGGTTAAAGCAGTCATTAATATAGGTCTTAGCCGTTCTTTCCCACCTTGAATCATTGCCTTCGATCGACTCCAGCCTTGTCGACGATACATATTAATATGCTCCACCATCACAATACCATTATTGACAACAATTCCTAATAGCAACAGAACCGCGATTGATGCCGATTGATCAAAATCAACTTCGACTAAATATAATGTCCAAAAAGCACCGGCTAATGCAAACGGCAAAGAGATCATTAACGCTAACGCTTGTTTAACAGACTCAAATAAACTCGCCATGACTGCAAAAATTAATCCTAGGGCAAAGTAAAGATTTAATATAAAGTCATCCTGACTTTGTTGGGCACCTCGCCATCGATTATTAAATTGCCAAGAGTAACCTTCTGGTAATGGCATTGCTTTTAACTCTGTCACTATTTGCTTTTGATATTCAGTTTTTTTGCCTTTCTCAAATCTTGCCCCAATCCCAATACTTGAAACTTTATTTTGTCTTCGTATTCTTCCATGTCCTTTTTTTGTTGTAAAATCAGCGATACTATCCATACTAATATTGCCTCCATTCTCTCTGACAAATTCTAAATTTTTAAGATCGGATAAATCAGTATTCTCAGTGTCACCTACGCTGAACCTCATTTCAACTTCTCTATCTTTCCCTTTAAATCGAGTCAGGTTTCTACCTCGAAAAGTCATTTCAACCAAGTTAGATGGCTCATTACTAGATACACCATAAGTTGATAGCCTTTCTCTATCTAATTTTGCTTGAAGCTCTAATTTACCATTTTCTGCCGTAGAGTAGAAATCAAAAAGACCGGGAATATTTTCTATCCTTTGTATTGCTTGTTCACCTAAAAGAGACAAGGTTTCTGTATCTGGACCTTGCAATTGAGCGGCGACACGCTTTCCACTATTTCGTCGCCAAAAAGGACCATTCTCTTGTACTTGAATTTTTACCCCTGCTATTTTTGGCAATAAACCACGTAGCTTTTTCCTAACTTTATTCATCGCTTCTTCATTTTGGAAGCCTTGTTTCATATAAAGCCTTACGATTGAATTTCCATCACTCCACCAACTATAAATAGACTGCACGTTAAACTCTTTTTTATAGGGTTTTAAAGAGTTTTCAATCTCGGTAATAATCAATTCTTTTTGCGACAAAGAAACCGGCTGAGTAACTTCCACTCTTAGTCCAATAAACATTTCGGTAGGTGAAGTATCAAAATTAAAATTCATATTATTCACTGGATAAATAGTCGATACTAATAAAGTAATCCCTGTCACAATCGATATCCAACGATGCTTAAGCGTGTACGCCAGTATCTTAGAATAATGTGCTTGAAGTTTATCCATGACTGGTGTTTTGCTAGCTTCTGATACGTCAGTCATATTTTTAGATTTCTTCAACAAATGCGTTGACGCAAGTGGAATCAAAGTTTGACTAATTAAAAGCGATGCTAAAAGAGTCAGAATAATAACACCACCAAGTTCTTGCAAAATGATATTCATATTAGTTGTTTTAGAAAAAACCATCGGTAAAAATACAATAATTGATGTAACTGTCGCGGTCATTACCGCAATAGAAACTTCTTTAGCGCCTAATATTGCAGCTACTCGCCCACCAAAGCCTTTCTTTTGATAACGGTCGATATTTTCCATAACAACAACCGCATTATCGACCAGCATTCCTAATCCAACAATAAGTCCTAATAGAGAAATAGTATTGAGCGATTTACCTTGAATCCAAATAATACCGGTGGTAACAATTAAAGAAAATGGAATGCAAGCGACGGCAACTAATGTGGTACTCACCTTCCTTAAAAATACGAACAAAACTAAACTCGCGAAAATAGCGCCAAATAAACCAGTTTGTTTTAAATCGTTAAGGGTCTTTTTAATTTCCTTTCCTTGATCCTGCCATACTAAAAAATTGATTCCATCAAGTTCTGGATCGTCTTGCATCATTGCAATTCTTTTGTGAACCGCCTCGGTTATTTCAATTGTATTGGCGGTTGATTCTTTTGCTACATTTAAACCTATAGCAAAATTTCCGTCTAAATGACGACCATATTCTAACGGCGGTTCAACAAAGGTAATATTCGCAACATCAGAAACTTTAATAGTCGTTCCAGCAATCGTTAACCTTTTAATCTGCTCAATATCAGTTAAAGCACCAACCGCTCTAAAAGTCATTTTTGTTTGATCGCTTCGTAATAAACCTAGCGCAGAGTTTCTATTATTCTGTGAAATCGTTCGCCAAATAGCGCGCGGATCAACCTTATGCTGTTTAATTTTTTTTAAGTCAACATTAATTCTAATTTCTCGGGGATTAACGCCATCAAGAGTCACTACCGCAACGCCAGGAATTCTTTCTAACGGCCTAACAATTTTCCTTTCCAGTAGCTCATAACTTTTACTTAAATCACGTCCTGATGCAATTCTTGCTTCAATGATTGTTTCACCAGTCTCTCTAGGATTCCAACTTTCCGATATGATTATTCTGTCAATATCATCAGGTAATTCATCACGAGTTCGGTCAATTCGCTCTCTAATTTCAGCACGCACCAAATCCATGCTAACGCCATAATCAAAAGACAGTCGAATTCTACCGCCTCGAAAATCACTCATAGCCATCATATGTTCTAAACCATTAATTGAAGACAACGTTTCTTCTAAAGGTCTGATTACCATTTTTTCGACCGATTTAGGCGAAGCGTTTTGATAACTCACTGCCACCCATAAATTTTTGTCTTCACTTTCAGGCATAAAAGCGAGTTCGAGTCGAGACAGCGCAATGATGCCAAGCACGAGTAAACTCACCAACATCATGAGTGTTGCGATTGGCTTTTTAACCGCTAATTCAGGTAATGTCATGGTTCAGTCCTTGGCTCAGTTTCTGGTTCAGTTTCTGGTTCAGTTCCAGGTTGCGTTGATTCAAAACCAGACAGCTCGGCTTGTTGTATTCTATTATCCAACAACTCCATTTCATCATTGCTATGAACCGTTGAGGGCATGATTAAGTAGGTTACTGGAATGATAAGTAAAGTCAGCATGGTGGAAAATACTAAACCGAAGGATACTACAACGGCTAGTGGTGCTCTCAATTCAGCCCCCTCGCCTAATCCAATTGCCATCGGTAATAAACCAAGCACGGTAGTGCAAGTCGTCATTAATATAGGTCTCAAACGAGATTTACTGGCCTCTATAATTGCATCAAATTTTTCTAATCCGGCTCTACGGAAATGATTAATAGCATCCACCAAAACGATTGAGTTGTTAACCACAACGCCGACCAGAAAAACCACGCCTATCATCGATATAACGCTGATCCCATATCCACTTGTGAGTAACCCCATAATCACTCCAACAAGTGATAATGGAATAGTTAATAGAATAATAAATGGATGACCAAGGTGTTCAAAAGTCGCAGCCATCACTAAATAAACTAAAAATATAGCAAGTCCAATGGCAAAATAAAGACTGTTAAAAGATTGCTCCATTTCTTTATTTTGACCACCAAATTCAAAGCTTAAATTAGCGGGAGGTGGATATTTAATCAGTAACTGACTAATATCAGCAGTCACTTGAGAAAGACTTCGTCCTTTTAAATTACCTCCGATTAA
>CAZRPK010000190.1:0-4223 GCA_964601915.1 uncultured Kangiella sp. | reverse complement strand
ATTGATTATTCTAGGTTGAATCTATTTTTTACAAAAATAAATTTAAATCAGATACTATTTCTCTTTATTATAGTCAAATTAGTAAAAACTCTTATCGCTTGATAATCTGATTTTAGCAACCAAAATTTATAGTCAAATTATGGTGAATGTCTCTAAAAAATAATAGTTATTCCAAATGAAAATAACCACTTGTACAAGTAGTGTTTATTTTGGTACTATAATCCCTGTTGAGGGTAGTTATCATATAATCATTAATCACTTTACTCAGGCATTTTCTCCACAGATTTTGATTCAAGGATGAATTCTGAGTTAGCTCCGATTTGATTGTCTCCACTGTCGATTATTTGATCGCAGGGGTGTGATAACTGAGTTGATAGGTTAAATATTTTGGGCTAAATAGGTATTACTACCTTATCTGAAATCGATCCCGCTTTTTCAGCGTCTTTATATAAGATGCTTTTATGAGATAGCTCTGTTATGTAGTTGTACGGATAGGTTGATTTTAGTAGATAGCTTTAGGTAAACTTTACTTTTATTAGCTTGCTCAAAACTGTTTTTAAAGGCAGAACGGCTTTAAAGCTCAGTTTGTCAAACAGTCGGCAGTGAAATGGCTACCCTCAACACTTATCACTTTTTAAGGAAGCATCTATTATGGTTGAACTCTTTAGCCTATTCACCTTATTCATTATTTTAATCCTTCAATTTAGGCAAGGTCAGTTTAAACAACAGGTTAAGCAAGACGGTCAATTAGTTGAAGATAGACTAATAGCTGAATTGAAACAAAACCAAGAGTCGATCAGCAAGTTAATCACTGATAACCATAGTAAAGGTCAAATACGTTTATTTGAGCAACTTTCTAAAGATCGCGAAAAACAGTTGATGAGCTTGTCTGAACTAAAGCTAGATTTAGAAAAGCGCTTTGCGGGTTCAGAAAAATCATTAAGTGAAAATATTCAAAGCTTCAAATTAGAGATGATTGAAAAATTTGAACAACTGAAACGTAACACCGCGCAGTCTATGCAACATGGTCAGGAGTCTCTAACCTCTAAAGTGAATCTATTTGGAGAAAAAATTAGTAACAGTATGCAACAGCACCAAACTGCAACAAGCGAATTGATTAAAAATAATATTTCCATTGGAATCAAAGAAATAAGGGAAGAACTCGATAGGAATATTAAGCGACAAAATGAATCAATTACTCAATCCATTGGAACCTTAACTGAGTCAACGGATAAACGCTTAAAAGAAATCAGCGGACAAGTGGAAAAGAAACTGTCAGAAGGTTTCGATAAAACTAACAAAACCTTTAATGACGTGATTAAACGATTGGCTTTAATTGATGAGGCACAAAAGAAGATCACCGAACTATCAACCAATGTTGTGAGCTTGCAGGAAATCTTAAATGATAAACGTTCAAGAGGAGCTTTTGGGGAAGTACAACTACAATCACTTGTTAGCAACATCATTCCTGAAGCACATTATAAGATGCAGTATAAATTATCTAATGAAAAAATAGTTGACTGCTTACTAACCTTGCCGGAACCTACTGGAAAAATTGGTATAGATGCAAAGTTTCCACTTGAAAGTTACAAGAAAATGACAGACTTGTCTGTTGCAGAAGTTGATCGTGCGAAAGCGAATAAACAATTTGTTAGAGATGTTAAAAAGCATATTACCGATATATCAGAAAAATACGTTTTGCCTCCAGAGACTTCCGATGGTGCAGTCATGTTTATACCCGCAGAGAGTGTTTTTGCTGAAATTCATGGGCAATGCTCGGAGCTAGTCGAATATGCCTACAGTTGTAAAGTATGGATGGTATCACCTACAACATTAATGGCGATTTTAACAACGGCTTCTGCGGTTATTAAAGATGAGGCAACTCGTAAGCAGGTTCATATCATCAAAGAACACTTATCAGCACTAGGGAAAGATTTTGGGCGCTTTCAAGAGCGTATGGATAAATTATCGATACATATTGGGCAAGTCAGTAAAGATGTTGATTCTGTGCATGTTTCAGCTAAAAAAATTAGTTCACGATTTGAGAAGATTGAAAATGTTGAATTGAATTTAGATGAAGAATCGAGCGATTTACGTTTGCCGACAAAAAATTAAGAATTTAAGGTAAAAACTCGGTAATCAATGTCAATTTGCACTATATATTAAATATAAGAATTTTATTTTAGGTGAATTACATTGTCGATACCTTCTGTAGTAATAAAAAAATTGGAAGCTTTATCCATTCAGTACGAAGTTGTAACAAATCCTTATATTGGTGAAAACCCTATAAAATCAAATGGGGAAGATTATATAGAGACTCGATTACGCGGTGTTGCTATGAGTTATGAAGGACAGAATTTTTTAGCTATCTTGCCATATGAGTATTTGCTTGATTATCGTCAAATGACTGAGTTACTGGGGTTTGAAGCAAAAATCATGTCTAAGGACGAAATCCAGTCAAGTTTTAAAAATTGTGATGCGAATAGTTTACCCTTGGTATCAGAAGTATTCAATTTTGAGTTTCTAGTTGATCCTAGCGTGTTAGATAAAAATGAAGTTCTAATTGATAGTGGAGATTCTGAGTCATTAATAAAAATAGATAAAATTGGCTGTAATTTACTCTACCAAGATTGTGATTCCTTTATATTCACTGCATCACCAGAAAAACTCTATGCTGGTAAAAATAATGAAAAAAGTGAAGTTGATTTAAGCTTTACGCCTACAAGGCTTAAACAACGAATTGATGAGACATTCGACCTACCTGCAATGCCAGATATTGCTCAAGATATTATGAAATTACGTGTTGATCCGAGTGCCGATGCTAATAAACTAAGCCAAATTGTAGCGAGAGATCCTTCTTTAGCTGCACAAGTCATTAGCTGGGCTAGTTCGCCTTATTATGGTTATCAAGGCAAAATTGATTCGATTGAAACCGCTATAGCAAGAGTGTTGGGGTTTGAGTTAGTGATGAACCTTGCTTTAGGTATTTCAATTGGAAAGTCATTAAAAGTACCGAAAGAAGGGCCTATTGGAGTAAAAGAATTTTGGAAACAGTCAATCTATTGTGCTAATTTAGCAGAAAAATTATGCTGTGCGATGCCTGTAAAGCATCGTCCTGAAAGAGGTTTAATTTATCTTAGTGGGTTACTTCATAATTTTGGACATCTATTAATGGGGCATATATTTCCACCTCAATTTGATCTAATTAACCGCACCATTGAAGCTAATCCCTATACTTCTATAGAAGATATTGAATTCTACATTCTAGGTGTAACACACGAAGAAATTGGTGCATGGTTAATGCAAAACTGGCATATGCCAGAAGAGTTAATTGTTGCAGTTCATCGACATCATCAAGAAGAGTTTTGGAGTAAACATGCGGTTTATTCAAACTTAGTGCTAGTGGCAAATAGAATGTTAAAACAGCTTGATATAGGTGATTCAGTGTTAACTACCGTACCGGATTCTACTTTAGAACTATTGTCATTAGATCACTCTATACTAAACGATACCTTTGAAGATCTTAAATTAGAATCTGAATCTTTGGATATTATGGCTAAGCAGTTAGTTGCTTAGTCATTCAACTATAGATATTTTATAAAGTGATCTGTCAACACTTTACCGGACACTCAATTACACAACTTTTTGTGTAATGGTCAAGTATTATTGGAATGTTTTTAAGCCACTTTTTCATTTCACGAGCTTTCTGACTTGGTGTTAAATAATCAATTGCACTTATTACTTGAATTCAAGGGTTTTTTCATACAAAAGCCTTCGTGGTTTGCTAAAGATACAAATAATTATTTAAAAGTCGGTGTTTTAGAATGTTGGTTGCTTAAAATGAACGATATTAGAACAAGTTTAAGCAACCAATATAAATTTAGTCTATGAACCTAGCTTACAAAAGTAGCGCCCAAATTCCATAGATTCCAATAAAGGGTATTAGAACCACGATTGCAGAATTAGACATTGATTTAGATGTCCATTTTTGATAGCCAATGATCATAATATACATAGACCAAAACTTAGTTAAATCGAGTGAAGCTAACATTTTTCCGGCGCCTTTGCTGGCATCTAGTCCAAAGAAAAGATCATTTAAACTTAATGGGTTCAGTGTCTCAAAAGCAATCTGGTCATTAGAAGAAGAAAAGATATACACGATCATGGCAAGGTATACCAGAAGGGCGGGTAAAGAGCTCCAAGTTACAAAAGACATCCACTGT
>CAZRPK010000189.1:0-4228 GCA_964601915.1 uncultured Kangiella sp. | reverse complement strand
AAAATCTAAAAATATTTTTCTGCTCAGTTATTTTGTGATCGTGCAAAGCTCTCTAGTAATGTTCTTTTGTGGTTTTAAGTGGGTATGTTAAATGATCGAGTTTGCCGAGGTTTCAAAACGTTACCCTAATGGGCAAGACGCATTAAGAAAGGTTAATCTAAAAATAGATAGTGGAGAAATGGCTTTCCTAACTGGACATTCCGGTGCAGGGAAAAGTACAATGTTGAAATTAATCTGTTTGATGGAGCGTGCCACATCAGGGCAAGTCATTATTAATGGTAAAAATCTTAACAGAATAAAATCCAGAAAAATTCCAAGTATTCGACGAGATATTGGAATGATCTTTCAAGATCATCGATTGTTATTTGATCGAAGTGTTTTTGATAATGTGGCGTTACCATTAATGATTGCAGGTTACCCTCATCGAGAAATTGGTCGTCGTGTGAGAGCGGCTCTTGATAAAGTTGGTTTACTCTCCAAAGAAAAGAGTACGCCGATAATGTTGTCTGGTGGAGAACAACAGAGAGTTGGTATTGCCCGTGCAGTTGTTAATAAACCACCTCTTTTATTGGCTGATGAGCCAACTGGTAATTTAGATCCTGAACTCTCTGCTGAAATAATGAAATTATTTGAGCAATTTAATCAAGTGGGAGTTAGTTTGTTAATCGCATCTCACGACTTGAGCTTATTAGCAAAAATGAATTACAGAACACTAGTAATGAAAGAAGGCCAACTAGTTCAGGATGCTGTTGAGTCAGCTATTGGTGGTGGTAACCGTTTTTCAGATGATAGTTTTTCAAGTAATAACGATCCTGAAAATTATGGTGAATTTAGCTAATGAGTGATTATAATTCTCAACTTCCTCAATCGAACTCTCCAGGATCCAGTTTCTCAGGAGCAAGCTCATCACAAACACGAGTTTCACCTTCACAGGGAGCAAATTATACACAAAGCACCCGTATTAGTAATCGTTTTAAAATGTTGATCCGTTTACATAAACTAGAAGCGAGGAGAGGGTTGAAGGATATCATTTCTAACCCGTTTACAAATTTTATGACGGTACTAGTTATTGCCATTGCTTTAGCATTACCTGCTGGCCTACAAATACTATTAGAAAATGGTAAAATACTATCTACAAACTGGGATGGTGCGAGTCGTATTTCACTTTATCTAAATATCAACCTTTCAGATTCTAAAATCCAATCTACAATCTCCCGAGTTAAACAAACATCCGGTGTGAAAAGTGTCAGTTTGATTACTCCTGATCAAGCGCTAAAAGAATTTAGTCAATACTCTGGTTTTGGTGATGTAATAGGAGAGCTTGATAGTAACCCATTACCTGCCACTTTAATTGTTCAGCCAATCAGTAATTCACCAAGTGATACAGAAAAATTATTAAACGAATTGAAGTTGATTGAATCAATAGATGTTGCTCAACTTGATTTAGATTGGGTGCGTAAACTCCATGCAATTTTACTATTGGCTGAAAAACTAGCTTTGGCATTAGGTTTAGCACTTGGTGTGTCAGTGTTATTAATTGTGGGTAATACGATTAGGCTGTCTGTACAAAATAGAAAAGATGAAATAGAAGTAGTCAAATTGGTCGGAGCTACCAACGCATTCATCCGAAGACCTTTTCTTTATACTGGTTTTTGGTATGGGTTATTTGCAGGAATACTTTGTTGGATTTTATTAGGGTCTACATTGCTATGGCTTGCGGAACCGATCGCTAATCTTTCGGGGCTTTACCAAAGCGAATTTTCCTTAACAGGTTTAAGTTTTATCCAAAGCCTTCAGCTAATCTCGATTGGTTGTATGCTCGGCTTACTCGGTTCTTGGCTCAGTGTTGGTCGGCATATTCGCCAAATTGAACCTCATTAACTATAAATTTATAATCTTGTAACATTCTGTTTCTAAAAGAAACTTCCTCTTTTTTTAGCACTCTTATCACTAGAGTGCTAAAAAATTGGCACTCTTAGCATTAGAGTGCTAAACTAATATCAAGCAGTTAATTTATATAAGCTACAATCTTAATTATTTATGGTGTATTGATATTTTGTATAAAGTTTTTAATTAAATATCAAGGAGTTATCATCAAAGGAGACGTTATTATGAATAATCCAAATATAAAAAGCTCTGATTTAAAGAAATCGAAAATAAACAGTGTAAAACTTAACAAGAACAGCTTAGAAAAGGCTATGTCAGCAACTAATCTATTGGTTCCGCAAGGTAATATTGAGTCTTATGTGAGTGCTATTCATGCGATCCCTGTACTTTCTGCAGAAGATGAACGTACTTTAGCTGTTAGATTTAAAGAAAATGAAGATTTAGACGCGGTTAGAGGGCTTATTATGTCACACTTGCGTTTCGTAGCTCATATCGCAAGAAGCTATAGTGGTTATGGTTTACCACAAGCAGATTTAATTCAGGAAGGTAACGTAGGTTTAATGAAAGCGGTTAAGCGGTTTGACCCTGAAGTGGGTGTTCGTTTGATCTCTTTTGCGGTTCATTGGATCAAAGCAGAAATTCATGAATTTGTACTTAAAAACTGGCGTGTAGTAAAAGTAGCAACGACTAAAGCTCAGAGAAAACTATTTTTTAATTTACGTAGCGCAAAAAAAGCGCAAAATTGGTTATCTAATGATGAAATTACTGCAGTTGCAAATGACTTAGGTGTTGCAGAAATTGAAGTGCGAAGAATGGAAAGCCGTTTAAATTCAAGGGATACAGCTTTTGATTTGCCTGTAGATGCTGATGATGAGACAAGTTTTGCACCGGCAGCTTTTTTAGAGAGTGCTAATGCAGATCCGGCTGAAACCTATGAGAATCAAGATTGGCAAGATTTCCACCAGCAAAAATTGATGAATGCAATGAAGTCGCTTGATGCAAGAAGTCAGGACATTTTAGTTGCTCGTTGGTTGAGTGATGAAAAATCAACTCTTCAGGATTTGGCAGATAAATACTCTGTTTCAGCAGAAAGAATTCGCCAATTAGAAAAAAATGCAATGAAAAAGTTAAAATCTTCAATGGATTGAAAAGTGATTGAGACATCAGTCTTTTAAGTGTCATAATTATAAATAAAGTGTTTCTTATTAAAGCCTTCTTCTTTCAGGATGGCTTTTTCATTCTTTCGCATTACTCATCATTTTTTATAGCGACTCAGACCCTAGTTTAATTTATCATTAGATTTTTAGAAACTTAAGTCGGCATTATGTTCACTTCAAATTATTATCAAAAAACTGATCAACAGTTAATCATTACTAAAAAACAAGGGAGTAATTTTGCAAAGGGTATAGCAAGAGATTTTAATCCTCTGCATGATGAAGATAACAGTCGTTTTTGTGTGCCTGGTGATTTGCTTTTCTCGATTATGTTAGCTGAGTATGGTATCAGTCAATCCATGAGTTTTAACTTTCAAAGTATGATTGCGGGTCGAGTGCCATTTTTTTTTGAGATAAGCGAAAATCTTGTTACCGCAAAAAATGAAAATGACAAACCACTCATTACTCTGAATCATTTAGGAGAGGTAACAAAAAATGAGATTTTTATTGAAGGTTTAATTAGAAGTTACGTGGCATTTTCAGGAAAAACATTCCCTCATATACTGGTGGAATTAATGCAAAAAGAACAAAAAATGATTAATACAAAAAAACCTATGGTTATTTATGACAGCATGAAATTGTCTTTTGATCGGTTTTCAGAAACAGCTCCAAGTGTTGAGCTTAGTCACTGCCAATTTGACGTAAATGGTAAGCGCGGAATGGTCACGATGAATTTCGATTTAATTTCAGAAAATGAAACTATAGGTAAAGGTGAAAAGCAGATTATTATGAGTGGTTTAAGGGGTTTTGAACAAGGAGCAATTGATGAACTCGTAAATACTTATGACGATAAACGGAACCACTGGAGTATTGGAACTTAATGGTTAAAAAAGTGGAGGATGTCCTTAATTCTGTGTAACTGTCAGGGTTAAATGTAATCAATCAGTCGTTCTTCAAATTCAATCATAAACCGATTCAAGGCTGGTTTCCAATCTCTAATTGGCATCGTCCATTTTTTTGATGCCTCTTGAGTCGCCAGGTAGATGATTTTTTTAGCAGAATCATCGGTTGGAAATACTTTCCGTTTCTTAGTGGCTTTACGGATCACACTATTGAGCGACTCAATTGCATTATAAATGATCGGGTAAATGGCATCCAGTGGACGGGACTGCCATTCCACCACTTGC
>CAZRPK010000188.1:0-4250 GCA_964601915.1 uncultured Kangiella sp. | reverse complement strand
ATTATTTGGGGATTATAGGCTAGAAAACCTTCCAAGTTAATTAGACCATTACAGTGCGAATAGCTCATTATGGCGACTACAGGTAATGGTAGGAAAGCCGGATATACTTTTGCGATAAATTTTACTTTTCTATTATTGTTGGGTTGCAATACCGAGGAAGTCCATATACCCGCACTGGGGTGAAAGACACATATTGGTTATTGCTTAATAAATGGAAGCCTCACCCTCGGGACGAGTTCTAAATCGTTGATGTAGCCACATGTAATCCACTGGATTTTTAACCAAATAATCTTCTAAAAACTGATTAATCATGGTCGCATCTTCAACTTCCGACTTCGCAGGAAAAGGTGAAAATGGCGGATGAAATTCTAGCTTATAGTGATCTGCGTTATCTAACCTTTTTTGGGTAAAAGGCACAACCGTTGCGCCGGTCATTTTGGCTAACTTAGTGGTTGCCGTGATTGTGGCAGTTTGAATATCAAAAAAAGGAACAAAAACCCGCGTTTTACCGCCATAGTTTTGATCCGTTGCATACCAGACAATTTTATTCTTCCTTAAGGCTTTGATTGTGCCTCTTAAATTATCGCGATCGAGTAACTGCTCCAAATGAACTAAACGCCCCTCTTCCATGGCTTTATCAAATAAAGGGTTTTTATTTGGTTTATACATCGCAGACAAATCATAATGATGGCCTAATAAACAACCACCAATCTCCAAACTAGTCATATGAAACCCTAATAAAAGAACGCCTTTACCAGCATCTAAAGCACTATCAAGATGCTCTTTGCCTACTAGTATTGTGTTAGCTCTTTGTTCTTTTAAATCTGAAAACCAACAACTCGCTGTTTCCACTAGACCTTGCCCGGTTGCCATCATATTTGCGCGTACTCGATCCTCAGTTTCTGTGGGCGTAAGTTTGGGAAAACAGATTTCAATATTCTTTGTAGCTATTCTTCGTCTTTTACTAGCAAGCTTAAACATTAAGCGACCTAAAAGGTTACCCAATTTTTGCCTCTGTTCACTAGAAAGTGATGCTATCCGTTTTAACAACCACAAATTGAAATGAGTAAACCAATATTGAGGGCTTGAGAAGCGATTATTTACCGGCGTTTTAGATGGTTTACTTTTTGGCATGCAGAGGTTCTTAATTAATTGTTCGAATTAATAGGCTGATTTTAATCGATTAGCTTTTGAATTTCATGTTTATAATTAGTGATAATATTAATTAGACAAAATGGTTCAGCGTTTGCCTGACATTTTTGTATTAACTCGATTCTATTTTGAGTAAAACAATTAAATGCATTTCCGCGAATTCGCCATGAAAAATAGCGTACAGAAAGAAAAATTTGAGTCCATTCAAATTCATCTAAACCATTAACTAAACTCTTTCGCCAATATTGGTGGCTAGGCGCATCATAGCCAGAAAGTAGAAGGATATTGGGATTTTCATAGAGACATGAATTCTAGAAAGATAAAAGACGGTAAACCGTTTATTATCTTTCCCTTTTATCATTTGTGTAGTAAAGATTTAATTGAATTAAATAACTACTTGGACTCTTTATCAGCCAAAAATAACCAGGTTTCTAGTACGGAATCAGGGTTCAATGAAACACTATCAATCCCTTCTTGCATTAACCACTTAGCTAAATCAGGGTGATCCGATGGGCCTTGACCACAAATACCAATGTATTTATTTGCTTTACGACAAGCTTGGATCGCCATACTTAATAATTTCTTGATTGCAGGATCTCGCTCGTCAAACAAATGAGCAATGATTGCTGAATCTCGATCCAGTCCTAAGGTAAGCTGAGTTAAATCATTAGAGCCAATAGAGAAGCCATCAAAATATTCTAAAAATTCATCTGCCATTAATGCGTTTGATGGAAGTTCGCACATCATAATCACACGTAATCCATTTTCTCCTCGTTTGAGATCGTTAGCTTCTAATAATTCAATCACTTGCCTAGCTTCATCGAGAGTTCTTACAAATGGGATCATGATTTCAACATTGGTGAGTCCCATTTTATTTCTAACAGTTTTAATCGCTTGGCATTCCATTTCAAAACACGCTCTAAACTCATCAGAGATATAACGTGAAGCACCTCTAAAACCAATCATTGGATTTTCTTCTTCTGGTTCGTATAAATGACCACCAATTAAGTTAGCGTATTCATTTGATTTAAAATCAGACATTCTTACAATCACTTTTTCGGGAGAAAATGCACACCCAAGGGTTGAAATACCCTCTACTAATTTATCCACATAAAATGAAACAGGATCAGCATAACCCGCCATCTGTTCGCTAATGGTTATTTTTAAGTCTTTATCTTCCAGCTTGTCAAAATCTAATAAGGCTCTAGGATGAACACCGATCATTCGATTAATAATAAACTCTAAACGCGCAAGACCAATGCCAAAATGAGGTAATGACGCAAAGTCAAAAGCTCGGTCAGGATTACCCACATTCATCATTATTTTGAATGGTAGATCAGGCATATTATCAATCTGGCTATGGTTCACTTTAAAATCCAAAAGCCCTTCATAAATATTACCGGTATCACCCTCTGCGCAAGAAACGGTTATTTCTTGATCCGGTTGAATCAAATCGGTTGCATTTCCACAACCAACTACCGCGGGAATACCCAATTCTCTTGCGATAATTGCAGCATGACAAGTACGTCCACCACGGTTTGTGACAATCGCAGATGCTCTCTTCATGATCGGCTCCCAATCGGGATCCGTCATATCAGTCACTAAAACATCACCGGACTGAACTTTGTTCATTTCTGATAAATCATTAATTAAACGTGCTGCACCTTTACCAATTTTTTGTCCTATCGAACGGCCAGTAGCAATCACGTCTGAAGTATTTTCTAAAACAAATCGTTCAATCACTTTTCCATCATCTCGACTTTTAACTGTTTCTGGCCGAGCTTGTACGATATAAAGTTTTCCATCAGCGCCATCTTTAGCCCATTCAATATCCATAGGTCTTTGATAATGCTTTTCGATGATCATCGCTTGCTTTGCTAGCTCTTCAACTTCATCATTTGTAATACAGTAAACTTGACGTTCACTCATATCCACTTCAATGGTATCGACTGATTTATCGTGTGCAGAATTTGAGTCGGCACTATCTGTGTAAATCATTTTTATTGCTTTACCGCCAATATTTTTTCTTACAATAGCAGGATTACCGGCGTCTAATGTTGGCTTGTGTACATAAAATTCATCAGGATTAACGGCTCCTTGGACAACTGTTTCACCTAAACCATATGCGCCAGTTATAAAAACCACATCAGAAAAACCTGATTCAGTATCAATGGTGAACATGACACCAGAGGATGCTATATCACTGCGGATCATTTTTTGAATACCAGCAGAGAGGGCTACATCGCTGTGTGCAAAACCTTGATGTACTCGATAAGAAATTGCGCGATCATTAAAAAGAGAGGCAAACACTTCTTTAAGTGAAAGCTTTATATTCTCCCAACCACGCACATTTAAAAAAGTTTCTTGTTGGCCAGCGAATGAAGCATCTGGCAAATCTTCAGCCGTTGCCGAAGAACGAACGGCTACTGCAAATTCATCATTAGCATCACCTTTAAGCTTTAAGTAAGACTCATAAATATCATCTTCTAATTCTTTCTGAAAAGGCGTTCCCATCACCCACTGACGAATTTTTTTACCGGTAACCGCTAACGCATCTACATCATCAACATTGAGAGCATTTAGTTCAGTTTGGATCCTGTCATGCAATCCATTTTGAGACATAAATGTACGAAAAGCATCCGCTGTAGTAGCAAAGCCATTAGGGACACTAACGCCCATGTTGCTCAAATTACTTACCATCTCACCAAGAGATGCATTTTTCCCACCAACAACTTCGACGTCATTCATTCCAAGGCCGTCATACCAAAGTACATTTTTTTGCACCGTCTTACTCCAATTTGTTTTATTCGTTTTAGCAAACTTTGCTGATATTAACTATAATCCGAAAAACATTAAAAATGATTTAACAAATGATAGCCTGATTTATTAATTTTTACTATGTTAGAATTTCACTTGTATGGATAATAGCCCGATAAAACAATCATTATTTAAACCAAGTTCGGGTAAAGTGAGACCCAAGCTTTGGCAGCAACCAAAGCCTTTTATACAGTAGTTCGATTGAATGTAGGCTCCTCTATTGAGAGCAATGTCATTAAGTTAAGCCATTAACGGGTTCTTTTAATCGTTATATGAAATTT
>CAZRPK010000187.1:0-4286 GCA_964601915.1 uncultured Kangiella sp. | reverse complement strand
CCTTACGTTTATAAATCTTAAAATTAAGGAGACATCAATGTCTACTCTACATAAAATCGCCTCTACTTTTATTTTAATTTCGCTATTTGCTATATCTAATTCAATCAATGCTTTATCTTGCGGTGATGAT
This sequence comes from uncultured Kangiella sp., assembly GCA_964601915.1. Lineage (GTDB taxonomy): Bacteria > Pseudomonadota > Gammaproteobacteria > Enterobacterales > Kangiellaceae. The sequence continues at coordinate 4,156 of CAZRPK010000187.1, read as the reverse complement.
ATATCAAGTAATGTAACGTTAAATCAAGATTTACACTGCACTTCGGGATACACCGCGCTTAATGTAGTTTCTAATAATCTTACCATTGATTTAAACGGGCATACCATTTCTGGTAGCGCAGCTTTAGCCGGGATCTCTATCATAGGCTATTCAAATATCTCAATTAAGAATGGTTCAATCTTAGACTTTTTTGCAGGAGTTAATGCGAGTAACTCAAACGGTATTTCAATTAATGAAGTTACTTTTTTTAAAACAGGGTTTGGTTTGTCTTTTCATCAAGTCAATAATTCAGAGGTCACTAATAACGATTTCATATTCACCCGCTCACGCGCAATCAATATTTACAATACGCAGATAGGAGAGACAAGTTCAGCTAACACCATAAAAGACAATGAGTTTTATAAAACCAATGGTGGCATTCAGCTCTGTGGCGCTGGTACGTTTAAAAATAATCTTTTGAGAAACTTAATTTGGAAATCAACCGACTTCTCAATTCATCTTATAAGCAGTTCAAAAAATACGATAGATAGTAATGAAATATTGGACTCATCTTTGGCTGCGCTTAGGCTAAATTATTCATCTAATAATAGTATCAATCACAATATTTTAAAGAGAGGCTCAACTGGAGTTACCCTGCAAGCCGATGGAGATACTGGCATTTGTGAGTCGACTGGAGCTATTTCAAGTGACAATAACCAATTTAATAAAAACTCAATTATTGATTTTGATACCGGTATGATCTTTGGTTTGGGCAATAGCAAATCTGCTACCGTTTCTTTTAACACAATGTATTCAGATAAAATTTACGATAATGATTTAGGTGTAAGGTTTTTAAATGACGCCTGGTTCAATGATCTCACTAAAGCTGTATTTAGTGGTAACACAACCAATGTTGTTGATTCTGGAACAGGTAATTCATATTAGGTTACGTAAAATTCTTAGAGTGTGTTGATTTTTCACAGATACCACTACACATATTTTTATGATGCTTTTTGGGCTTTGGAATAACCTCCCATTGACCCAGGAGTGCAAAGTCAAGTTAGTCAAGTTACAAGGAGTGCTCTATGCTTTTATGCCAATATAAATTACTCAATAATTATCTTTACAAGGTTATTTGTTGTATTGCTTTATCATTTTTAATGGCTTGTGGTGGAGGCGGCGGAGGTGATGATGATAGCCCTCCTCCCAATATCAGCAATACGCCTCCAGTTGTGAGCCTCACTGGTGACGAAACTCTTATCTTACACTTAGGCGATACATTTAGTGATCCCGGAGCAACGGCAGATGATCAAGAAGATGGAAATATATCTGCGTTAGTTACCGTCAGTGGGAGTGTTGATTCGTTAACGGCTGGTCGGTATACGCTTAGTTACAGTGTTACAGATAGTAATGGCGCTACCTCTCCAATCGTTGAACGTAATGTCATTGTAGTGCCTCCACTTACAGTAGACGTCGATAACACGATTACTCCCGAACTAACCACTATCACCGATGTCGACGGTATTATAATGACTGTAGGTGCGGCTAGTGTTAATGATATACAAGCAGATTTTGTAGAAACCGAATTATTAGTGGCCAGTGACGATATTGATGCAGTCACTGCTTTTGCTGATCGATGGAGTGGCAGCATTGTAGAAACAATCGAAATTACAGATAGCGATGACTTCCATACTGTTCGGATTGATCCCACTGGAGTGGATACAAGTGTTGTTAATGATTATTTAAAAGACCTCGGTGCAGATGGTTACGGGGATATTTTGTTTTCATCAGATGCTGCTCGCGATTTGTTTGCCGTTTCATTAAAAGAAATGTCTGAAACCGGTATGTCAATATCTATGAATTGGTTAATGACTCCTAATGGGATCAGTGACGGTGATATCGCTGAAGAAAGCAATGCAGAAATTCCTTCCACACCTTCAGGAATAGAATACTTTTCAAATCCTTTTAGCTGGCCGTATATCAATCTGGATAGTCCTCAAGATACAGGAGTGGGAGCTGCATGGCAATTGATGGAGTTTTTAGACGTAAGAGAGCAAGGGCAAATTTTAGTGATTGATGGCGGCTTTATAGACACAGGTGATCTGCCAGAAGGTACTAATGTTTCAGGAGCGAGCTGGGGAACAGAAAACTCAACAAGCTGCGGTGGAAGTTCCTGCCTATGGCATGGCACAGCTGTTTCTCATGTTGCCGCGGCTACGCCGGATAATAATATAGGTATAGCTGGTTCAGCAGGCTCACATGCGAGATTAGAATTACTTCAGTTAAACTCTTTTACACTTCGTGGATTTGGTCGGCTACTTGGTCTGATATTAGCAGCACCTCTAAATGGGCCACCAGAAGTAATAAATTTGAGTGGTTCCGTCGAAGTCCCACCGGTTTTAAATGTTGGGGTAAACAGACTACTTGATCCTTTAATCGGCAGAGCACATGATTTTGGTCTGCTGATTGTTGCTGCAGCAGGAAACGACGGAACAAATGTTGATCAACGAGCAGAGCTTTTTGGGTGGACTTTACCGTTTGAGCGTTCGACAATTATCCCGTGTGAAACACGTTCAGTTATTTGTGTTGGAGGATTAACTTACGATTCGATTACTCGACACCCAAACTCAAACTATGGGACTGATCTGGAAACTGACAGTGTCGATATTTATGCATCTTATGAATATTGGATACCAAAGATTGCAGATGACGGGACGATATTAAACACAAATAAACTTGGAAAAGGCACCAGCTATTCAGCGCCGTTTGTCAGTGGAATTATTGCAATGATGCGAAGCGCTAATCCGGATCTATCTGCTGAACGTACCGCTCAATGTTTATTCAATAGTGCACATACCCATGGTGACACCAATAGTTCAGGCGGAAGTCAGAGGCGAGTAGACGCTTTCGCAGCGGTCAATTGTGCAAAATTTGTTAATTATCCTCTTATCCAAATATTGGAGCCAGCTTCAGATATTACCGTCAATGGTCAAACCGGTATTAACTTACGCGCGTCTAGTCTTGGCGAAGATGGTAAAACTTTGCCTGTTCAATGGAGTAGTGACTTAGACGGAGAAATATTAGGACAAGTTGATGATTTTAGACTTCTATCGGTAGGCACTCACACACTGACAGCTAATGTCACTGACGCCGATGGGAATGAAGCAAGTGAAACCGTAATGGTTACGGTATTAAATAACCCGCCTACAGTAGAAATATTATCACCAACCGATGGCGCAAGTTTTGGTGAGCGACAGGCAATTTCACTGAGAGCGCACTCTAATGATATAGATGCCAATGGTCAGTTAGACGATACCCAAATTTCTTGGAGTATTACCGGAAACTCTTTCACAGCGGCTGGGCACAACGCGCAGATACCTACCGGACAGCTAGCGGTAGGCAATTATGAACTTGTTGTTTCCGCTAATGATGGTACTGACAGTGTAGAACAAACAAGTAATTTTTCTATAGTTGAATGTACGGGCGAGTGCCCTAGTGTTCAAATAACAGCACCAGGAGATATTCTTATAAGAACCAGCACTAGCGATGAGCATGGAGTATATGCCGATGTTGATTTTAGTGTTTTGGCTACAGATGAAGAAGATAACGATATAAGCACAGATGTGATATGGCGATCTGTAAATTCAATAAATGGCGCTCCAAGCACTCTTTGCGCTCCAATCGATTTTGGAGGCGTTACAGTGACCTGTGACACATTCACACAGCGTTTATATTTAGGGGAGAATTCCGCAGATATTGAATACATTATAACTGCGGAAGTCTTTGATAGTGATGGAAATAGCGCTACAGATACTATCTCAGTTAAAATGGTTTACGATCTTGGACTAATAAACTAAAAACTCGGAATGGGAAAAATAATTGAGGGGCTGCAGAAGTAAGAATTGGAATTCATCCACTAAATAGCCTTTATATTCAAGGTTAATTGTTGGGTTCGCAAGCTCTTATTAGGTTGCCATTATATTTAGCGATTTTTTTAACAGCAAGATAAATAAAAGTACATTAATAAAGGAGAGCAAAGTGAAATCTAAAAAATCAAAAACAGATTATTTTAAATACACCATCGTTGCCATTTTTATGTCCATAGTGACGTCATGTGGGGGTGGTGGTAGCTCACCGCCAGTTGATCCAATTGTCCCAGCAAATACAGACTGGGATA
>CAZRPK010000186.1:0-4329 GCA_964601915.1 uncultured Kangiella sp. | reverse complement strand
ATTGTATTTACCTGAATTGGGGCTTCATGCTCATTTCATATTGGACAAGTCTGACGCTTGACAGATAAATATCTTACTGTAGAATGCCCTGCACTCGACGCGGGAATAGCTCAGCTGGTAGAGCACGACCTTGCCAAGGTCGGGGTCGCGAGTTCGAATCTCGTTTCCCGCTCCAAATTTTTTCGGTGCATGCATCGGATAATAAAGAAGCAAAAAACCTCGGTTTTAGCCATAAAATCTGAGGTTTTTTAGTCTTAAAATGAGCCTTAATATTTAAGGCTAAAGTTAGTAGAAGAAAAAGTAGTATGTAAAGATTATTGGCTGGGTGGCAGAGTGGCCATGCTGCGGACTGCAACTCCGTCTACGCCGGTTCGATTCCGACCCCAGCCTCCATTTTTTTACAGGCATTTTTACAAGTTAACCCTTTAAGCAACTTACTGTAAGTTGATGAAATATAAAGGCGTGAAGCGAACCTCCCAAAGCCCGGGTGGTGAAATTGGTAGACACACAAGACTTAAAATCTTGCGACTTCTGGTCGTGCCGGTTCGATTCCGGCTCCGGGCACCATTACTCCCTTTGCCGTTTTCGGCTATATCTAGCTTTATCTTACTATTCAATGACTTAGCTTTAATTCGCTTGGGCATGGATTAGTATAGTTAGCCTTATCTCAGCATATTTCGTGTGATTTTACGAATAAATTACGAATGGGAGCAAATAGTATGGCTACAATCCGAAAGCTCAAAAGCAAAAAAATTATCGCCGAGATCCGAAAACTCGGACAGTACAAATCGAAAAACCTTCTATACTAAAATACAGGCAATGGCATGGGCAGTAGAAACAGAGCAAAGCCTGTCCTCTGATAGTTACAGGTAAAACCTTGGGGGAGATATTTAAACGCTACCGCGATAAAATTACTCCTTTTAAGAAAAGCTGGCGCACAGAGCATAACCGTCTCAATAAATTCGCGCCATCGTTTGTCGATGATGTCGCTAATGAAGATTAAACAAACCCATTTCTACGAATGGAGCACGGAGTCACTCACAAAGATAAAAAGCAGCAGTGTCAATCGTGATCTGAATTTACTTAGCGCCGTTTTTGAGCAGGGAAAAGGTGGAACTGGACTGACGTGAATCCCATACGAGGTATTTAGCGGCCTAAAAATCCAGAGCCGCGTGATAGGCGTATCAGTGAGGCGGAGATAGAGCGCATTCTTGATTCATTAAGATTTGACGGAAAAACTATTGCAGCACAATGCAATTACGGGTCACTGGATCAATATTATAATACTTATTATTTGTAACGCGACCCGTTATGTCTTTGCAAACTTCACCGTTAGCAAAAAGTGGTCAATTAGCGCTAGGCCTGAATCTGGTTCAATTTACAATCTATTTTGATGTAGCGGTCAGTTTTCCGCGCATAATTGGGAATGGCGCGGCATTAAGATCTAGCTGCTCGACACTCGTAGAATTCATTTATGATACTCCTAAATTGATTTTGCTTAGCCTTTTGTAGTTTTTAGGCTACTTCGTCAAAATTAATACGGCTAAGATTTTGCGTATCTACCTTCTGCCTCGCTTGCCATAAATCAAAACTTTCTTGTAGCCTAAGCCAGCTTTTAGCGGAACTACCTAACACCACAGATAACCTTACAGCCATATCCGGAGATAAGTCAGGCATTCAGGCTAAAGCCCGTCAGTCATATTCTTATTCCACATCAAAGTTATCATTTGATTTTCGTTCAAAATGATGTTCTAAATATTCATTGATCATTTCTTTTGTTAATTCTCCAGCGGTTATGCAGAAATAGCCTCGAGCCCAAAAATGTTACCCCCAATATCTTTTTTTTAAATGCTTAAATGCTTGAAATATTTTTGTCGAACTTCGACCTTTTACTCGCTGCATGATATTAGAGGGCGATAAATGTGGAGGTGCTGAGACCAACAAGTGCACATGATCTTTACTAACAACCCCTCGGACTATCTCTACTTCGAGATGTTCGCAGATCTGCCTTACTAGCTCTCTGACTCTTAATCCAACTTCGCCACTTAACACTTGATATCGATATTTCGTCACCCAAACAAAGTGATACTCGATTTTATACTTAGTCTGTGAGCCATGACGATATTCCATAACCCTATAATAAACCCAACTGCTAGCTTAAAGCTACCCGCCTACAAGGCGGGGTTTAAACCTTAACTACGGACGAATTAACAAATTAGATCTCTCAGTAAATCCACCGTCTCATCAGGTTGTTCAAATGGAAAAAGATGACGACCATCAAAACCAATCAAATCGAAGTTAGGGTGTTTCTTCTTCCACCAAGCAATATCACTTTTCCATAACAAATCCCCTTTTTCTGCAAAAATAAGGGTCGCTTTTATATGACTCATTTTCTTAGGGAAGTTAACGACTAAATTTCTAAATATATCGGCTTCAACAGCTGCCTTAAAACTTAATTCGACGCCACCATCACACTCTACTAATCCATGCTCAATATAGCTAGCGAAACACTCTTTGTGAAAATGCCTAAATAAAGGCTTATCTTTCCAGTAATTAAATGCTTCTTCTTTATTTGAAAACTTAGCTCTTCGATTGGCCGCTTTTTTTACTAGAGCATATCGTTGCCACAAACCAAAAAAACGAGCTATCCCTAGACCAAGCCGTTTATTTTGGCTAAACAATGGTGGATCGATCAATATTATTTTCTCAAATAGTTCAGGTCTCTCTGAAGCGGCAAGCATCAATGTCGCGCCACCAGCGGAATGCCCAATGCCTATTACAGGCTCGTTAAAATTAGCATCAAGATATTCAATGAGTTCATCTTTTAAAAATCCGTGGTTGGCTTTATTATTGGACGGTTTATGACCAATAATATTGATATAGTCAATATCGGCAAAACCCATTTTAGAAAACAAGTATTCATAGGTACGAGCGGGAAAGCCATTAGCAGCTGCAAAGTGTATTTTTTTCATAATGTGATTATCCATGATTTTTCTTGCTGACGACAGCGTTACTAAAAACTCGTTTCTAAACGCAACTTTCGGTAGAATAGTAGTAATCTTTCAAAAATGTCATTTGATCATGAAAAAAATAATACAACTGCTTATTATCAGTCTCTTGAGTTTAATCAACCTAGTAACAGCAAACGAACAACAAGTTGGCGAATATACGGTTCATTACAACCTATTCAACTCTTCAATGATAACGCCTGAAGTGACCACTCAATATAAACTTAAACGAAGCAAGAATATCGCGTTACTCAATATTAGCGTGGTGAGAAATTCGTCAGGTTCAAGTTCCAACTCAGATAAAGTGGTTGGCATAATCAGCAATGTATTTGGTCAAGGACAAAGCTTGTCAGGACAACACAAAAGATTAGCATTTAGAGAAATTAGAGAAGAAACCGCTGTTTATTACATAGCTGCAATTCCTATATTTCATGGCGAGCGATTAAGTTTTGATATTCAAGTTCAACCTGAAAAAAAAGGTAAACTCATTCCTATCAGCTTTAAACAACAGATTTTTATTGAGTAAGCAATTTACTAAAATAATTCTTACTTCTTTCAACCAATCCACTCCTGCCTCGTTTTAACCAAAGGAGGACAAATAATGAAATCAACACTAGTTTTATTGCTTGTTCGTTTTATTAACGACTTAATCATTTATCTCCTAAGAACGGAAACTTTTACGTAAACGATTATTAGAGCGTAGAAAACATCGGAGAGTTAGGGATAGACATTAAATAGCTTCTTTATTTGAACTCTAAATCTAATACCAAGAATATTCGCAAATAATCTAGAAAACACAATATCTATTACTGACTTACTAGTTAAATATTATGTTCTCTAGGTTTTGCATTCGTTTATTCAGATCCCCCATACATTCAGCATGACAAGGGCAATTTAACAGGCGCAGTTAAAATAGCAAACAATATCAAATTAAGCTTAGGTGAAGATTGGATGCATATGCACCAGGAAATATTAGAGCAGTTTAAAAAATCACTATTAATGGGTAAAGTTATGGAAATTGTTTACTAGTAAGAAAAGGTTTAAAAAGAATCGAAAGCTTTAGCACAAGAAAAATACAAAACCGAAAAATAAAACACTTTCATTTTTGCCACCAAAAACTTTATTTGGGTTCTCATTCGAGTTATTTTAAAGCTATTACGAATTAATACCCATTACATGCCAGTACCATTTACTGGAACCAAAACTTATATTAACAGGACAAGTAAAAAAGAGTCGCGTAGTCACCACACTTGATCTGATCTGGCTACACAGTATATTCCAAAATAGAAATGAGCATGAAGTAGATAAATTCAATTAAGCG
>CAZRPK010000185.1:0-4345 GCA_964601915.1 uncultured Kangiella sp. | reverse complement strand
GGTTTTGTCTATATTTTTCAATGATTTTTTAATCAAAATGGTTAACATCTAATTAAGACAAAGTTATAAGAAATTGGTTATTGTTAACCAATTACTAAACTATTTCTGCTATTTGCCGATAAAACTAGCATCTAAATGCAAGTTGAGTCTGATTTTTTAATCATTTTATAGGGTTGGGCTCTGATTGATTGCAATAGGAGTGAATTATGCAAATCGCCAATGTAAGAAATATTGCATTAGATATCGGGGTGCAAGGTTTTCAAGATGCTCAGTCACGAGCTAGTAATGCTGCGCATAATATAGCATCCCAAAGCGTTAAAAATTCCGGTAGTGATTCTATTGATCAAAAAGATTTAATAACTTCTCTAGTTGATCTCAAAGTTGCAGAGTTAGATGCTAAAGCCAATGTAAAAGTTATTCAAACCGCATCGGACTTAATCGGTTCTTTACTCGATATTCGCGCCTAATGTTTATTTCTCACACACCAATTAATTTACCTGTTAGTACCGCTAATGTAGCAGTAGAATCTTTAGCGAAAGAAGCTTCAATAAAACCTCAGATCCCTGAGGTTCCTCCTGCCAACCCAGGTTCAAATTTAAAACATTCAACTGATTTTTCGGATCAAAATAAACCTAATTTATTAGATTCCTTAATTCAAGACAAGACGATTAAAGAACAAACTGAAAATAACAGAGAAGAACCTACAAGTGATCAGAAAGATGATAGTAATTCTGAAGATACTAATAAATCCGTTAATAGTGTTTCAGATTTAGATCTGGTAGAACAACAAGAAGTGGCTAAATTACAATCTAGAGACAAAGAGGTGAGGGCGCATGAAGCCGCACATGCTTCGGTTGGCGGATCTTTAGCGGGCAGTCCAAACTTAAATTTTACCAGTGGTCCAGATGGAAAGCGATATGCTACCTCTGGTGATGTTTCTATCGATATTTCTAAGGTTGCCAATGATCCATCTGCTACCATTACAAAGTTACAACAAGTTCAGCGTGCAGCTTTAGCGCCAGCACAACCTTCTTCACAAGATCGAAAAGTGGCAGCATTAGCGTCGGCGGGTATAAGTGAGGCGCAAGTGGAATTAAATTTAGAAAGTTTGCAAGAAGCAAGGCAATCCTCTAAAGTTCAAGATAAAAGGGTTTCTACTGATGAAGGGTTAAATCCTGTGAGAGCACTTCGAGAATCACGAGCGTTAGAACAGAAAATCGAGAATTCAGGGGCTTTGGATAGCCAAACATCAAATATTCCGCTTAGTTTAATTGCTTAAACTAAGCATTCTTAAGTCTAGAAAAGCAAATATAAAATCTAATAAACAATTAAGTCTAATAAACCTTTCCAATAGATTGTCTGTTCCGTAAAATAGAATAATATCGTTTTTGCCACTTTAAATATAAACCTTGCCTCCATGACTTTACAAAGATCGAGACCATTCTTAAAATGGGCAGGTGGTAAATACCGCCTCCTTGATCGTTTGCAACCTTTATTGCAAGGTAGTAAATTAATTGAACCATTTGTGGGGGCAGGCTCCGTATTTCTGAATTTACCATTTGACCGCTATTTACTGGGTGATATTAATCCTGATTTAATTAATTTATATGAATGTTTAAAAAAAGAAAGAATGAAATTTATTCAATATAGCCGCTCATTTTTTACGGAACCAAATAATAAAAAGGCTCAATACTTAAAATTCCGAGAAGAGTTCAATAATGGTGCTATAGGGAGACATAGAGCAGCCTTGTTTGTTTATATGAATAGATTCGGTTTTAACGGATTATGCCGTTATAACAAAAGCGGGGGATTCAATGTGCCTTTCGGGCGTTATGACACCCCCTACTTCCCAGAGAAAGAGATGCTCCACTTTATTGGGGTTTCTAAAAAAACTAAATTTGTTTGTGGTGATTTTGTATCGTTAATGAATAGAGCTAGAAAGGGCGACGTAGTTTACTGCGACCCTCCTTACGTGCCATTATCAGCTACTGCAAGTTTTACCAGCTACGCGACTCAGAGTTTTTCCTATGATCAGCAAGTCGAACTAGCTTATCGTGCTCAACATTTGGCAAATCGTGGTGTCAGAGTTGTTATCTCTAACCACGATAACACAATTACTCGGCAGATATATCAGGATGCTGAAATAGAATCTTTCTCTGTCCGACGTTTTATTAGCCGAGACGGGAAGAATAGAGGTAATGTTAAAGAGTTATTAGCCATTTATGATGGATGTTAATTCGCTACATCTTGATGTGAGGGAGTATAGATATTGAGTTACTTAACTTTTATAATTAGTAATAATACTGGCCAGTCAATTGAATATGATCATCTCGTCTAAATAAGTATAAGGGATCTCGTATTTCATTAGACTCAAAAAATCGAGCGTCTAAAGACACTTTAACACTATCACCAAATCGTCGGCTAGCTTCTATTAAAACACTCGTAGAATTAAAATCTAAATCATAACTAAAACCAAACAATATTTCCGTTGATTGAATATCGTTAAGTGCTAAGCGGTTACCAAAAAACAAATCATTTTGAAAGTTAGATGGACTATCGTTTCCTCTTTCATCCCATGCGTATTCAATTAACCAGCCTAGATCGGCGTTTGACTCAAATATTCCATATTGGCTGTATTCAATTCCGCCTTGTAATGCCCAATAATCTTTTAGGTTATTATTGTTATGGACTACTTCTAGTTTTAATAGGCTTGATTCCAAGCTTGCTTGAAATTCAACGCCTAATTGTTTAATTTGAGTATAATAGGGAGTAAGTTCTAGAGCACCTTGATTGGCAACTGATGGAATTAAGTTAGGAGTGCGGCTTGTACCTTCGAACCATGAAATAGCGAGGTCAAAATCATCGATAGTATGTGCCCAACGAATTGCAAAATCTAAGTGTTTTTCTTTATCTATAGATTCATATAGAGGATTGTCAGTATTAACAAATGGTATTCCTGGTCGCCCTTCCGCTCCGGCAAAGGTTCTTTCACGAAAATAAGGGAGTAAATAGATATCAACAATTCCCCAACTTTTAACTAACGAAAGGTTAAGCATGGGCTGACCTAATTTATCTTCATTATCAACATCTTCAACTGAATCACTTTGATTAATGATATCGACTAAATGTTGAAATTCAGTGACGCCCCAAAATTCTCTTCTTATTCCGATCCGTGTTTCCCAATCATTACCAACATGAACCCAGCTAAACTCACGAATATCGATATGAGTTCTTTCACTATCGTATTGATCAACTCGAGCAGATGGTACAAATTCAAAACTGTCATCACTATTGTTCCAACTCCAGAAAAATTCAGGAGCTGCCGCAACAGATAACTGTTGGTCGTGTTGGCTAGAAAAAAGAGGATCTTCATAAAAGAAGCGACTTTGAACTTCGAAGTTTCCACGGACTTCAAATTCGTTGGCTTCAACAGTTGATAAGAAGGTTAAAGAAATAAAAAAATGCCCCGCTAGGAGGCAAAACATCGTAGGATGATGAAATTTTTTAAACATGGTTATTCTCTTTCAAAATATTAAATCAGAGTTGAATTATATTTAGATCTTTTAACGCGCTCTTTTTAACGCATTTTTATTGAAGTCTTTTTCATTCAAACCCGTTGACAATACATATTCACTAAAATTTAGAATCGTACTTTTCCCCGACTGATGATTGACCATAGATAACATTTGTGGACGCCAAAAAGCTTTGTTAATGTGGTAAAACTTAGTCATAGTCAATGTTTTTAATAGCGTATCTTTACGATCATAAAAATCTGTTTTTCTAATTCTGTGCTCTGATTGATCAATCCAAACAATACGCTTTTTATAACCTGAATATTTATCAACCGGATACTGTACAACGACCCAACAATTGTCTCCATCTACAAGCTCATCTCTTAAATATTGATAAGTATATTTATCTACTTCAAAAGAAGTTAAATCTTCAAAGGAAAATTCGCTCCCCATAAAAGAACCTGACTTATTTCTTGACGAAATTCGTTTGACTCTTTTTAATGCAGGAAGATATAACCACTGTTCATCGTTGCCAACAGGATGTGAAAAACTTAGAAAAGCAGTGCCTTTAACATCGCGTGGAGAATCAAAAATATTCAGACTTTTATCACCATCATCTTTTTGTTCGATACTTTTCATGCGCATTTTTCGAGTGGATGTTTCACCGTGTTGGTTCTTTAATATCATCTCAAGTACTGCACTTGAGTCTTTCCATCCTAAATCGATTGCTTTAGTTTCTTGAGCAATAGCTAACCCTTTATCTTCAGATTCTCCAGAGAAGACATTTAAAGATAGTGTTAGTGCGGTTGATAGTATTCCGTATTTAATAAGGT
>CAZRPK010000184.1:0-4382 GCA_964601915.1 uncultured Kangiella sp. | reverse complement strand
CTTTATGCTCGCAGTGTTTACAAACTTTAAAATTGTTTAGTGATAGAGAGTATTAGGCGCGCTTTTCTTTGCACACCTATTTTTGCTTTGTTGAAACTCCAGATTCTTGTTTGATTACCAGCATTTTTATAGATACTTCTATCTTTTAATGTCAACATAATGACTGTAGGAATGGTAATGATGCGTAGGTATGTTTTTTCTATTGATTGCAATTTAACAGTTCTCTTTAATAAAGGTAAAACAATGCCTAAAATAGTGTCAATTTCAGGGTTAAATATAAATTCATGCTAGCGAATTAATAGTTTTATGCCTGATAGATTATTCATCGGCTACACGGAAAATTCCTTAATTTACCTTTTTAGATCAAATTAGACTTAGAATAGAAATTTCTATGCAGGATAGGTTTAATGGAAATGAATCAACGGGTAATAACTTAGGGTAAAAGGGCTTCTAGCTCAACCACTAAGTTTTGACGAGCTTTTTCTAGTAATGTAGAGGAATCATCATGTTTTTCCCAGTGAGCGATACCGAAAACAAGGGTTACGGCTAAGTCGGCTGATAGACTTTTAAGTTCAAGAGCTATTGCATCTCGCAATTTTTCTTGTAGTGCAAGTGTGGATCCTTGAGGAGTTTCTGGTAATACCATTAAATAACTTCCTTGCTGTGTATTACCAATCATGTCGGCCCAGCGTAATTCCTCCATTAAGGTACTTTTGATGCATGTTTGAATGTCATTTTCATCTACTTTTTGAGGATTTTCTGAGATTAGTAGGTGGCATTTCATCAGAGAAAGGGGGTTTTGATATCTTCTGCTACGACTTACTTCATAATCTAAAAATTCAAGCCAATTAGCTCGTTTTGGCAAGCGGACATTAGCATTAAGCTTAGATGATTTGGGGGCTTTGCGTTGTAGAATAAAATAATGAATTCGCTGTCCGTCGGGGTCTGTAAAGTTAACTTGCCAATATAGAAAAGATTTCCTTAAATGGGTGTTTGTATCAAAAAGCTGTAAATTGATACTTTTGCTCGCATCGTTAGAAAAACCATCGCCTTCTATAGGTAAAGAAGCAAACAAATGATCGAGCACATCGTTTTTATCTAAACTACTATCGCTTAAAAAACGGCTATTACACCAAGTGATTCTTGTATTTTTATCGGTGATTATTATCCCCATAGGAGATAATTCTAGTATTTGAGCCGCATTCTTTTCCATTTTAAACCTTCTATCTTATGCAGAGTGATTGGTGTGTAAATAAGTTCTCCAATTAATTTTATGCAAACTATACTCATTAGAGAGCATCGTGTAGAACGCTTCTTTAAAGGCAAAGAAAAACCAATTACAAAATTTTGGTTGTCTTATTGCTATTAGAATTGCAATGAACTTATAGAATAATTGTAGCATATAGAGACGTCGAAGAAATTGAATGAGATAGATAAAAAATATCTAAAAAAAATGGAGAATGATTTTTTAGTGCTTTCTCAAACTAGATTTGATCGTATGTTGGCATCTCTAACTCTGAAGCAGCAAGACTATTTACGACTGTTACCGCTATTATTTCATGTTAATCACCCAATGCTTCCAGGTTATCATGATAGTTTTACGCCTTGTGGGATCCCTAATTATTCACCCACAGGTTTAGAAAAACAAATTGTAAAAACAGTCAGTCAGAGCTTTGACTATCAATCAAAGGCTTATCACTCTTTTGCAATCGCCAGTCTATTTTTAATGGGTAGTATGGGAACATTAGGGCAATCTATATCAAGTGATATTGACTTATGGATTTGTTTTACGGATAAACTTTCTGATGAACTAAGTCAAAAATTAACTAAAAAAGCAGAGAATATAAAAAAGTGGTTTGCAGACAAAAGAATTGAGTTAAATTTTTATTTAGTCCATAAAGCTGATTTTAGTCAAGTAAACAGCAAGCAATTAGATGATGATAATTGTGGAAATACACAGCGTTTTCTTTTGCTGGATGAGTTTTATAGAACGGCTATTTGGTTGGTAGGAAGAAAACCGCTTTGGTGGTTAATTCCTGAATCGGAAGATTACGAAAAATTCGCAAATAGGCTGATTAAGCAAAAACACCTAGATGAACACGATTGGATAGATTTTGGTGAAATCAAAACAATACCAGCAGTTGAGTATTTTACTGCAACCTTATGGCTATTATATAAGTCAATTGAGTCACCTTATAAGTCTTTTGTAAAGTTAATGTCATTAGAGGTTTATGCGCAAAATCATCCCTGTGGTGGAATATTGTCTTCACAACTGAAGTCAATTTTACATGATAATCAATTGAAATCAAAAGAATGTGATCCTTATCTTTTATTGCTTCAATTTTCTGAAGCAACACTTAAACAATCACCGCAAAAATTAGAGTTTTTACGGCGTTCCTTCTACCTTAAATCAGGATTGAAAATAACACTAAATAGTCGTTATGAAAATACAAAGGGTTGGCGTTATGAATTAATGAAAAACTTAGTTAATGATTGGGGGTGGAGTTCGGCAACGCTAGAGAGGCTCAATAACCGTCCAAACTGGAAGATAGACACCGTTGTAGCACAGCGAAAAGATTTAATTAGAGAGTTAACCAGTTGTTATTATTTTTTATCAAACTTTGCTCGGGTACAAGGAGTGATGAACAAGAATATAAAACAAGAGTTAACGTACCTTGGTCGACAGCTTTACGCCTCGTTCGAAAGACGTAATGGAAAGGTTGATAGTTTAAATAATGGTCTCGCAAGAAATATCACTGAGAATACTTTAACATTATCAGAGAGTGATGGTGTTTGGTCTGTCTATCAAGATCAAGTGCCAAGAAAGGAATTACTAATTAATAAGTCGATATATATTGCAATATCACTATTTGACTGTTTGACCTGGGGATGTGTCAATAAAGTGATTGGGGGAAATACTCACTTTCACCTCTACACTGATAACCCTTATTTTGATCAAGACTATGCTAAACAAACAACACGAGAAATATTGAAGTGGATCAACTTTGAAAAAGGTAAACATATTAATTTAAATTTTAGAGAGTCTGCAAAAACACTTTCAATGGGTTTGTTTATTAATACAGGTATTGATCCATTATTACATGAAAAAAATCATGATCGATATCTAGTAGCAAATAATTCTGATTGTTTATCTTTAAGTTCAGAAAAAAACAATTTAGCTTTTTCATTTCATGTGCTTTCACTTAATAGTTGGGGCGAAATTGATCTCGCATATTTTCAAGGTGATGATGCACTTCCTCAATTTTTCAAAGAATATAGTGACGTAATCAGTGAGTTATATACACTAGATAAGCCTTCTTTTTATTGTCATGGTTTACTCCAAAATAAAGCTATTGTTGAACGAGTATCTGGCTTATTTGAAAAGTGGTCTTATTATTATTCAAAAAGTCGAACAAGTAAGTTGAAAAATTATTATTTAATGTCAATTGGTAGGCAGTTCTTATCGGTTGGTTTTGATAATAAACAGACTAATTATTGTTTGATAACAAATAGAGAAATGTTATTAAATAGCATTCACTCTATTGATAAAGAGTATCCGAAAGGTAAAAAAATAAAGGTGGATATTGATCCTTATTTGCTTTTGCGGCCAATTGAAGAATCAGTATTGTTAAGGCGTTCAAATAAAAATCATCAATGTTTTATTATTGAGGGGAGTGAACAAACAATTGAAATTATTTTTAAATCTAATTTGGGGGTAATCCACACCCGTAAACACAAAAATGTCAGTGTTAAACAAATTATTGCGCATTATCAACAATTCTTAATGAAAGTTGAAAATCGTATTGGTGATTTGAAAACACTAGAAGTGGACTATTTTAAATGTGAAATAATGGAAACCAACAAAACGACAGTGAAAACCTCTCAACAACCTAATAAACAACAAACACCAAGGGTAAGATTTTTACCGTTAAAAAATATTCATTCAAATATGAATAACTTTAATTTGATACAAGCGATTAAAGTGGCAAACAATCCTAATCCATTAGCTTTCAACTTTTATTCAAATGAGATGGATTATCTCTTTGGCATCGATGAAGAAATTATTTACACAAAACTGGCTCAGGATATTTTAAGAAAAAGAAACACGGATGAACAATACCCAATTTACATCACTGATCTTGACCTCGGAAAAGAGCACAATCAAGGAAATATTGTTGAAGTACTCAACGTTAAAAGAGACTTAGAGAACCGGCTTAATTTGATTTTATCAAAGATTAATCAGCTTGAATTCAAGTAATAAGTGCAATTGTTATGTAGCCACTAATATCTCTGACTACCCCGTAAATAATTCATAAGGCGTCTTATAATACCAATCGCAAAAATCAATTCGGTATTTTAGCCCAATCTCTAGAGCATAATCT